>WTJS01000130.1 GCA_011524735.1 Alphaproteobacteria bacterium
CGAACTGCCGCATCTTCTTCTTGCCTTCCTTCTGCTTTTCCAGAAGCTTCTTCTTCCGGCTGATGTCACCACCATAACATTTCGCGGTCACATCCTCGCGAAGCGCCTGAATGGTCTCACGGGCGATGACCTTGCCGCCAATGGCGGCCTGAAGCGCCACCTTGAACATCTGCCGCGGCACCAGGTCCTTCAGCCTGATACAAATCGCCCGCCCGCGTGTTTCCGCCTGTTCGCGGTGCACGATCATCGACAGCGCATCCACCGGATCGCCATTCACCAGAATCGAGACCTTGACCAGATCACCAGTGCGGTATTCGTCAATGGCATAGTCAAAGCTGGCATAGCCGCGGGTGATGGATTTCAGCCTGTCATAGAAATCGAACACAACCTCGTTCAACGGCAGACGATAGACCGCCATGGCCCGGTTGCCGGCATAGGTCAGATCAAGCTGTTCGCCGCGCCGCTCGGTGCAAAGCGTCAGAACCGGCCCCAGATATTCATCCGGGGTCATGATGGTGGCTTTGATCCAGGGCTCCTGCATCTCGGCAATCTTGGTCACTTCCGGCATGTCAGCCGGATTATGCAGATCAAAGGCGCTGCCATCGGTCATGGTCATCGCATAGACAACCGACGGGGCCGTTGAAATCAGGTCAAGATTGAATTCGCGCTCCAGACGGTCGCGGATCACCTCCATATGCAGCAGGCCAAGAAAGCCGCAGCGGAAGCCAAATCCCAGCGCGGCAGAGGTTTCCGCTTCAAAGGAAAAGGAAGAGTCATTCAGCGAGAGCTTTTCCAGCGCTTCACGAAGGGTCGAGAAATCATTGGTATCGACCGGAAACAGACCGCAGAACACAACCGGCACTGATGGTTTGAAGCCGGGAAGCGGCGCTTCACAGGGGCGACGCTCTTCGGTGATGGTGTCCCCCACACGGGCATCCGATACCGTTTTCACACCAGCATTGATGAAGCCGATTTCGCCAGGGCCAAGCTCGTCAACGGCGGTCGGCTTTGGCGAGAACACACCGACACGTTCAACGACATGCGTCGCGCCCGTATCCATCATTCTGATCTTCATGCCCTTCTTGATGCGGCCATGGCGGACCCGCACCAGAGTCATCACGCCGAGATAGGCATCATACCAGCTATCGACCAGCAGGGCTGTCAGCGGCGCGTCCGGGTCGCCCGCTGGCGGCGGCATCTTGGTCACCACCGCTTCCAGAATATCCGCGATGCCGATGCCGGTCTTCGCACTGGCCTCAACCGCATCATCGGCAGGCAGGCCAATGACTTCTTCAATCTGGCCGCGCACGCGATCGGGCTCTGCTGCCGGCAGGTCAATCTTGTTCAGGACCGGCACAATCTCATGATCGACTTCAATCGCCTGATAGACATTGGCAAGCGTCTGTGCCTCGACACCCTGGCTGGCATCAACCACCAGAAGCGAGCCTTCACAGGCAGATAGCGAACGGGACACCTCATAACCGAAATCGACATGACCCGGCGTATCCATCAGGTTCAGAACATAGGTCTCGCCATCCTTGGCCTGATAGTTCAAACGAACGGTCTGGGCCTTAATGGTGATGCCGCGCTCGCGCTCGATATCCATATTGTCCAGAACCTGTTCGGTCATTTCACGCTCGGTCAGCCCGCCACAGACCTGAATCAGCCTGTCGGCGATGGTCGACTTGCCGTGGTCGATATGCGCAATGATCGAAAAATTCCTGATATTTTCTGGCGCGGTCATGGATGCTGTCTTTGCTGTGAATGGCGATCGTCTGCTGCGATCTCCCGGGCAGGCATGATACTGCACGGCACGTCTGAAGCAGTAGCAGTCTTTTGCCGTCCTTTTGTCGCAGCGGCAAGTGATTTCCGCATTTGCGCCCGGCCCTGTCCAGCCGGAAAAAGCCGCATGAAACCGGCAGGAACCCGCAATTTACCTGTTTGTTTTTACATCTAACCGGTATACTCTGACGCAGCTCAGAAAGGCCCGAAACGGCCATATCTGGCATTTTATCTCATCAAGGCCTGCGCAGACAGGCCACAACCCTGATCCAGAAGAGGACTCGAAACCGATGACTAGCCCGGATCATGCTCCTGTTTCCGCCATGAATGGCGGTGCAGCAGGGCATGAAAAATACCGTCCTTTTGTCGGCCCCGATCTGCCCGATCGGACCTGGCCCGGCAACCGTATTGAAACAGCGCCCGTATGGTGCTCTGTTGACCTACGTGACGGCAACCAGGCGCTAATCGAGCCCATGGACGGGGCCCGCAAGATGCGGATGTTCAAGCTGCTTGTCGCCATGGGCTTTAAGGAAATCGAGGTTGGGTTTCCGTCTGCTTCGGAGACCGATTTCAACTTCCTTCGCGAGCTGATCGAAGGCGGCCATGTGCCGGATGATGTCACCATTCAGGTACTGACCCAGGCGCGCGAGCATCTGATCGACCGCACCATTGAAAGCCTGGACGGTGCGCCAAACGCTATTCTGCATCTGTATAATTCAACATCGACGTTGCAGCGCCGGGTGGTGTTCAAAGCCGATCGTGACGGCGTCAAGCAGATTGCGATTGATGGCGCGAAGATGGTGGCCGACCGCATTGCCAAATGTGGCGCGGACAATCTGCGCCTGCAATATTCACCGGAAAGCTTTACCGGCACTGAGCTGGATTACGCGCTTGATGTCTGCGAGGCGGTGATGGAGGTCTGGCAGCCAACGGCCAAAAAACCGACCATCATCAATCTGCCGGCAACAGTCGAAATGTCGACACCGAATATCTATGCAGACCAGATTGAATGGATGCACCGCAATTTCAGCAAGCGGGAGGCCGTCATTCTGTCGCTGCATCCGCATAATGATCGCGGCTGCGCCGTGGCCGCGACCGAACTTGGCCTGATGGCTGGGGCGGACCGGGTGGAAGGCACGCTGTTCGGCAATGGCGAGCGCACCGGCAATGTCGACATTATCACGCTGGGGCTGAACATGTTCACCCAGGGCATTGACCCGCATCTGAGTTTCTCGGACATCAATAATCTGGTGGAGACAGCTGAATATTGTAACCAGCTCCCTGTCCATCAGCGGCACCCTTATGCCGGCCAGCTGGTGCATACCGCCTTTTCCGGCAGCCACCAGGATGCCATCCGCAAAGGCATGGACGCCATCGCGGCGGCCAATTCGGATGTGTGGGAAGTTCCCTATCTTCCCATTGACCCTGCAGATATCGGTCGGACTTTCGAAGCCATCATTCGGGTAAATTCACAGTCCGGCAAGGCCGGGTCCGCCTATCTTCTGGAAGCTGACCATCAGGTTCGCCTGCCACGCGGTGCGGAAATTGAATTTTCCGGCATCGTTCAGGAAGAGGCGGACAAGACTGGCAAGGAAATCACCAGCAAGCGGATCTGGGAGCTGGCGGAAGAGCATTTCATCCGCCCGACCGGCAGGTTCGAGCTTGTCAGCTTTGACGTGAGCAAGGCAACCGCCGACGGGTCATCCGAACGGGTGGTGGCCACCGTGCTGCATAATGGTGAAAGCGTGGATGTGAGCGCTACCGGCAATGGCCCGATTTCGGCCTTTGTCGATGCCATGCGCGACAAGTTCGATCTGCAGTTCCGGCTTGCCGATTTTGGCCAGAACACGCGGTCAGCCACATCCAAGGCCGAAGCCGCCGCCTATGTCGAGCTTGTGACCGAAGAGAACGGCACGACAACATCGATCTATGGGGTGGGGATTGACACCTCGATCACCATGGCCCCAATCCGCGCTGTCGTCTCGGCGCTCAACAAACTGTAGACCGATGGTTCCAGGAACTTTCATCAGGGCCGCGCTTTTCAGTGCGGCCCTTTTTGCATCCAGCCTGGCGGCCATGGCAGCGCCCACAATTGAACGTGTCGGGCCGGTGCTGAGCCACCCCTGGGGCATGGAATTTCTGGATCATGACACGGTACTGGTAACCGAACGCGACGGCCGGCTGATCCGCATCGATCTTGGCGATGGCAGTGCCAGCCAGATTATGGGTGTGCCGCCTGTCTATGCGCGGCGTCAGGGCGGGTTACTGGATGTGGCGGCCATCGATGGGCATGTCTATCTGTGCTATTCGGCGGTGCTGGAGGGCGGGTCGGCAACAGCAATTGACCGCGCCGTGATCGAAGGCGACAGGCTGGTGCGGCGGCAGACCATTTTCACCGGCAATGCGGCCAGCCGGTCAGGGCATCATTTTGGCTGCCGGATGCAGGTCACCGGCGGGATGATCTATGCCAGCCTTGGCGACCGCGGCGACCGCGCCAATGGACAGGATGGGGCGACAAACGCCGCCAGCATCATCCGGATCAATCTTGACGGGTCGGTGCCGCCAGACAATCCAGGTCCGGCCGGGCTGGCAGAGGGATGGGCGGCCGAGAATTTCACCATCGGGCACCGCAACCCACAGGGCATGGCGATGCATCCGCGCACCGGCGATATCTGGACGCATGAGCATGGACCGCGCGGCGGGGACGAGATCAATATCATCCGCCCGTCCCGCGATGGCGGGGCGAATTACGGCTGGCCAAAAGTCAGCTTTGGGGCGGAATATGCCACCGGCCGCCGGGTCAGCCCGCATGACAGCCTGCCAGGCTATGTCGATCCGGTATGGGTGTGGGTGCCGTCCATCGCCCCCTCCGGCATGGCTTTTTATCCCGATGCGGCGGACGGCAACCAGACCGGCGCGATGTTTCCGGCCTATCAGGGGCATCTTCTGGTCGGGTCGCTGAAATTCCGGCGGCTCTATCTTGTGGAGCTGGATGCGGACGGGCTGCCAGCCTCCGAGCGCGTCATCCTTGATGGGCAGATCGGCCGCATCCGCGATGTGGCGGTGGCCCCGCACGGCCCGCATGCCGGCGCCATCCTGCTGCTGAGCGATGAGGCGCAAGGCGGGCTGTATAT
>WTJS01000008.1 GCA_011524735.1 Alphaproteobacteria bacterium
ATGCCGTGATGCTGTATTACGGTGAGGCGCAGCAGGCCTGATCACTTGTCGGCCTGGTTTGATCAGGCATCTGCCGGGGCATATGCTCCGGCAGGTGACAGACGAAGGCCTGCATATCGGGCGAAGCGCTGCAGTTCTGCGGACAGTCTCGACATGCGCCCCTTTCCCCATGAAAGGGGCCGACCACCGCTCACGGTAGGTTCCGGCCAGAAACCGCTGACACGCATCAGTCCAAGGGGTCGATCAGCTTTCAGCTCAATCCTGCCCACAAACTGATCTGCTTCAAGCAGGGGATAGACATAATATCCCCATTGGCGGTTGGCTGCTGGCACAAACATCTCATTCCGATATTCAAACCCGAACAGGCGAAAAAGCCTCTTGCGATCACGCACAGCTGGATCGAACGGATTTATAAGTCGCATCCTTGTCGTCAAGTCTGGCAGGCTTTCTAACCGTGCCTCTATGTCAGGAAGAGCCCAGCTGTCATGCCAGTTGCCGGCTGCATCTTCGACTCGCGCTGGGACCAGATCATGACTCCCAAGCCAGTCAGCCACCTTGGCAACGCTGACAGCATCCCAGAACCGGCGGATTTCGGAGGCGCTGGCAACCCACAGGCGGTCGATCGCCGCGCGGCACAGATCATCTCTCTGACTCTCTTGAGATGGCTTCTCATCAAGAGAGGGAAACACCCGTTCACCTAGATCATAGAATTTTTCAAAATTTTCGCGATGAGATGTCGCCAGAACTCCCCCATACCACATCTGTTCCAGCGCCTTCTTGTGGGGTGGCTTGGACCACATCTCGCCAGTGCGCGATCCACTGTCGAATGCACGGGTGGATAGTGGGCCTTCCGCGGCGATACGCCTGCGAATGGTCGCAATCGCCTCATCTGTCATGCCAGACCTGTACCAGCTTGCCTTGGCTGTCTTCTCGCCCAATCGGTCGAACTGACATTGCCAGATGGGATAAAAATCCATCGGAATTAGTGACGCATCATGGGTGAAGTGCTCGAACAAGTCACGCTGACGTAGATGCTGCCAAACCATGCCCTCGCGATAACGCTGGCTGCGGCTCCACAGAATATGGTCATGTGCTCGGGTGATGTTTCGTACTGTATCGATCTGCAGAAAGCCCAGCCTGCGGATGATGGCCATAACGTCGACCGCGTCTGACATTTGACCATCCAGTAGATTCGCTGTTAGCCACAGACGCCTGGCGTCACGGTTGCGGATCATCAGTCTGTTGGTTGCGTGATGTTGTCGGGATGGCATGGCGGATGCGGGTGTGCTGTGTGGGTCAGGGACTCATCATATCGCACATGCAGCCAGTGGCCAGATGCCGGGCCTGTGCGGTAAGAATTCACGTAAAAAAAGCCGACCCGTTTTCACAGGCCGGCTCTTACATTCATGTTTGTGATCTGGATCAGACCAGCAGCGGTGCGATCACCAGGCTGACAATGGCCATCACGTTGATCAGGATGTTCATTGATGGGCCAGAAGTGTCCTTCAGCGGATCACCTACGGTGTCACCAACAACGGCTGCCTTGTGGACGTCGGAACCCTTACCACCAAGATTGCCTTTTTCGACATATTTCTTGGCGTTGTCCCACGCACCACCGGCGTTGGCCATCATCAGAGCCATCATCACACAACAGATCAGCGCACCGCCAAGCATGCCGCCAAGCGCCTTTGGCCCAAGGCCAAAACCGATGACAACAGGCGCCAGAACGGCAAGCGCACCAGGCATAATCATCCGCTTCAGAGCCGCGCGGGTTGCGATGTCCACGCAGCGTGCAGTGTCGGGCTTGGCTGTGCCTTCCAGAAGACCAGGGATCTCCTTGAACTGGCGGCGAACCTCAACAATCATGTCAAAGGCAGCGTCGCCAACAGCGGTCATGGTCATCGCACTGACAATGAATGGGAAGACACCGCCGACAAACATACCAACCAGAACCATCGGGTCATTGATGGCCAGGACAAAGTCCGGATCACCATTGCTGACCTTGGCAATGTAGGCACTGATCAGAGCCAGAGCGGCCAGCGCTGCAGCACTGATGGCGAAGCCCTTACCGATGGCGGCAGTAGAGTTGCCAACCTCGTCGAGCGAGTCAGTGATTTCACGCGTCTCTGGGCCCATTTCGGCCATTTCGGCAATACCACCAGCGTTATCGGCAACTGGCCCATAAGCATCAATCGCCATGGTAATACCAACAGTGGCGAGCATGCCAACCGCTGCCATACCAACGCCGTACAGGCCTGCAGACATGTTGGCAAAGAAGATGATGCCAGCAATGGTCAGAACCGGAACGGCGACTGACTGCATGCCTGTGGCAAGGCCAGAGATCATGATCGTTGCAGGACCTGTCTCGCCATCCTTGGCGATTTTCCGGACCGGGGCACCACCTGTGTAATATTCGGTGACCAGGCCAACGATGATGCCGCCAATGGCACCAACCAGAACAGCAAACCAGACACCAGAGGTGGCGCCCATGCTTGTGATCACGAAATAGGCTGCGGCAATGAAGACAACGGCTGAGCCGATGGTGCCGAAGCGAAGCGCAACATCAGGGCTGCGGTCTGCAAACATGCGCACCGACAGAATGCCGAGCAGCGAGCAGAGCAGGCCAGTTGAGGCCAGAGCCAGCGGCATGAACTGCAGGACAGCGCGGTCGCCGCCAAGGTTCTCAACAGAGGCCATGGTCATGGATGCAGCAAGAGCCATCGATGCAATCATCGATCCGCAGTAGGATTCAAAAATGTCAGAACCCATGCCAGCAACGTCACCAACGTTATCACCAACGTTATCGGCGATCACGGCTGGGTTGCGGGGGTCATCCTCAGGAATGCCGGCTTCAACCTTACCAACCAGGTCAGCACCAACATCAGCTGATTTGGTGAAGATACCGCCACCAACACGGCTGAACAGAGCAACAGATGAGCCACCCATGGCAAAACCTTCAATGGCTTCGATGCCATGCGCTGTGCCGCCCATGAAGTGATACAGCAGGCCAATGCCGAACAAGCCCATCGATGCAACGGTCAGGCCCATGATTGAGCCGCCGAAGAAGGCAACGTTCAGCGCTTCAGCAGAACCTTTTGTGTTGGCAGCAACGGCTGTGCGCACATTCGCCTTAGTGGCGGTGTACATGCCGATGTAGCCGGCTACACCGGAACACAGAGCGCCAAGTGTGAAGGAGATGGCAGTATCGGCGCCAAGGCTGGCATAGAGCGCAACGATACAAATCAGACAGAATACGGCAAGACGCTTGTACTCGCTGGCCATGAAGACCATGGCGCCGAGATGAATCTCGTCAGCGATTTCCTTGACGCGTCCTTCGCCGGCTGGTGTCTGCAGAATACGTGCATAGACCAGAAAGGCCGCGACCAGACCGAGGATACCAAGGCTGATCGGCATAACGGCAGAAGTAAGCATGAAAACTTCCTTATGACTGGTGTTAAAACGGCACCGCCCAATCAACGGAAACTCCCCCGGAAAGGCCGTGCAAACCGGACGCGTTATAGACCCTAACCCTTGTACTGTAAAGTCGCCCGGTAAAGGCGTGGATCCGCCCGGAGGCTTGCGGTTACCTCACAGACGGTACAAGAAATTATATCTGTCCTTCGCGGCAAGAAAATCATCGCCTCATGAGCGTTCTGAACCTATACTCCCGCGACTTTGATGGGCTGCCCTTGGGGGAGGGGATATGACCGCACAACGCGATCCGCGTATGCTCTATGGCGCGGAAATCCGTAAGCAAATTCTTGACCGTGCAAAAGATGATATCCAGCGGCTTTCCAAACGCCGTCATGTTGGACGTCTGGTTTCGGTTGGTATTGGCGATGTTGACGAAATTGCCGTCTATATCCGGGGGCAGGCACGAGCCGCTGAATTGGTTGGTTTGCCATTCGATGAACAGCATTGGCCTGCTGATCTGACTCAGGATGAATGCAAACGCCGCCTTGTCGCGATGAATGATGACCCAGACGTGCTTGGTGTGATTCTCCAGCGGCCCGTGCCGGCCCATATCAATGTGCGGTCCCTGCAATCCGCCATTCATCCGCTGAAGGATGTCGAAGGCATGAACCCGGCCTCTATTGGTAACATTGTCTATAATCAGACTGCGCTTGCACCCTGTACGGCGGCAGCGTCAGTGGAGATGATTCGGGCCACCGGCATGAAGCTTGAGGGCATGGAAGTTGTCGTCGTTGGCCATTCGGAAATTGTTGGCAAGCCCGCAGCCTTCATGCTGATGGCAGAAGGTGCCACTGTAACGGTCTGTCACCACATGACCCGCTCCGTTGCAGCTCATACGCGTCGCGCCGACGCTGTGCTTGTTGCGGTGGGGGTGCCAGGACTTTTGACCGCTGACATGGTCAAGCCCGGGGCTGCCGTTATTGATATTGGCATTAATCAGATTACCAGTGATGATGGTAGCACACGCATTGTTGGTGATGCCGATACCGATGCCGTAGCCGATGTCGCCAGTTGGACCACGCCGGTTCCGGGCGGTGTTGGCCCGGTTACCGTAGCGATGCTGATGCGGAATGCGGTCAATGCATTTGAAAGGCAAATTGATCTAGGCTGGGTTTAGGTGACATCTCCATGGCAGATATCTTTGCAAATGATTTCAGCGCTGACCCCTACTGGTGGGATGATATCCCGCGGGATAAGTCTGTCGGACTTCCGCTAGACGCGCTTCCGTCGCGCACTGATGTCGTGGTTGTGGGGTCTGGCTATGCTGGACTACAGGCGGCAATCACTCTTGCACAGACAGGGAATGATGTTGTCCTGCTCGAGGCTGGTCCACTTGGGCTTGGAGCATCCACCCGCAACGGTGGCATGGTGTCCGGCGGGGTCAATGTTGGCAAACATACCGTTCTTGAGCCGGCCCGTGAGGCAGAGCTGCTAGCTGAAGCTGCGGAGTCCTATGGATGGTTCGAGGCCTTCATCCGTGACCATGACATTGATGCTGTCTATCAGCGCTGCGGACGGTTCGTCGGGGCGCATACCAGCGCGGCTTGGATCCGTCAGCAGGCGTCTGTGGAACGGTTGAACGACATTGCCGATTCCGGTGCGCGCATGGTGGCGCCCGGCGATACTCATCTTCATCTGGCATCAAGCTACTATAAGGGGGGCATGACCCTTGATCGTAGCGGCGCCGTCCATCCTGCAAAACTTCATCAGGGTGTGCTTCAGCTTGCTGAACGCTGTGGTGTGAAGTTGTTTGGCGGTATCAGAGCGGGAGCTATCAAACGCGCGGACGCCAAATTGCTCGTTGAAACATCGCAGCATGCCATCAGTGCTGAATCGGTGATTATTGCCACCAACGGTTACAGCGGGGATCTGTCACCCTGGCATCGCAATCGCGTTGTGCCGGTGCCGTCATATCAGATTGCTACCGAAGAATTGGGTGAAGATCGTGTAACCGAGCTGTTCCCAACCCACAGAATGATTGCTGATACCAAGCGTCTTCTGTCCTACTTCCGCCCATCTCCTGACCGTCGTCGTGTTTTATTTGGTGGTCGAGCCCGGTATCTGGTTCATGATCCAAAGGCCGGGGCACGGCTTCTGCATCGCCGGCTCCTTCGTGTCTTTCCACAGCTTGAAGGAACAAAACTGTCTCATGGCTGGTGGGGGAATGTTGCCTATCTTCGTGATGGGGTTCCGCATATGGGGGAAAGCCAGCCTGAAACCTTGCCGGGTGTCTTCCACGCGCTTGGATGCCATGGCAGCGGGGTTGTAATGATGAACTGGCTTGGGCACAGAACAGCCTTAGAGGCGTCTGGCAGGTTGAACCGTCCTTCCGCATTTTCCGGGCGGCGGCTGCCATCATTTCCAATCTATCGTGGCACGCCTTGGTTTCTGCCAATTATCGGAAAATATTACCAGTTTCGGGATTGGCTCGACATGAAGTCCGATCGTGGCTAGGGGCAGTCTCCTAGTTGACTAAATTTAGCTGGCCACCCCATACTCTGCACAGGATTGTCGGGCGCTATGGCATGAACGCAACCGTGGTCTACACGGGCGCCATAACCTAGGAGGGAACATCAATGAAATTCGTGAAAAGCAAACAGATTGTAGTTGGACTGGCTGCTTCCGCACTTGCAACTGGATTGGCCACAGTGACTGCCAGTGCCGAGGAAGTGCTGAATGTTTATAACTGGTCGGACTATATTGCCGAGGACACCATTGCCAATTTCGAGGCTGAGACGGGCATCAAGGTCACCTACGACATGTATGATTCGAACGAAGTCCTGGAAGCCAAGATGCTGGCCGGTTCATCAGGCTATGATGTGGTCGTGCCAACTGGTGACTTCTTGGCACGTGGCCGTGAAGCTGGGGCCTATCAGGACCTGGATCTGTCACGGATTGCGAATTATGCAAATCAGGACATGGGCGTTCAGGGGTTTGCCAACCAGCAGATCGGCATCGACAATGCTGGAGCCGTATATATGTGGGGCACCACAGGTGTTGCCTACAATGTCGACATGATTGCTGAGCGTCTTGGTGATGACGCGCCGACCGATAGCTGGGCGCTTATTCTTGACCCTAAATACGCATCCAAGCTGGCTGATTGTGGTGTAGCTATTCTTGACGCACCAACCGACGTTCTTCCAAATGTTATTGCCTACCAGGGTGGTGATGGTACCAGCATGAATGGCAAGGATTTTGAATCCGCTGGTGACGTTCTGAACGCGGTGCGCCCACATCTGCGCTACGTGCATTCCAGCCAGTCGATCAACGACATTGCCAATGGTGATATCTGTGCCGCCATCATGTGGTCTGGTGATGCCTTCCAGGCGGCTTATCGTGCCGAGGAAGCCGAAAACGGACACACCATTGAATATTATATCCCGAAGGAAGGCACCAATCTGTGGTTCGACCATTTCGCCATTCCAGCCGACGCTAAGAATCTCGACAATGCTTACACCTTCATAAACTACATGCTTCGTGGTGATGTTGCCGCCGCCAACGTGAACTATGTCTGGTATGCCAGCGGCAACGAGGCTGCCAAGTCGGACATTGATCCGGAGATCCTTGAGCATCCGGGTATCTACCCAACGGCTGAGGCTCAGAAGAATCTGTTCGTCGTGCCGGTCTATGATGCGCGCCTTGACCGCACTGTGACACGCGTGTGGTCGCGTTTCTCGTCGGGAAGCTAAGGCCGAACGGACGTTCAAACCTGTCTACCGCCGGTTCATTGAGCCGGCGGTCGCGTTTCCAGCCCACGGGCCAGCATAGGCAGAAAGCCGATGGCACCATTCATCCGAATAGAAAACGTAACACGTCGCTTTGGTGACGTGGTTGCTGTTGATGATTTGTCTCTCGATATCGAGAAGGCAGAGCTGTTCTGCCTTCTGGGTGCATCTGGTTGCGGCAAGACAACTTTGCTGCGAATGCTGGCAGGGTTCGAGACGGTCGATAGCGGCCGGATTGAAATCGACGGCATTGATATGGCATCGGTGCCGGCAGCTGCGCGGCCGGTCAATATTATGTTCCAGAACTATGCGCTGTTCCCGCATATGAGTGTTGCAAATAACATCGCCTACGGGTTGCGGCGTGCGCGTATGGCTGAATCTGAAATCCGAACAAGGGTAGAGGAGCTTCTTCGTCTTGTCCGGTTGACCGGCATGGATGATCGCCGCCCGCATCAACTGTCAGGTGGTCAGCGCCAACGGGTGGCTCTGGCCCGCGCACTTGCGCGTCGGCCAAAGCTGCTGCTTCTAGATGAACCGCTGGCTGCACTTGACAAGAAGCTGCGCGAGGACACGCAGTTCGAGCTTGTCGATATTCAGGAGAAACTGGAGACCACTTTCATCGTTGTGACCCATGATCAGGAAGAGGCCATGACCCTGGCCAGCCGGATCGGGGTGATGGATGCCGGAAAGCTGGTGCAGGTTGACAGCCCGCGTCAGCTCTATGATCGCCCGGGCAACCGATTCATCGCCGATTTTCTGGGATCAGTCAGTTTCCTTGACGGTATAGTCACCGGTGCCAAGGATGGGCTTTTGGAAATTGACGCTAAAATACCGGTTCTGGCGTTGGATCCGGGTGGGTTTTCGGTGGGCCAGCCTGTCAGTCTTGCCATCCGGCCGGAAAAAATAAACCTGTCTCGATCCCGTGGTAAGGCAGCCAACAATATTCCAATCTCGATAGTGGATATGGCCTTCACGGGGGTTGCCTCAAATTATCGTGTGTCAGGTCCAAATGGCATCATGTTGAAAACAACCCAGCCAAACCAGCGTGGTGAGGATGCGCCAATGGAATGGGAGGAGCAGGGTTTTGCCAGCTTCGATCCGGCCGATGTCGTTTTGCTACAGGACTGACGCAGCATGATGGGGCAGACAACATGGCTGCAGCGCAACGGGCGTCGGATTGTCGTCGCATTGCCGTTGATCTGGCTAATTGTGTTTTTCTTTCTGCCTCTGATCGAAGTTGCCCAGACTTCATTCACCATGCCGCGTCGCGGAATCCCGCCATTTGAACCTCTTTGGGGTTTCGGCAAGGACGGTTTCTTCACCAACTTCAATCTTGAGAATTATGCGCTTCTGCTGGAGTACTGGCAGGACTATCTCGGTCCTGCTGGCAACAGCATCAGGCTGGCCTTGTTCTCAACCATCATCTGTCTTGTATTCGCCTATCCGATGGCATGGTGGATTGCCAGATCAGACCCTCGACAGCGTGCGATGCTTCTGGTCCTGGTGATGCTTCCCTTTTGGACATCAAGTCTGCTGCGGATCTATGCTTTGATTGGTTTGCTCAATCCGAATGGGTTCATCAATACAATGCTTCTGTTCCTTGGTGTGATTGATGCACCGTTGCGCATGATGCAGACAGATTTTTCTATCTATATGGGTATGTTGCTGACTTATCTACCCCTTATGATTCTGCCACTCTATGCCACAATGATCCGTCTTGATGATGATCTTCTGGATGCGGCAGCGGACCTTGGTGCCGGGCGTGTCGCGGTGTTTCGAACAGTGGTGTTGCCGCTCACCATGCCAGGGATTATCGCGGGTAGTCTTCTCGTCTTCATTCCAGCGGTTGGTGAATTCGTCATTCCAGCGCTTCTTGGTGGTCCGGATCAGATGATGATTGGCAAAGTGCTGTGGACAGAATTCTTCCGTAGCCGTGACTGGCCAGTCGCCTCAGCATTGGCAGTGCTTCTGCTTATTATACTGGCCGTTCCGATCATCTATGCGCGCTATCAGGATGGTCGTACCACAGCGCTTGATCAGCAATATGATGAAGCTCAACAGAACGATATCAAGCCAGGAGCGGCATGATGCGGCGTCCTCTTGCATGGCCAGCTCTGATCCTTGGCGTTCTCGGCTTCGGCATTCTGTATGTGCCAGTCATTGTGATGATCATTTACAGCTTCAATTCCAGTCGTCTTGTCTCGGTATGGGCGGGGTTCTCAACCAAATGGTATGGGGCGCTTTTGCAGAATGAGCAGATACTCGAAGCTCTTGGCAAATCACTCTGGGTTGCGGTGTCGGCGGCGACAATATCAACTGTGTTCGGGGTGTTGATTGCACTTGCCTTCGTGCGGTTCGGCAATTTCCGATTTCGACTGGCGCTTAGTGCGCTTGCCAGTACACCACTGGTGATGCCCGAAGTGGTGACGGGTCTGTCATTGCTGCTGCTGTTCATTGGGATGGAGGGCCTGTTTGGCTGGCCATCGGGACGCGGCATCGACACTATCATCATCGCGCATGCCACGTTCGGCATGTGTTTCGCCGCCGTGGTGGTGCAGGCACGTCTTCGTGATTTCGACATGTCGATTGAAGAGGCGGCAGCCGATCTTGGTGCGCGCCAGCCCTACATATTCTTTTCTATCACTTTACCAGTGATTGCGCCCGCGGTGGTCGCGGCATGGCTGCTGGCCTTTACGCTCAGCTTTGATGATCTGGTTATTGCGAGTTTTGTTAGTGGGCCAGGCAGCTCCACTCTGCCGATTGTAATTTTCTCCAAGGTCCGACTTGGTGTTACGCCGGAGATCAATGCGCTGGCAACAATCATGATCTTGCTGGTGGCTGCCTCAGTTGTGACAGCCAGCTTGATCATCTATCACAACAGCAGGACACGCCGCCGTGCTTTAGAGCAGACTGCAGCAGGGGATGAGATAACGGTTGTGGGACAAAAGGAGAGCCAGCCATGAGCCAGGATACGCCCCGCGGTGATCAGGCCTTTCGTGACAGTGACGGCACCGGAACCTGGGTTGAAATGACCTATGGTGGTGCCCTCAGCTTTGCCCGCCGCCGCTATAGCCGCGATCTTGCAGGCACCGATGTGGTCATCAGTGGCATCCCTTATGATAATGCCGTCACCTATCGTTCTGGATGCCGGCTTGGTCCACGCGCCATTCGGGCCGGGTCAGTACAGCTTGCTGAGCTGAAACATTTTCCCTTCGGATTTGATCCGTTCGAAACCTTGTCTGTGGTTGATTATGGTGATGCGTTCATTGACCCGCATCACCCTGCGGGCGTCTTTGATGCCATTGAATCTCATGCTGATGCAATCCTTGACTCTGGTGCCATGATGCTCAGCCTCGGAGGCGATCATTCAGTGGCCTATCCCCTGCTTAAAGCACATGCGAAGAAACATGGGCCGCTGGCGCTGGTACAGTTTGATGCACATTGTGACACCTGGCCGGATGATGGCACGCGGTTCGATCATGGCACCATGTTCGCGCGCGCTGCGGCTGAAGGCATTATTGATGTTACGAAATCAACCCAAGTTGGGCTTCGCACCTATAACGACAGCGATCACGGTTTTGAAATTCTGACCAGCCCCTGGGTGCATCGTAATGGCATTGATGCCGCCATTGATATCGTTCGTGAGCGCGCCGGCGACACCCCGGTCTATTTGTCATTTGATATTGACGGGCTGGATCCGGCTTTTGCGCCGGGGACTGGCACGCCAGTGGTCGGTGGGCTTGCAAGCTGGCAGGGGCTCGAATTCATCCGTGGGCTGGAACCTCTGAATCTTATTGGGATGGATATTGTGGAGGTGTCTCCTGCCTATGACCATGCCGAGATCACCGCCATTGCAGCAGCCAGCATGTGTTTTGACTGGCTTGCCGTAATGGCCAAGAAGCGAGGCGCTACCTCACGCCCAGTCGGCAGGGTATGACGGCTGGATTAAACCATTAGATTTTCAGGCGATCACGAAGCTTGAACCAGGCCATGCCGAGAGCTAGCGCGGGTGTCCGGAATGGTCCGCCTGGAAATGGCATATGTGACAGGCTCGACATCACGTCAAACTGGGTGGCATCGCCGATCACGGCTTTGGCGAGAATACTGCCGGCCTGGCCAGTCAACGCCACCCCATGGCCTGAGAAGCCCTGCACGAAATAGATATCATCATCAGTTCGACCGAAATGCGGTATACGACTGACCGTAATGCCGATCCGGCCCGACCAGACCTGTTCGGTTTCAGCATCTGCAAGCAGCGGAAACACAGCCGACATGCGTCGGCGCAGATCGGGCTCGACCGCACCAAGTTCGATGTTCGAATAGCTTGCCCGTCCTCCAAACACCATTCGGCCTGAAGCATCGATACGGTAATAGTTCAGTGCGGCATTGCAATCTGCCACGGCAGCGCCAGTTGGCAGTATCTGACGGATCATATTCTGTGACAGGGGCTTGGTTGCCAGAATCGATGATGTGACCTGTGCCAGTCTGGTGTGCATCTGTGGCAGGCCAATATCGGCGAGATAGGCGTTGCCGCACAGCATCACGATGCGCGCGGTAACCTGACCGCCCGATGCCAGATGCAAGATCTTCTGAGAGCCGCCTCGTTCCAGCCGCTTAATGGCGCTGTTTTCGAAAATATGGGCCCCGGCACATGATGCTGCTGTGGCAAGCCCGTGCAGATATTTCAGCGGCTGTATTTGGCCGCATCCAGTGTCATAAAGCGCCCCGACATAAGCGGTGCTGCCAATATGTTCGTCAAGCTCCTGTTGAGTCCCAAGGCGGGTGAACTGATCATAGCCGCGAAGTTCCCATTCGTCCTGCATGGCATCCAATTCATCCATCTGTCGCTTGTGGAGGGCGGCATGCAGATAACCAAATGTCAGGTCGCAGTCGATCTTGTGGTTTTTTACGCGGCTGCGAAGCAGATCGACGGCAGCCATACCAGATTCCCAGGCTATATCAGCAGCCTCAGGCGAAAGCTGCCCGCTGATCTTGTCAAAATCGGTTGGCCATCCCTGACAGACATGCCCGCCATTGCGGCCCGACCCACCTGACCCAATCAGGCCCGCCTCCAGAACCGCAACATCAAACCCTGCTTCAGCAAGCTCTAATGCTGCTGACATGCCAGTCAGACCGCCTCCAACAATTGCAATGTCAAAGTTCGCATCTGGCGTTGCCAAACCATAGGTTGGCCGGTCGTGAAACTCACTTTCATAGAGGCTTGTATGGGTGGTCATGATCTTGAATTCGATTGTGAATGATGGGTCCAGGCGGGATAGATATTTGTCGCTCTTTGCTTTGCACCGGATATTGAGTCAGGTTAGGCTGAGCTACCGCCGAAGACCATAGTGAATGTGACTCGGTTAACAGACAAAACCAGCAGATGAAATTGGTGCCAGAATGACCCCGGACGATATCCTGACGGACAATCTTTCCACTCGCGAATGGCAGTCTATTGATGCGGCGCATCATATGGCGCCTTTCACCGATTATGCCGAACTGCGTGCGCAGGGCTCGCGGATAATTACCCATGCGGATGGACATTATATTTTCGACAGCGAAGGCAATCGTATTCTCGATGGGATGGCTGGGCTTTGGTGCGTGAATGTTGGCTATGGCCGCAATGAGTTGGTCGATGCCGCTGCATCCCAGATGCGTCAGCTTCCCTATTACAATAATTTTTTCAAGACCAGCAATCAGCCGGTTCTGGCTCTGTCCAAAAAGCTAGCTGACATTACACCTGACGGTCTGAACAATGTGTTCTACGCCAATTCCGGATCCGAGGCGAATGACACCATCATTCGCATGGTGCGCCATTTCTGGGCATTGGAGGGCAAGCCTGACAAGCGCGTCATCATTGGTCGCGATTACGGCTACCACGGCAGTACCATCATGTCTGCCAGCATGGGCGGTATGTCGGGCATGCATGAACAGGCTGCCAATGAAGCAGATTTTGACCACATCCGACCGCCTTATGGGTTCCTGTATCAGGGTAATCAGGATGAAGCAGAGTTCGCTGCGAATGCGGCTTCATGGCTTGAAGACAAGATTGCAGATATCGGAGCTGACAGGGTTGCCGCCTTTGTGGCTGAGCCTATTCAGGGGGCTGGCGGAGTGATCGTTCCGCCTGCGGGCTATTTCGATCACATTCAGGGCATTTGCCGTAAGCATGATATTCTGTTCATCGCTGATGAAGTGATCACTGGCTTTGGAAGAACTGGTCAGTGGTTTGCAAGTCAGACCATGAACCTTGCACCGGATATGATGACGCTCGCCAAGGGGCTCACATCGGGCTATGTGCCTATGTCGGCGGTGATGGTTGGTGATCGTGTTGCAGACCGTCTGATTGCGGATGGTGGCGAGTTCTATCACGGCTTCACCTATTCTGGTCATCCTGTGGCTGCGGCGGTTGCGCTTGCCAACCTGGCGCTCATTGAACGTGAAGGCATGATTGACCGTGTTCGCAATGACACTGGCCCTTACTTGGCCGCCGCTCTTGCCCCTCTTGCCGATCACCCTATTGTTGGTGAGGTGCGTACCTTTGGAATGCTGGCGGCCATTGAATTGGTGCAATCGAAAGATGGGCCAGTCATGTTTGATAATGTCGGGGCAGCTGGCGTGATCTGTCGCGATCACGCCATTGCCAATGGGTTGATGATGCGCGCCGTGCGTGACGGGATGATCCTGTCGCCGCCTCTGACTTATAGCCGCGAAGATATTGATGAGACCGTTGCCATTGTCCGTAAGGCGCTTGATGCTACCGCGGCTGACCTGAACCTCTGATCGCACAGGAGTAGATGGTGAACAGCAACATGACTTTTGACGACATGGTCGCTTGGCTGGAGGCCAATGCCGTGACCGAAGTCGAATGTTTGGTAAGTGATATTGCCGGCATTCCGCGAGGTAAAATTCTGCCAGTCGGAAAATTCATCTCGGCTGCCAAATCTGGGGGGCTTAGACTTCCGGAATATGTCTTCGGCCAGTCGGTGACGGGCGAATATCTCGACTCAGAAGTGTTGAACGCTATCGGATCCGACATCATTTTGCGGCCCGATCCACGAAGCAGTCGGCTTGTACCTTGGTATAAGGAGCCAACTGCACAGATCATTCATGATGCTCATGACCATGATGGTAACATCGTTCCCTTCACCCCCAGGGCGGTGTTGAAACGGGTGCTGTCTCTGTTTGACGAAGCTGGGCTTGAACCTGTCGTGGCACCAGAGTTGGAATTCTTCCTCGTTCAGCAGAGCTCTGATGCAAACAACCCACTGGTTACCCCTACCGGCAAATCTGGTCGTGCGGAAAAAGCGCGTCAGGCCTATGGCATCGATGCGGTGAATGAGTTTGACCCGCTGTTTGAGGATATCTACGACTATTGTGATGTGCAGAAGATCGACATTGATACGCTGAGCCATGAGGCTGGCGCGGCGCAGATGGAGATTAATTTCAATCACGGTGAGGCGTTGGATCTGGCCGATCAGGCGTTTCTGTTTAAGCGGACAGTCCGTCAGGCGGCGCTCGACCACGCTGTCCATGCCACCTTCATGGCCAAACCCATGCAGGATCAGCCCGGCAGTGCCATGCATCTGCATCTGTCCGTTCGGGACAAAGCAACAGGCCGCAACCTGTTTGTGAAGGAAGATGGCTCGGAAAGTGACAGCTTCTATCACGCGCTTGCCGGCATGCAGCGTTATCTTGCCAGCACAATGGCGCTGACAGCGCCCTATGTGAACTCCTATCGTCGGCACACGATCAAGGAAGATTCGTCTCCAACCAATCTGGCCTGGGGAATGGATAACCGGACTGTTGGGCTTCGGGTGCCGATGGGTGATCCAATGAACCGTCGGATTGAAAACCGGATACCGGGTGCAGATTCAAACCCTTATCTCGCAATCGCTGCCAGCCTCGCCACTCTGTGGCTTGGTCTTCAGGAAGAACGCCGTCCTTCACGGCCTCTGAAAGACAGTGGCGAAGATCTGGCGACCTTGCCGCGGAATCTTGACATTGCTTTGGATGCGCTGGAACGGAACAGTCCTATCCACGATGTTTTGGGTGATGGATTTGTGAAGCTGTTTATTGAAGTCAAGCGTGGTGAGGCTGAAGCCTTCTTAGAAGTGATCAGTCCTTGGGAGCGCGAATATCTTCTGCTGAATGTATGAGGGCAGTCAGTTCGCTACCGCCCGGCAAGACTGGCAGGTGCCAGTGATCTCAATCATCTGACGATTGCCGCTGAAACCGCGTGTTTTGCATAAGGCGGCAAGGCTTTCGGCCGTAGCCGCATCCACGGTTTCCGTTACCACATCGCATCGCTCACACAGCATGAAGATGCTGATTTCACTGCTGGCGCAGGCGCTGTGTTTACAGGCAACAAATGCATTCAGGCTTTCAATCTTGTGGACATCGCCGCTTTCAATCAGCTTTCCAAGAGCGCGATAGACCTGCAGCGGCGCACGCAACCCATCATCGCGAAGCGCATCAAGAATATCATATGCCCTGACTGGCTTGCCGGTTTCTTCAAGGAAGTCGAACACCAGTTTTTCATTTTTTGACCTGTCCATGGGAAGCATGATGGTGGCGGGCACCTGCTTCTGTCAAATACCAATCAGGGTAGTCGAAGAACTGGCTGACCTTGCACTGACGAGGGTAGGATGTTAGCCAGATCGCGACCACGCGTTTTCGTCCTCAGGAGATATGCATGACCACCACACTCACATTGAAGCGTCCTGATGACTGGCATCTGCATCTTCGCGATGGTGGTATGCTAAGTGCCGTGGCACCGGACAGTGCGGCCCATTTCGGGCGTGGTCTGATTATGCCTAATCTTGTGCCGCCTGTTGTCACCGGTGCTGATGCTACTGCCTACCGGAACCGCATCATGGATGCACTTCCAAACGGTCACGCCTTTACCCCGATGATGACCTTGTACCTGACAGAAACAACAGACCCTGCTGACGTGGCGGCGGCTGCGCACGGGGGGCTGATCACCGCGCTAAAGCTGTATCCTGCCGGGGCGACAACCAACTCGCAGTCGGGCGTTCGAAATATTGAAGCGGTCCTGCCAGTTCTGGAGGTTATGGCTGAGATCGGACTGCCACTATGTGTGCATGGTGAAGTAACCGACAGCAGCGTGGATATTTTTGACCGTGAGGCGGTATTCATCGAGCGGGTGCTCGCCCCGTTACGCCAGCGCCTGCCGCAACTTCGCGTGATCATGGAGCATGTGACGACGGCTGACGGTATCGACTATGTCAGAGGTGGAGGTGATAACATCGCGGCAACGCTGACGACGCACCATCTGTTTATCAACCGTAACCATATTCTGGCTGGAGGGATCCGCCCGCATTATTACTGTTTGCCTGTGGCAAAGCGTGAAACACACCGGCTGGCTTTGGTGGCTGCGGCGGTGTCAGGTGATCCGTCTTTCTTCCTTGGCACTGACAGTGCCCCGCATCCCGATCCGGCGAAATTGTCACCATGTGGATGCGCCGGTATCTATACCGCGCCCAATACGATGGCCTGTCTTGCTCAGGTGTTTGAACAGGAAAATGCGCTTGACCAGCTGGAAGGCTTTACCTCGCTACATGGGGCTGCCTTTTATGGTGTAGCGCCAAATGCGGGTACCATTACATTGACGCGCGGTGATGACCCTGTTCCTGTTCCCCCCTCACGGTCCACCGAAGAAGGCGATCTGACAGTTTTCGATCCAGATGTGCCGATTTACTGGTGCGTGACGGCTGTCAACTGACACACTTTTCGTGGTTGTTCTGATCCAGGCATTGATAGCCAGTCACAATGTGGCTTCTGATTTTGCTTTCAATGCTGTGGCCTTGGCCAAGGCCTCGCGGCGAGTGATGTAGACGGTAGAGGCGAAGATCACCGCGCCGCCAGTCCAGATCCAGATGTCTGGCCATTCCCCAAAGACTATCCATGCCAGAATGACGGCAAACGGTAGCTTAGAAAATTCCAAAGGCTGTAGGCTGGTGATCTCAACCAGTGCAAAGGCTCGGGTCAGCATCATGTGCGCGACTGTTCCGCATAGTGCCACACCCCACAGATAAGCCCAGCCTTCGGCACTAGGCCATTCCCACACAAACAGCATGGGCACAAAAGCGATCGGTGTCTGCATCATCACCATCCAGAAGACGATGGAGGATGCGCTCTCTGTCTCGGTCATCTTCTTGATGAACAGCCCGGCACCGGCCAGCGACACGGCACTCCCCAGCGCCAGCATGGTGCCCAGTGAAATATCGCTAAATCCAGGGCGTAAAATGATCAGCGCGCCAATCAGACCGACGATCACAGCCATAATCCGCCTGAACCGAATCCTTTCCCCCAGAAACAGTACTGCCCCTATGGTGACGAAAATCGGGCCTGTGAAACTAAGTGCCGTCATTTCAGCCATCGGAATCAGGGTCAGTGCGGTAAAGCCGCACATCATGCCGATAAAATTAATGAAGGCGCGTCCAAAAAACAGCTTGGGCCTGTTCATGCGGATACTGCCTCTTCCACTTCGAATCAGCACTGGGGCCATGATCAGCAGGGCCAGAAAATTCCGGAAAAAAATCACCTCCAGAACATGGACATGTGCTGAGGCCAGCCGGATGCAAATGCCCATCAGCATGAACATGAACATGGCCAGCAGCATCATGAGGGAAGCCTGCAGTGCCGCTGGGAATTTCTGAAACTGAGTGATCAAGACCGTACTGTCAGATGTCTGCCCCTTTTGATCTCGCCCAGTCGATCAATGCAGCGCGATAGCGTGTCACTTCGTCAGATACCGATGAATGGGCATTCAGCGACTTGCTGTAGGCGGCAAGCCGTGCCGGCAGTGTAACATTCAAACCAATCACGGTCTGTAGAAGTTCGAGAATGGCAAAGCTGGCGGGAAATCCACAATCGGCAAGTCCAAGTGTATCGCCTGACATGAAGGGAGCAGGGTGCGCAATAACGGCCAGCTGATCCAGCCTGTCCTGAAGCAGGGTCGCCTGAGCCGCGATGAATTCAGGATTGCGCTGATCCGGGGCCACCTGACCAAAGAAGCTGCGCAGCACGGGTTCAAGACGGGTATCATGGAACCTGGAGATTTCGCGCGCTTGTGCACGTGCCACTAATGCAGAGGGCAACATTGGAGGATCGGGATAAAGCTCATTCAGATATTCCGAGATAGCTTCTGAATCGGCGAGGCTGATGCCCTCATGCTGAATGGCGGGAACGGTGCCGGCGGGAATGATCTTTTTATATGCGGGACTGCCATAGCCTTCAGGAGGCGGCAGTTCTGTCCATTCCAATCCCTTATGCCGAAGCAGAATGATGACCTTGCTGCCATAGCTGCTGACCGGAACATTATAAAGGGTGATCATGGATGGCCTCATTTAAATGGCGAACAGATGGAAAGCAGAAATGAAAAGGGGCGGGATCATCTCCCGCCCCTATCGTCAGTATAGCTGTGGAAAAGGCGTTCGCTTAATTGGAAAGCTGCCACTTCTTGCCAAGTTCGTCAAAGAACCCACGCTCAGTCTTCAGCTTGATCCAAGTGTTCACATAGTTGATCCAAACCTGATCACCCTGAGGCAGCAGCATCGCGATTGGCGTAGGAGCCTTTGGTGCGGAAACTGGAACAACCATCATCTGTGGGTATTTTGCGACAAGCTTGTACGCTTCAACGTTAGATGTGATGTGAGCATCGGCACGGCCGGCCAGAACTTCCTGGAAGTCACGGGCCGGGGCCTCGACAATCTTGTGCG
>WTJS01000071.1 GCA_011524735.1 Alphaproteobacteria bacterium
GTCGGAGACACGGCACCAATCTGGGATGGGGCAGCCATCGCCGCAGCTCTGCCACCAGGGAGCTGGCATTTCAGCGATGACAGCGACAAGGATATCGACCGCGCCGATGTCGCCCTGGGCTGGGCGCTGGCACAATACCGCTTTACGGCCTATCGCCAGACACGCGATGGCAATCCTGACACGCGCTCTGATCAGCAGCGTCAGCTTGTTCTTGGCCCTGATCTGGCGCCGGGCAGCTCTTCGGGGAATAGACTGGCAGGTCTTGCCACGGGCACAGCATTCTGTCGTGACCTGATCAACATGCCACCAAATCACATGACGCCTGCTGGACTTGAGACAGCTGCACGCACTCTTGCGGACGCCTTTGGCGCTACCATCGCCGTCACCACAGGGGCTGAACTGGCCGCAGAATTTCCAGCCATCAACACGGTTGGGCGCGCTGCTGAAATTGCGCCGCGCCTGATCGATCTGCGCTGGGGACAGATCGGTCCCAAAATCACCCTGATCGGCAAGGGCATTACCTTCGATTCGGGCGGGTTGGATTTGAAACCATCCAAAGCCATGGAATTGATGAAAAAGGATATGGGGGGTGCAGCGCATGTTCTGGGTCTAGCCAAGGCTCTGATGACGGCAGAGACCCAAATCCAGCTCCGCGTGCTGATTCCGGCCGCCGAGAATGCCGTTTCATCCGAATCCATGCGGCCACTGGATGTCATCGACACGCGGGCGGGGCTGAATGTCGAGGTAGGCAATACAGACGCTGAGGGTCGGCTGGTCCTGGCGGATGCCCTTACGCTGGCCTGTGAGGATGAGCCTGACTTCATGATTGATTTTGCGACGTTGACAGGTGCCGCACGCGTCGCGCTTGGCACTGAATTGCCAGCATTGTTCTGCAATCATGATGATACGGCGGCAGGCATCCTTGCCGCGTCAGGCGACGCTAACGACCCCCTATGGCGTCTGCCACTATTTGAGCCCTATGAAACACAGCTGGATGGTGGATTTGTGACCCTGTCTAGCACCGGTGCGTCAGGCTATGGCGGGGCCATCACCGCAGCTTTGTTCCTGCGGCGGTTTGCCGGTCGCAAGACCAACTGGGCACATATCGACGTGATGGCTTGGAATCTTGGCAGCAAAGCTGGTCGGCCTAAAGGCGGTGAGGCAATGGGCCTTCGCGCCCTGTTTTCCTATATCGAAGGCCTGACGGCTGACTGAGCCGGTCATCAATATCCGCGTGACCAGTCAACCCGGTTGGCAGGATCTTCACCAGCCATGATCCGTGTGATGGCAGCCGACACCTGTTCGGCCGCCGTATCCGCATTCGTCTGCGCTGCAACATGCGGCCAGACACGCACATTTGGATGTGTCCAGTAGGGATGATCCTGCGGAAGCGGTTCAACATCAAACACATCCAACGCCGCGCCGCCAACCTGCCCGCTATCCAGCGCTGCCAGAAGATCCTCATCATCTATCTGCGGGCCGCGGCCACCATTGATGATGAAAGCTCCGGGATTGAGGCAGCGGATAAACTCAGCATTGATGATGCCAGTTGTGTCGGGGGTCAGCGGCATAACAGACACGACAACATCCAGCCCATCAGCAAACGCCATCAGGCGATCCTGACCTGCAAACACCTCAACACCGTCGAGCTGTCGCTCTGTTCGCGCGAACCCGCGTACAGAAAAACCAAGCGCCGCAAACCGGGTGGCAATGACGCTTCCAATCGCACCAATGCCCATGATTCCGATGCGGGCGCCGGTGGCCGGGCGTTGTGCACGCGGTTGCCATTCGCGCTGCGCCTGAGAAGCCCGATAGTGCGCGCCATCACGCCAAAAATCGAGTGCATTCAGAATGGCCCAATGACTAAGCGCATCCGACATATCGGGGTCAACCAGCCTGACAAGAGGGATGTCGCGCGGCACCGTTTCGTCACGCATCATATGATCAACACCCTGGCCCTGAAGGATAATTCCTTTCAGATTGGGGCAGGAGGCAAGAACATCCTGTGGCGGGGCCCAGACAAGAGCAACGTCACATTGCTGACCGGCATCACTCTGCAAATCATGAATCTCAATGTCACCAAGTCGTGCCCCAAGTGTGGCATTCCAATGCGCCATTTCTTTAGAGCTACCGTAAAAACCTATGCGGATCATCTGCCTGCCCATTTATTTTGGCTCAACCATCGTAACCATGGCGATCGCGTCGCCATGCGATATGCTAGCAGTGGATTGTCCTGGTCGTCAGCTCTTAATCAGAGCGAGCGCGGCAGCATGCAATTCTGGCGTGGCGGCAGCAAGCAGGCTGGTGCTTGTCTGCAGGGATACAGGCGAGCCATCCTTTTCGGTGACGACGCCCCCGGCAGACCGCATGACATCGACAACCCCCATAATGTCATGGGACTTCAATCCTTCTTCAAAGACGATGTCGATGTGGCCGGCGGCCAGAAGGGCGTAGTTGTGACAGTCACCGCCATAGGTTGATGTCGCTGACGCAGCACTGAGCCGGTAAAAGGCATCAAGCGATGGGGTGGTCAGTGCCTCTGGCGAGGTTGTGGCGATACGGGCATCGGCAAGGTCTGTGACCACGCTGGTGCTGATCTGTGCCCCGTTCAATGTTGCTCGGCCTCCAACAGAGACATAACACTCATCCAGCATCGGCATGTCGATATAGCCGGCCACAGGCACATCGTCCCTGACCAGCCCGATCAGCGTGCCAAATACTGGCCGCCCGCAGATAAAAGCCCGCGTGCCATCAATGGGATCGATGACCCAGGAATATCCGCTACCAGTGCCAGCTGTGTCAGCATGTTCTTCACCAAGGATGGCGTCGGCCGGAAAGGCGGCGCCAATGGCGCTGCGCAGCGCGGTTTCCACTGCCTTATCAGCCAAGGTCACTGGCGAATCATCGGCTTTCCATTCGATGCTGCGGCCGCTGCGAAACCAGTCCGTGATAATGGGTCGGCTGATGTCCTTCAGCGTGCTCAGAAAAACAGCCAGCTCGGCGTTGCTGAGCTGGCTGTGAATTTGGGTATGAGCAGATGACACGCCTGCCTCAGCTCCCAGATTCTGCAGCAATCTCTGCGTCGGTTGGCAGTGCGGCAGGCGCATCCGCCTTGGCCCGAAGATATGCGATCATGTTCGCGCGATCCTGTGGCTTTTTCAGACCGGCAAAATTCATCTTGGTACCAGAGATATAGGCCTTCGGCTTGGCCAGGAACAGGTTCAGCGACGCGTAGTCCCACGCACCGCCAAATTCGGCCAGCGCCCCTGAGTAGGCAAAGCCATCAACGGCACCCTTGTCAGCATTCACAATGTTCCACAGAGCCGGGCCAACCTTGTTGGCACCGCCAGCGTCAAACACGTGACAGGCTGTGCATTTCTTGGCCAGCTTCTCGCCAGCGGCGACATCAGCGCTTGCCAGAAGAGCCAGGATTGGCTCAGGCCCCTTGGCAACAGGGGCCGCCGCACCGGCTGCGCCCGTCTCAGGAACCTCAATCACATAGGAATTCTGTGTAAGTTCGGTGTGAGGCACCATAACCTCAGCCAGCTTCACGCCAGCCATCAGCATCAGGCCAGCGACGAGAATGCCGGCAAACAGCTTGTTAAAACCGAGTTCATCCATGTTTGCATCTCCCCTGCGGGAGCTCCCCTCAAACTGTCTAACGGAAAGACGACACCCTCGCCCGTCAGTGACATCGGTGTACCGAAAATGACGCGGCCTCTCAAGCCCTCGATCAGCGATTTGCGGCATTTGCCTAGGCAAATGCGCAATTATGTGATGAATTGCCGCATTATGAGCAAAAATCTGTCTCCCGTTATCATCATCCCGGCCCGCATGTCAGCAAGCCGGCTACCTGGAAAACCCCTCGCTGAGATCGCTGGCCGGCCGATGATTCAGCATGTCTGGGAACGCGCCGTCGAGGCAGACATCGCGCCGGTATGGGTGGCAGCAGATGACAGCGCCGTGTTTGATGTCATTCAGGCGGCTGGCGGCAATGCCGTCATGACACGAACGGATCACCCTTCAGGATCTGACCGGACCTTCGAAGCCGTTGAGGCCATAGACCCAGACGGCGTCTTTAATGTCATTCTCAATCTTCAGGGGGATCTCCCCGAACTTGATCCAGCGATCCCAGCCACCTTGCTGGCAACGGTTGATCGTATGGACGCCGATCTTGCAACCCTTGTCACACCAGCAAGTGACGAAGAGGTGGCCCGCGAGCAGGTGGTCAAAGCTGTGGTCAGCTGGCAGGACGATGGCAGCGAGAGTGACGGCCACCGCTTTGGCCGTGCCCTCTATTTCAGCCGTGCCGCGATACCGACCGGGGCTGCGCCCTGTTTTCACCATATCGGTGTTTATGGATGGCGGCGAGACGCGCTGGCGCGGTTTGTGGCGCTGCCACCATCGCCGCTGGAAGTATCTGAGCGGCTGGAACAGCTGCGCGCCCTTGAGGCTGGCATGACAATCGGCGTTGCTGAGATTGATCATGCTCCGGCCGGCGTTGATACCCATGAGGATCTTGCCGCCACCCGCAACCGCCTTGAGGGCTGACCATTTTTACGCAATCAGGCGGTGTCGGGATTGGCAATGCAATGATTGACAGCACCACGACCCGCCCCGATACTCGCGCCGCGTACCCAGAAACACGTTTCGACAATTGTTTTTGAAGCATCCGATTGAACCGCCACTGAATGAGCCGACGAGTAAGGGCCGATGACCGACGCTGCAAACATAATTGCCTTCCAGGGCGTGCCAGGCGCCTATTCACACATGGCGTGTCAGGCTGTGAAACCTGAGATGGATGTTCTGCCCTGTGCGTCTTTTGAGGAAATGATCCTCTCAGTACAGGAAGGCCGTGCCGCTCTTGCCATGGTACCCGTGGAGAATTCAATTGCCGGCCGGGTTGCCGATATTCACCATCTTCTTCCCGAATCGGGCCTGTTCATCAATGGTGAGCATTTCCAGCGCGTGAACCACCAGCTTTTGGCGCCACGCGGGGCAACCCTTGACGACCTTCGCGAAGTGCATAGCCACGCACAGGGGCTGGCACAATGCCGCAAGCGCCTTCAGTCACTTGGCCTGCAGCCGGTGATCCATCCCGATACTGCTGGTGCCGCCAAGGATATCGCTGCACGCAACGACAAGCATGTTGGGGCCATTGCCTCGGCGCTGGCTGCCGAGATCTATGACCTGGATATTCTTGTGCCATCTGCCGAGGATGCCGAACACAACACCACACGCTTTCTGGTCATGTCGCGCACTGACGTGACCCCGCCCATCAATGGCGATCGTATGAAGACCACCATGGTATTCACACTCCGCAGCGTGCCGGCGGCGCTCTACAAGGCGCTTGGTGGGTTTGCCACCAATGGTATCAACCTGACCAAGCTTGAAAGCTACATTCGACCTGGTTTTGCCGATCATGCGCAGTTTTATGTTGATGTTGAAGGCCATATTGAGGCCCCAGACATGAAACTGGCGATGGAGGAGCTGCGCTTTTACTGTCAGGACGGCGAAGTGACCATTCTGGGCACATACCCGGCGACTCTTAAGCCTGCTGGGGCGTAATACCGCCAGCTCCTGCCATTTAAAGGTCTTGTTTGGACAGGGTCTTTGTTCCATATAGAAGGCGGAAGGCTGGGCGGACGTGTGCTCGGTCTATCCGGTCAGGTCCGAAAGGAAGCAGCCAAGGCTGATTTTGCGCGGGTCGTCCAGTCTTCCACTTTTGATCTCGCCAGACGCAAACCAACCCTTTCCAGCTGCCAGTTACCGGTGGTCAAACCCGGGGGGCTGCGGTAGATTTCAGACATCATGACTGACGGCAGCCTGACAGGGTATCGCGTTCTAGCGCGCAAATATCGACCGGACCGGTTTTCCGAACTGATCGGCCAGGATGCACTTGTGCGCACCCTCAGCAATGCGCTGTCGCTTGGCCGACTGGCGCACGCCTTTGTCCTCACCGGTGTGCGCGGGGTTGGCAAGACCTCAACAGCACGACTTCTGGCTCGGGGACTGAACTGCATTGGGCCAGATGGTACCGGGCAGCCAACACTTGAACCCTGCGGCCAGTGTGAGCCATGCCAGGCCATCGCCGCTGGCCGCCATGTTGATGTTCTGGAGATTGATGCCGCCAGCCATACGGGCGTTGATGACGCGCGGGAAATCATTGAGAGCGTGGGGTACCGCCCGGTTTCAGCCCGTTACAAGATCTACGTGATCGACGAAGTTCACATGATGTCAAAGAACGCCTTCAACGCGCTGCTGAAGACGCTTGAAGAGCCACCTGAAACCGTCAAATTCATCTTTGCCACCACCGAAATCCGGAAGGTCCCGGTGACCATTCTGTCACGGTGCCAGCGCTTCGATCTGCGCCGCGTACCAAGCGAAGTGCTGGCCACCCATCTGCAGTCGGTCTGCGAGAAGGAATCCATCGCCGCAGAAAGTGAGGCCCTTACCGCCATTGCCCGCGCCGCAGAAGGATCGGTTCGAGATGCTCTGTCATTGCTGGATCAGGCCGCGGCGATGAGCGCTGATCGCATGACGGTGGACAGTATTGCCGAAATGCTGGGACGGCCCGGACGGGCAGATGCCATTGCAATTCTGGACAGCGCGATGCGTGGTGACGCGGCAAGCAGCCTTGCAGCCTTGGCATCAGCCCATGACGGGGGCGCGGAACCTGAAATGATCATCGCTGATCTGATGGATCTGGTACACCGTGCGAGTCTGAAAGCGGCTGGCGGATCCCCGGATGCCCTGCTGGAAGTTGAGCGCGAACCCGTGACAGCCCTTGCTGAACTCGGCATCGCGCGACTTGGCCGAAGCTGGCAAATGCTGCTTAAGGGACATGGCGAGGTCAGTTCGGCACCCCAGCCTATGGCAGCAGCCGAAATGCTGCTGATCAGACTTGCACATTTGGCCACCATGCCACCGCCATCTGATATCATCCGGCGGCTTGCCGCGGACCAGCCAGACGCGGCGAACAACCAGCCTGGCGCTGCACCTGCCGGCAATACCGCTGCGCCGTCAGCATCGTCTGCTGCCCCGACACCACCAACAGCAGGCCCGCAAACAGCACCACACCCATCCTCTGCGGCAACAGCCCCGATCGGCTCGCTTCCCTCTGCTCCGATCGCCATGTCGGCGAATGGCGGCGACATGCAGACTGCCATGGAGCCTGTTCGCGCTGTGCCCGCCGATGTGGCTGAACCCGGCCCAGCCATGCCGCAATCTCTGCTGGACATCTCCGATCTCGCCGAGGCGCATGACGAGCCCCTGCTGGCGGCCCAGATCAGAAGCCATGTCCGTCTTGTTCGCCTGCAGGACGGGCTGCTCGACATCAGCCTGACCGAGCGTGCACCTGACAGTCTTGCCGGAGACATAGCCAAACAGCTGACACGCTGGACCGGAACAAGATGGATGGTTAGCCTGTCTGATGGCCCGGCAGGCCAGACCATTGCCGAAGAGCGCCAGCAGGCGCGACAGGCACAGCATGATTCTATTGCCGCCACCCCTTTGATGAAAACCATTCTTGAAGTTTTTCCAGGCGCCGAGATAGAGAGTGTAAAACCCGTGATCCAGCCTGATGAGGACCAAGACCAATGATGCGCAACATGGCCGGCATGATGAAAAAAGTTCAGGAAATGCAGTCGCGCATGGAAGCACTGCAGCAGGAAATGGCCGAGGCTGAATTCACTGCCATTGTCGGCGGCGGTGCGGTGAGCGCGACGCTGACCGGCAAAGGCGAAATGCGCGCCCTTAAGATCGACCCGGCAGCCGTGGATGCCGACGATATCGGCATCCTCGAAGATCTGGTGCTGCTGGCGGTCAACAATGCCCGTGCCGAAGCCGACGCCGCCATGGCGGCAAAAATGAAAGACATTACCGGCGGGCTGCCACTGCCGCCAGGCATGTCATTGCCCTTCTGATTGCACCATGTGGCGCCCCCATTTCAGGATGATCCCAATCCATGGATAACCAGCTTGAATCGCTGATCAAGCGTCTGGCGAGACTGCCCGGGCTTGGTCCGAGATCGGCGCGGCGCGCTGTGCTGTTTCTTTTGCAGAACCGGGACCGGATGATGCTGCCGCTTGCAGAAGAGCTTGGCAATGTGGCCAAGGCGGTTCGCAACTGCGCTGAATGCGGCAATCTCGACAATGCTGATATCTGCGCGCTATGTCGGGACGATAAACGTGACCGCCGTGTCCTGTGTGTGGTCGAGGATGTTGGCGATCTGTGGGCAATGGAACGCGCCGCCGTCTATCGTGGGATTTACCATGTCCTTGGTGGCACCCTGAGCGCCATTGACGGGCGGGGGCCGGCCGAACTCAATATCGACAGGCTGATTGCCCGTGCCAGTAATGATGTTGATGAAGTGATCCTGGCACTGTCGGCAACTGTCGAAGGTCAGACCACAGCGCATTACCTGCATGAAAGACTGTCATCACTGCCACTGGAAGTCACGCGTCTGGCGCATGGGGTACCAGTCGGGGGAGAACTTGACTATCTGGATGACGGCACATTGGCCCAGGCGATGAAGGCACGGTCCAAGCTCGGAAGCTAGGGCGCGCCACGATCAGGCAGCAGAGCGCGCTTATTCAGGAAGCTCAGGCCGCGACACGCTGCCATCATCAACATCAATCTGGGTGATCTTTCCGCCGCGGGAGCTGATCTTGCGGGCTGATGTCTGGATATCTTCAATATCCTTTTCAGCCTGGCTGAAATGCGTTGCCAGCTTCTTGACCCGTTCATCAAGCCTGCCAACATCCTGCATCATCTTGTCGACTTCAGCCTGGATAAGCCCAGCCGCCTCATGCATGCGTGCATCGCGCAAGATGGCCCTGACGGTATGCAGGATCAGCATCAGATTGTCCGGACCAGCCATATAGACACGGCGGCGGCGACTTTCATCGACGAGCTTGGGAAGCTGGAGGTTGATCTCGGCATAGACTGACTCAGATGGCAGAAACAGAATGGCACTGTCGGCTGTCTCACCAGGAATGATGTATTTGTCGGCAATATCGGAGATGTGCTTTTTCACATCAGCTTCCATCGCCCGCCTTGCCACATCACGGGCAGCGTCATCACCCGCCGCTTTCAGCTGGCGATAGGATTCCAGCGGAAATTTCGAGTCGATACAGATAGGCCCCGGCGGCGATGGCATTTTCAAATAGCAGTCAACACGTCGTCCATTTCCAAGCGTCTGCTGGAAGGCATAGGCTGTATCGGGAAGCGCATCACGCACCAGATTTTCCAGCTGCACCTCGCCAAAACTGCCACGTGCCTGCTTGTTCGACAGAATGTTCTGCAGCTCGTTAACCTGACCGGACAGGGCAGCGATATGCGTATTCGCTTCGGAAATCACGGCCAGCCTTTCAGACATGCCCGTAAGGGAACGGTTCGTCCGTTCATTCTGGTCACGAAGTGACTGTTCCAGACGGGTGCCAAGCCTACCTTCGGTTTGCTGCATCTGGCTGGCGATTGTCGTCTGAAGGGCATTGGACTGCGCCGCCAGCTGGGCCAGCTGACCGCGAAGCTCGGCCATGCCTTCCGCATCACCATTTTTGTCCCCCCCACTACCACGCCGCTGCTGCATGACAAGAAGCCCGATGACGACAAGCAGTGCCAGTGTGATGATCACAGTATCAATTGACATGAAGTGCCTCAGGACATGGGAGAAGGATGGGCCAAGGTGCGCAGTTTGACATGCCGGGTTCGCGAGAGCAACTTGACTGAACGGACACCTTCCCCTACTCCAAGAGCCAGATCAGGGCCCTGTATCGATGGCCCGGACAAGGTGAGAGACGAGGCTGCATGTCGCTGATTCCTATCATACTGATTCCCGATCCAGTCCTGCGCCGCGTGGCCGAGCCGGTTGGCGAAGTGACGGACGGCGTTCGTCAGCTACTGGATGACATGGCGGAGACCATGTATGACGCGCCAGGCATCGGCCTTGCCGCACCACAGATCAACATATCAGAGCGGCTGATTGTCATGGATTGCGGGCCCGATGACGCCCCTGAACTTCACAAGATGATCAACCCGGAAATTGTTGGCCGCTCAGACGAGCTGTCAATTCTGGAAGAAGGATGTCTGTCGATCCCAGACCAGACGGCAGAGGTCGAACGCCCAGCCACCGTTGATGTCCGCTACACTGACATCAATGGCGCTGAACAGATGCTGCATTGTGAAGGCCTGCTAGCCGCCTGTGTCCAGCATGAAATCGACCACCTGAACGGCGTCTTGTTCATCGACCACATCTCACGCCTGAAGCGCGACATGATCGTACGGCGTGTTCTCAAAAGCCTCCGTCAGTCTGGCGGGCGTTCTGCCGGCTGACCGGCCATGACGCGCCGCCGTCTTATTTTCATGGGAAGTCCCGGGTTTGCGATCCCGGCCCTCGACCGTCTTGCTGACGAACATGACGTGCTGGCTGTCTATACCCAGCCGCCACGCCGCTCTGGCCGGGGCATGAAGGAAACACCGCAGCCGCTTGCCGCGCACGCCACCAGTCGTGGCATTCCCACCTATCATCCGGTCAGCCTGAAGGCCGAAGCGGATCAGGCGCAACTGGCCCGTTTTGACGCTGATGCTTTTATCGTTGTTGCTTATGGTCTGCTATTGCCGCGCGCCGTGCTGGACCTGCCGCGATGTGGGTGCATCAACGGCCATGCATCCCTCCTGCCACGCTGGCGCGGGGCTGCTCCGATCCAGCGGGCGATTGCCGCGGGTGATCAGACCAGCGGGATGAGTGCCATGCTCATGGAAGAGGGGCTTGATACGGGGCCGGTTCTGGCAACAAAAAGCTGTGATATCAGCCATGATGATACAGCCGGTGATCTGCATGACCGGCTTGCTGCACTGAATGCTGATATTCTGAGTGAGGTGGTCGCTGACCTGCCAGACATTCTGGATCGTCAGACGCCACAGGATGACAGTCTTGCAACTTACGCCCGCAAGATTTCGCCTGCCGAAGCAGAGCTTGACTGGCACCGGCCAGCGATTGACCTTGACCGTCATATCCGCGCCTTTGCGCCTGTGCCTGGGGCGTGGTTTGAAGGGCCGAAAGGGCGCATCAGGGTGCGACGTGCCGGGCTGGACACTGCCGGCGGTGAAACCGCATTGCCTGCCAACGGCACTATCGGAGCGGGACGCTATCTTGGATTGAACAATGAAGGTGGCATGCGCATTGGCACTGGTGACGGCGTGCTTGTTATCCATGAGCTTCAGCCTGCCGGTGGCAAGGCCATGCCGGCACGAGCCTTTCTGAATGGTCACCCCATCGCCATTGGGGACATGGTTGGCACCGCATCATGACACGCCGCATCTTCATCACTCTGGAATATGACGGAGGGCCGTTCTGCGGCTGGCAACGCCAGAAGACAGGCCTGTCGGTGCAGCAGGTTCTGGAAGAAGCTGCGGCCAGTCTGACCGGTCAGCAGATTATGGTGCAGGGGGCCGGACGCACCGATGCAGGGGTACACGCCACTGGTCAGGTGGCACATCTTGATGTGCCCGACAAGTTCGACGCCAACCGCGTGATGGAAGCCCTGAATTCATTAACCAATCCCCATCCCATCACAATTCTGGGGGCCCGCGAGGTCGATCCCGAAACCCATGCAAGATTTACTGCCGTTGGACGGCGTTATCTCTACCGTATTCTACCCCGTCGTCAGCCACCCGCCCTTGATTTCGGGCGTGTCTGGCATCATCGCGCGCCGTTGAATGTTGACGCTATGCAGGATGGGGCGGCCCATCTGATTGGGCGACATGATTTTACCAGCTTTCGTGCCACACACTGTCAGGCAGACAGCCCGGTGCGCACGCTTGATGAGCTTCGCGTGGAAACTGTGGGGGCCGAAATTCACATTCATGCTGCAGCAAGATCATTTCTGCATCATCAGATCAGAAACATCACTGGGACGCTGGCGCTTGTCGGAAGCGGCAAATGGACTGCCAATGATGTGGCGGCCGCCCTCGCAGCATGCGACAGATCTGCGGCCGGACCAACAGCGCCGCCTGAAGGGCTCTATCTGACCGAAGTGCGTTACCCTGTTGGCAGCTGAACCCGGTTCTGCACGAACATGAACATGACCGCATCAATCATGAATGACATGAACAGCAGGCCAGTTGCGAACCAGCCACCGCGGCCAAGCTGATCACGGCCTACCCGCCAGAGCCAGTAGACGCTCCAGAAAATCAGCGGCGTGATGAGGATCAGCAAGGTCGCATCACCTGTCACAATGACAAGGTTTTGGACCAGACCGCTGAACAGATGCTGCACGTTTTCGATCCACAGGAACGGCACAATGAAGGCACAGACCCGCGCTTCCAGCCCGGTCGTCCGCAAGGTCATCGCAAACAGCAGCACCATTACCAGAATGGCGACAAGCTGCATCAGCATGTTGGCGGCAAGAAGGCTGAAACCGTTTTGCATTCCGGGAAAAATCGCCACCAGAAAGGTAAAGATCATGGAGGCCCAGATCGCCTGCCAGACACCAGCTGGTGACAGATCGTAACTTGCGTCTACGGGGCGACGGCCAAGCATCACAAGCAGGGTCAGCTTGACCAGCTCGGCCAGCCGGCCAAAGGACAGGGAATTATCCATGGTGGTCATGCATTGTCCCCGGCGAAAAACGACTTCAGAACCTCAGCATAGATCGCTGTCAATATATCAATGTCAGCCACCATCACATGTTCATCCACCTGATGCATGGTCTGGCCGACAAGGCCAAATTCTGCCACTGGACACATGGTTGTGATGAAACGGGCATCAGAAGTCCCGCCACCAGTAGATAGAGCTGGCCGACGACCGGTAACAGCCTCGCTGGCATCTGAAATCAGATCTGTGAGCTGACCAGGGGCCGTGATGAAAGGATGAGCATTTGCTTTCCAGGTGACAGACCAGTCACCACCGATGCGAGCAAAATGCTCTTCCAGCCAGCCGATCAGATTGGCAGCGGTATGTTCAGTATTGAATCGGATATTGAATTTCGCCTCAGCACGTGCGGGAATCACATTGGTGGCAGCATTGCCTACATCGATTGTTGTCACATGCGCTGTCGACGGGTCGAAATGCGGCGTGCCACCATCAAGCTCAGCCCCGTTTACAGGCGCCAGCATCTGAAGAAGCCGGGTCACGGGGTTATCAGCAAGATGGGGATAGGCCACATGACCCTGCGTGCCGTTGACAATGAGATGGCCTGACAGGCTACCCCGACGGCCATTCTTGATGACATCACCAAGCGCGTTGGGATTGGTTGGTTCACCAACGATGCACAGGTCAGGGCGGTGCCCATTTGCCACCACCCATTCGACCATCCGCACAGTGCCATTAAGGGCATCGCCTTCTTCATCCCCCGTGATCAGCAGGCTGATCGACCCGCTTGGGTTGCCCTCAATAATCTGGGTCACGGCACCAACAAAGGCTGCAATGCCGCCTTTCATGTCGGCCGCACCACGACCATAGAGACGGCCATCCTTGATCACGGCGTCAAACGGAGCATGTGTCCAGGCAGCTTCATCCCCAACAGGCACAACATCGGTATGACCGGCAAAACAGATATGCGGAGATTCGGTGCCCCAACGGGCAAACAGATTGTCGATGCGTTCGTCACCATCACCAAAGGGAAGGCGTGTGCAAACAAATCCAAGCGCCGACAGATCAGCCTCAAGCAGGTCGAGCGCCCCCCCTTCCCGCGGCGTCACCGACGGGCAGCGGATCAGACGCTGCGCCAGATCAACAGCATGTGAGGGGGCGTCACTCATCAGTCGCGAAGTAGATCATTGATGGAGGTCTTCGAGCGGGTCTTTTCATCCACCCGCTTGATGATCACGGCACAGGACAGAGAGGGGCCAGGCGTACCATCGGCAAGCGGCTTTCCTGGAAGGCTGCCGGGCACGACAACCGAATAGGCCGGAACACGGCCCATATGAACTTCGCCTGTCTCACGATCGACAATCTTGGTTGAGGCACCAATGAACACGCCCATCGACAGAACCGCGCCCTGTTCGACGACCACGCCTTCGACAACTTCGGACCGGGCGCCGATGAAACAGTCATCTTCAATGATGACCGGACCTGCCTGCAACGGCTCGAGAACACCACCGATGCCTGCGCCGCCTGACAGATGCACATTCTTGCCAATCTGCGCACAGGATCCAACCGTGGCCCAGGTGTCAACCATGGTGCCGCTATCAACATAAGCACCAAGATTGACAAAGCTTGGCATCAGAACCGCGCCCGCACCGATATGGGCGGAATGGCGCACAACACATCCAGGCACAGCACGGAATCCAGCATTACGGAAACGCGCTTCATCCCAACCGGCAAATTTCGAAGGAACCTTGTCCCACCATACAGCCTCACCGGACCCAGGATAGCTTGTTCCGGACGGGATCACCGCCATGTCATTCAGGCGGAAAGACAGCAGCACTGCTTTTTTCAGCCACTGATTAACATGCCACTGATGGTCACCCATCGGCTCAGCTACACGCGCCTCACCACTATCAAGCATGCCGAGCGCTGCCATGACCGAATCGCGCACCGCGCCAGTTGTCTCAGCGTTAATTGTATCCCGCGCCTCCCAGGCAGCGTTGATGTCCTGTTCAAGTTGCGCCCTGTCCATGCTTGTCTCCATTGGTGGGGTTGCTGTTCTTACATTCGAGTCCCATGACGGCTGCAATCAGAAGAGTGCTCTGTCACAGATGAAGATATCGACCTTCTAGGCGGGAAGCGCAAGAGCCGAAAGGAAGGCTTTCAGGTCTTCTGCAACGAACTGGACATAATCCTCATCCGCGCCTTGCGTCGCCCAGTCAATATCACTGGCAAGCCATACGGTACGCATGCCCAGTCCATGGGCTGGTTCCAGATTGCGGGCCATATCCTCAATCATCACCGCACCCGTCGGGTCAATGCCAGTGGCGCTGACAAAACTGTCAAAGGCAGCCTGTTCCGGCTTGGGGACAAAATCCGCACCGACGATATCGAAAATCTGATCGAAATGATGCCGGATGCCGTAGGCATTCAGAATGTTTTCCGCATGCGGCACAGTGCCGTTAGTGAAAATATGCTTGCGCCCTGGAAGCGCTGCCAGCATCGAATCAAGTTCTGTTTCCACCGGCAGATCACTGACGTCGATGTCATGAACGAAATGCAGATAATCTTCTGGAGCAAGACCCTGTTCAACCATCAGGCCCCGCATTGTGGTGCCATAGCGCTGGAAAAGATCCTTCTGAATGACCTTAGCTTCGTCATGCGGCACGTCAAAATGGCGCGCGACGAATTCAGTGATCCGAACGGCAACTCTGACAAACAGATTGGATCGTGCCGGGTAGATGGTGTTGTCCAGATCAAAAACCCAGTCTTTGATCTCGGCTGTTGGGAAAGTGGCTGGCGATTTGGCATTGGATGACGCTGATGTCGACATGTAACTTCAACTCTCTGAAAGATCGAACTAAGAGGTGACCGGTCAGTCGGCCTTGATAATGGTGCCCATACCATGCTCGGTGAAGAGCTCGACAAGCAGCGCATGCGGTGCCCGGCCATCCATGATCACCGCTGCCTCGGCCCCGCCAAGTACTGCGTTGATGCAGGTTTCAACCTTCGGGATCATGCCACCTGAAACAGTACCATCTGCAATCAGGCTCCGGGCCTGGCTGACATTCAGTTCGGTGATCAGATCGCCATTCTTGTCCAGCACACCAGCCACATCGGTCAGCATCAGCATGCGCGTTGCCCCAAGGGCCGCGGCAATCGCGCCGGCCGCCGTATCGGCATTGATATTGAACGTCTCTCCAGCGGCACTGGATCCGACGGGTGCCACCACCGGAATCAGTTTGGCAGCATTCAATGCATCCAGCACTTCGGTGTTAATGGTCTCAGGCTCACCGACAAACCCGAGGTCAATGGCCTCTTCAATGGCGCTGTCACTTGTCTTGCCAACAGCCATCAGCTTGCGTGCCATGATCAGCCCGCCATCCTTGCCGGAAATGCCAACTGCACGACCGCCAGCCTGCGCAATGGCTGCGACAAGGGCTTTATTGATGCCGCCAGCCAGAACCATTTCAACAACCGAGATCGTGGCTTCATCCGTTACCCGAAGCCCATCGATGAAATTGGATTCGATCTGCAACTTTTTCAGCATTTCACCAATCTGTGGGCCGCCGCCATGAACCACGACTGGGCGCGCGCCAATCTGTTCCAGAAGCGCGATATCCGATGCAAACGCGCTGACATAGTCAGCTTCGCCCATGGCGTGACCGCCAAATTTGATCACCAGGGTCTGGTCGGAATATTGCCGCATATAGGGCAGGGCCTCGATCAACATGCCGGTCTGGGCAAGGATCTGTGACGGCATGTCGTTGGATGTGTCAGCCATGGCGCTGCCTTTCATCTTTCGTCTGCGGCGCGATGGCCAGTCGCCAAAATATCGGCAAGCTGGCTGTCGGCGCAAGGTTTCTTCATTCGTCACCGGGCCATATCACGCATAATCGCATGACCTGTTGCCTGATGGTTCACGGCTTTGGCAAGGCCAACCCAGCAAGATGTGCCCGTAATTCAGCAATCCCACTTCCAGCTTCTGACGAGGTGACGAACAGCTCTGGATAAGCGGCGACATGGCCGGAAAGGCTGGTCAAGGTTGCTTTGCAAACGCTTTCCAAAGGCCCTGGCTTCAGCTTGTCTGCCTTGGTCATGACCACCGCCCAGGACACGGCAGAGGAATCGAGAAGCTTCATGATTTCGCGGTCGGCTGGTCCAATTCCACGACGCGAATCAATCAGCAAAAATACCCGCTGCAATGATGCCCGGCCAGCCAGAAACTTGCGGGTCAGCGTTGTCCAGGCCTTGATGTCAGTCTTTGGCGCAGAGGCATAGCCATAGCCCGGAAGATCAACAAGTTGCAGCCGATCAGCAAGGTTGAAGAAAATCAGCTGACGTGTGCGCCCTGGCGTCTGCGACGTACGGGCCAGCGTCTTGCGGCCCGTCAGTGCATTGATCAATGAGGATTTGCCAACATTCGATCTGCCGGCAAAACACACCTCTGGGATGGTTTCAGGCGGCAACACTCGCATGTTGTTGGCAGCTGCAATGAAATCACAACTCCCCGCAAACAGCAGCCGCCCGCTTTCCAGCTGGCCTTCATCTGGCGTTGTCTCGTTCACCCGTTCTTCTCGATGCTGCGCAAGATGTACCACTGCTGCGCCATCGAAAGCATGTTGTTCCAGGTCCAGTAGATCACCAGTCCAGCCGGGAATGTGGCCAGAAGGAAGGTGAAGAAGATGGGCATGAGCTGGAAAATGCGGGCCTGTACAGGGTCCGGCGGCGACGGGTTCAGGCGCATCTGCAGGAACATCGAAATGCCCATGAGGATGGGCCAGATACCAAGCTGCAGGAAGTCCGGAAGGAAGGCGACGGAATAAGGAAGCAGACCAAACAGATTAAAGATCGAAGTAGGATCAGCAGCCGACAGGTCAGTAATCCAGCCAAAGAACGGCGCATGTCGCATCTCAATAGTGACAAACAGCACCTTATAGAGCGCAAAGAAGACCGGGATCTGCAGCAACACTGGCAGACATCCCGCAGCCGGGTTGACCTTCTCGGTCTTGTACAGCTCCATCATCTCCTTGTTCAGCGCCATCCGGTCATCCTTGTAACGCTCACGGAGCTGCTGAATCTTCGGGGTCAGAATTCGCATCTTGCCCATTGAACGGTAGGACTTGTTTGCCAGCGGATAGAAGATCAGCTTCACAATCACGGTAAAGCCCAGAACCGCCAGACCGAAATTGCCAAGCAGCCCGTTCAACCAGTTGATGGCATAAAAGAATGGCTTGGTCAGGAAGTAGAACCAGCCAAAATCAATCGCGAGGTCGAAGTTGGCAATGCCAAGTGATTCGGAATAATCATCTAGCAGAGACACCTTCTTGGCACCGGCAAACAGCCGTGACTGGCTGCTGACAATCGCACCAGGCTCGAGAACCATGCCTTCGCTGGCGATGTAATCAACCTGATACCGGTCCGCGCCTCCGGCCAGAGACTTGAAGGCAAAATCCTGCATGCCCTTCTGATCAGGCACCAGAGCCGCAAGCCAGTATTTGTCGGTAAAGCCGATCCAGCCACCGGCTGTTTCAGTTTCAACCTTCATCACACCATTGTCGGCATCCTTCAGGTCACCGTAATCCTGTTCACTGAGGGTTTCGTCAAAAACGCCAAGCGCGCCTTCATGCAGGATATAGATGCCACTGGTCTCTGGCGTGCCGTGACGGCGCACAAGACCATAGGGAAACAGTGTGACAGCCTCATCGAGACGGCTCTCCACCGAATCATTGATGGTGAACATGTAATCTTCATTGATGCTGAGTTCACGGCGGAAGGTCAGGCCATTACCATTATCCCAGGTCAAGATGACCGGCACGGCTGGCGACAGGACATCAGAGCTGGCACTCCAGATGCTGTCCGCCCGCGGCATCGCCTGATCAGCACTGGACGCAGCCCAGCCAAACTCGGCGAAGAATGGCAGGTCAGACCCAATTTTCTGGAGGAACTGGATGTTCGGCGACCCGTCTTCCTGCGTTTCCTGATAAGCCTTCAGCATGACATCGTCGATTCGGGCGCCAGCAAGCGAGACTGAGCCGGACACGAGCGGCGCGTCAATGACAATGCGAGGCGCTTCGATTTCAGGCTCGCTATCAGCCTGGACCAGGCCAGTCGCAGCCACCGTTCCGTCAGCGCGCGCCTTTGCCTTTGGCGCCTCATCCAGCTCGGCTAAC
>WTJS01000086.1 GCA_011524735.1 Alphaproteobacteria bacterium
GCCAAGGGGAGAAAGGAAAGAGCGCCATGAATGCGCCGACAAAGCCAGTCCGTCGGGGACGACGGCAGCGGTCTGCCGAAGCACCGCTTTCGCAGCTTGAATGGCAGGATATTCGCAATCACATGGCACCGCTGGCCGCGCTGAGCGCGGATCAGATCGAAGCCATCCATCACGCCTCACTGCGTCTTCTTGAAGAATATGGTCTAGAGGTGATGAGTGCCGAAGCACGCGATTTGTTTCGCAAGGCTGGGGCCACTGTCGATGACGCCAGTCAGGTTGTGCGGGTCGACCGTGCGGTGATTGAAGCTGCCATTGCCACTGCCCCGGCACAGTTCACCCTCACCCCGACCAACCCGCAGCACCGGCTGGTGATCGGGGGCAACCACATTCATTTCGGCTTGGTCTCAGGCGCGCCGAATGCCCACGATATTCGCGGTGGTCGCCGCAGTGGCAATTTTGAAGATTACAAAAAGCTGATGAAACTGGGGCAGAGCTTCAATGTCATCCATTTCTTTGGCAACCAGTCGCTGGCGCCAAATGATCTGGCGGTGAATACGCGCCATCTGGATACCACGCTCGTCAATCTGACCTATACCGACAAGGTGTTTCTGTCGATGTCGATTGGAGCTGGCCGGGTGCGTGATGCCGCCAGCCTGATTGCGATTGCGCGTGGTCTGACGATGGACCAGCTTCGCGATGATCCAACCGCGATCACCAACATCAATATCAATTCGCCGCGCAAGTTCGATGTCGAAATGGCCGCCGCTGCCATGACCATGGCGGAACTTGGTCAGGCAACTGTGGTGACGCCATTCACGCTGATGGGGGCAATGACGCCGGCAACCTTGCCGGCTGCACTGACGCAGCAGAATGCCGAAGCCCTGTTTGGTGTGGCGCTGACCCAGCTTGTCCGGCCGGGGGCGCCTGTCGTTTATGGCGGCTTCACCTCGAATGTCGATATGAGGACGGGGGCGCCTGCCTTTGGCACGCCGGAAAACACGCTTGCCAATATTGCCGGTGGCCAACTGGCACGCCGCTATAATCTTCCCTATCGGACAAGTGCCTGCAGCGCCTCAAACGCGGTTGATGCTCAGGCTGTCTGGGAAACGCAGATGGCACTGTGGGGCGCGGTGCATGGCCATGGTAATCTGATCTATCATTCTGCCGGGTGGGGCGAAGGCGGGCTGGTTGCCGATTTCGAAAAGGTGATTGTCGATTGCGAAATGCTGCAGGCGATGAGCCAGGTGCTGAAACCCATCAGTTTCGATGAGGCTGCCTTCGGGTTTGAAGCGCATGAAGAGGTGGAGCCAGGCGGCCATTTCTTTGGCGCGGCCCACACGATGGAGCGGTTTGAAGACGCCTTCTACAGCCCATTCCTGTCAGACTGGTCAAATAATGAAAACTGGCGTGATGCTGGCGCGCGGACGACAACGGAACGCGCCATGGATATCTGGCCAAAGGTCATTGACGATTATCAGGCCCCGCCCATGGACCCGGCGCGACTGGAGGAAATGCAGGCCTATATAGCGAACCGCAAACAACAGATTGGCAGTGGCGAGCCGTAAGGGCTGAAAGCTGTGTGCGATGTCTGGCCAGACCTTATCTGGCACCAGATGGAGAAGCCGGTCGCCCAGCTTGCGCTTTGCCGAAAAGCCGCTATCGTTGGGCTGTTTTCATCACCACTGACATAGCTCACTCAGGGATCAGACCATGACGCTCACTCATTACATCGGCGGATCTGACGCAGCCGGCGCCAGCGGTCGCCAGCAGGATGTGTTTAACCCGGCCACTGGCGCCGCCATTACGGCCGTTCCTCTGGCCAGCACTGAGGAAGTGAATGCCGCCGTTGCCGTAGCCGCCGCCGCGCTTCCCGGCTGGGCCAACACCCCGGCTGCCAAGCGCGCCCAGGTGATGTTCAATTTCCGTGATCTGATCAAACGCAACCTTGATGAGCTGGCGACGCTGATTTCATCGCAGCATGGCAAGACCTTTGATGACGCCAAGGGTGAGGTGGCCCGCGGGCTGGAAGTTGTTGAATTTGCCTGTGGCATTCCGCATGCCATGAAGGGGGAATATTCCCCGCAGGTGGCGGGCGGCGTTGACGTCTATTCGATGCGCCAGCCTGTTGGTGTTGTTGCTGGCATTACGCCTTTCAACTTCCCGGCCATGGTGCCGATGTGGATGTTCCCGATGGCACTGGCCACAGGCAACACCTTCATCCTGAAGCCGTCCGAGCGTGACCCGGGGGCGCCAATGCTGCTGGCAAGACTTCTGTCAGAAGCCGGCCTGCCAGATGGCTGTTTCAATGTTGTTCATGGCGATAAGGAAGCTGTCGATGCGCTTCTCGATCACCCTGATGTGGCGGCGATCAGCTTTGTCGGCTCGACCACGATCGGCAAATATATCTATTCGCGCGGCTGTGCCAACGGCAAGCGTGTTCAGGCGCTGTGCGGTGCCAAGAACCACATGATCATCATGCCGGATGCCGATATGGATCAGGCGGTTGATGCGGCTATGGGCGCGGCCTACGGATCGGCGGGCGAACGCTGCATGGCGATTTCCGCGGTGCTGGCGGTTGGCGATGACACGGCCGACCGCTTTGTCAGCCAGCTGGCGCCAAAGGTGCGGGCGCTGAAGATCGGCCAGTATGACGAACCTGGCGTTGAAATGGGCCCGGTCATTACGGCTGAATCCAAGGCCCGTATCGAAGGCTATATCGATCAGGGTGAAAAGGATGGTGCCGAAGTGGTCGTCGATGGCCGCGGGCTGAAGCTTCAGGGCTATGAGAACGGCTTTTTTGTCGGTGGCACGCTGCTGGACCGTGTCACCCCCGACATGTCGGTCTATCGCGACGAGATTTTCGGTCCGGTTCTGTCGGTGCTGCGTCCGGCCAGCTATGAAGAAGCACGCCAGCTTGTCATCGACCATGAATATGGCAATGGCACCGCGATCTTCACCCGTGATGGCGATGCCGCCCGTGATTTTGCCAGCAATGTGAATATCGGCATGGTTGGTGTGAATGTGCCGATTCCGGTGCCGGTCGCTTATCACAGCTTTGGCGGCTGGAAGGCCTCCATGTTTGGTGATCACGCCATTCACGGCATGGAAGGTGTGCGCTTCTACACCAAGCTGAAGACAGTGACCGCCCGCTGGCCATCCGGCATCAAGGAAGGCGCGGTGTTCAATTTCCACGCCGGAAGCGACACCTGATCTGTCGCACCAGACTTGTCTGAAAATATGAGCGCTGCCTATGGTTGGGCAGCGTTTTTTTTGCGCTGACGATGTCAGCATCATGCGGGGAGCAGAGTGATGAGCACTGAAGATAATGGAACCCAAAATCCGGCCCATAATCCCGGCCATGATTCAAGCCATAACCCAGTTGGGTGGTTTGAAATCTATGTGGCCGACATGGACCGGGCCAAGGCGTTTTATGGCGATGTGGTGCAGCGTGACTTCACCCCGGCCCCGATGTCGGGCGGCGACATGGAAATGTGGTTCTTTGCGGCTGAACGCGGCGCCGAAGGCGCGGCCGGCGGGCTGATCCGCCACCCGATGCGCAGCCCCAACATGGAAGGCACGCTAGTCTATTTCAGCGTGGATGACTGCGCCGCCGCGGTGGCCCGCGCCACCGCGCAGGGGTCGCAGGTGATTGTCGATAAACAGTCGATTGGCGAGATGGGCTTTATCGCCATCATCACCGACAGCGAGGGCAATTCCATCGGCCTGCACAGCTGGACGTAAAGGGAGGGGTGGCTCCCTCCCCCTACATCAACACCTTGCCGGGGTTGAGAAGGTTATGTGGGTCAAGCGCGGTCTTGATCGATTTCATCATCGCATAGGCCACCGGGTCCTTCAGCCGTTTCATATCCGCCTGCTTGTCGGTGCCGACCCCATGTTCGGCGCTGATCGATCCGCGCCATTTGATCACCGCATCGCGCACCGCATCCTTGATCGCCTGCGCTTCCTTCGGGTGTTTCGACGGATCCTCGTCATAGGGGCGGGCACAGATATGCAGATTGCCATCGCCCATATGGCCAAAGGCGGCACAGAACGGTCCCGGCGCAATCGCCGCAAAGGCGGCTTCCAGATCGGCAATGGCCCCCGGCAGGTCTGACACCTGAAAACTGATGTCATTCATCACCCAGTTGCCATGTTTCTGCATGGCTTCCAGCGTGCCTTCCCGCATCGCCCAGAAATTGGCGCGCTGGCTTTCCGACTGTGCCACCACCGCATCGCTGATCAGCCCAGCCTCAAACGCATCGCCAAGCAGCCCTTCCATCTGGCCGGCTAGCGCGGTGCTGCCATCCGGCCCGATCGCGGCGTCCTCATCCGTGGCGGCGGCAATTTCCATCAGCACAGCCAGCTCCGGGGCCTCTTCAAAGGGGGCGGTCACATGATCCAGATATTTCACCGGCAGTTCATACATCAGCCTGCCCATGATCTCGAAGGCTTCGATACGGCCGGCGGTACGCGCCTGCGTCATGTTCAAAAGTTCCAGCGCGGCATCCATGTCGCGTACCTTGACCATGGCGGTGGCCTGGGCGGCTGGCGGGGCCACAAGCAGCAGGCTGGCAGCGGTGATGATCCCCAGCGTGCCTTCTGATCCAACCATCAGATTGACCAGATCATAGCCGGTGTTGTTCTTTTTCAGTGCCGGCAGCAAATCCATCACCTCACCCGATGCGGTGACAATTTCCAGCCCCATGCACAGCGCCCGTGCGCTGCCATAGCGCACAACATTCAGCCCGCCTGCATTGGTGCCAAGCGCGCCGCCAATCTGCGCCGTCCCCTTGGCCCCAAAGATCAGCGGGAACATCAGCCCTTCTT
>WTJS01000221.1 GCA_011524735.1 Alphaproteobacteria bacterium
ATCTGGTATCGGCGATGGCCTGACCAGATCATGGCCGATCACATGATACTCGGCCGCGGCCAAATGCGGGACCATCGCAGCGCCCATCTGCCCCAATCCGACAAATCCAATATGCACACCACCCTCCTGTTCACGGCTGCCCCCCATTAAAGCCTCTTGCAAAGCGCAGCGTCCATTCCCATCGTCACGGCATGTCATATTTTGATTTCGATTTTGAGGGGCCGGTCGAACGGCTGGGCATTGGCCGGACGAAACAGGTTTTCTACAAAGTCCTGTTCCTGCCAACTGAACTTGAGTCCGAATTACCTTTTGATCAGTACCCGCGGCTTCGGGTGGTGGGTGAAATTGCCGATGTGCCGGTTCGCGGTGCCTGGCAGCCTGTTGGTGATGGCAGACGCTATTTCATTGTGTCACCGAAAGTCCTCAGCGCCACCGACACTGGCTTGGGCGACCTGGTCGAAATGCGGTTCGCGATTGATGACCAGGACTATGTTGAAATGCCAGACGCACTGCGCGATGCCCTTGATGTGGATACAGAACTGGCAACAGCCTGGACGGCCCTAACTCCAGGCAAGCAAAGGTTCCACGCACACCGGGTGCTTTCGGCCAAAACCGCCCCCACCATCGCCAAGCGGGTGGCAGAGATCCGGTCACTGCTGCTTGGGTGAGGTTGTTTCACGGCTAGATGGTCACCCGATCAGGGCAAACCCGAATCCCATCGTCACGCCAAAAACCGCATGCATGATCAGCGCCACCAGACAGGCCAGCCTGGGGTTTGGAGTCCGCCTTGCCAGCACCCCATTGCCCAGGGCCGGCATGAAGAAAAACCAGGGCACAACAACACTGGCCACGCCAAACAGCAGACCGTCCAGCCATCCTGCAGACAATATCCCCGCCATCATCAGCGCGGCGTAGATCACCGCATAGCCAACGGCGACGAGGTAGTGCAGCACCCAGCCAGCCAAAAGCTCGTGACGATGAGGTGGCTTGTCGGCAAGCCCGGAGGCTATGATGGGCGCACCTGACATCACGCCAAGAAGCCAGCGTCCGACAACAGCCCAGTTGGATGGTGGTACCCCGGTCATTTTCTGGAAAATACGCTGCCAGATATCGAACACCATGCAGGTGCCAACCCCAATTACAATGATGCCCGTCACAGACATGTCCTCCCCCCAACTACGCAGCTTCAACAGTGCGGGCAGAATGCCGGGCCGTCAATCCGGCCCTCCTCCAATCCAAATGGCCGTCAATCCGGCCCTCCTCCAATCCAAATGGCCGTCAATCCGGCCCTCCTCCAATCCAAATGGCCACTAAACCAAATGGCGCCAAAGCAACGTGCCGCCAAACCGCCACATTACTGCGTGAGTGTTATGAGTTTGTTACTGTAGCTGTGGGGTCAGCCTTGAAAACCATCATGCGAAAAACCGGTCGTCTGCTCGTAATGACAATGGTGGCTGCCATGTCTCTTTCCTCTGGTGTGTTCGCATCAGATGACCGCTTGGGACAGGTGCCGTCTCCAACCTGTATCCAGACCATTCTGGACCAGGACATTGCAGTTCCAGCTGCCACCTGTCTGGCTGATGCCGCCACCTTTGCAGATGAAGGTGGCACTGGATTTGACGGTGCCCCCTATCCGGTTGCCGCGCTGGAAACAGACCGCTATCACATGAGGATCCACTATACCGGCGGTGGCTTTCCCGATGCGGTGATGGCCAATTGGCCCTTATCCATTGATCTGAATACCGGTGGCAGCGGATGGTTTTCCTATCTCCTGGTGCTGGTTGAAACGCAAAACGGAGACATCGCGTTGGGATTTGTCCAGCCTGCCGGCGACAGGTGCAATGATGGCTATGCCAGATGGGAGCGTTTTTCCGAGAATGGCAACGGTATCTATCGGCGGGCGGCGACCCCGTTCCGTCTGGTCAATCCGCTGGATGAGACAAACTGGCGCGCAGTGGAAAATGCGTTGATGTTTGATGGCAAGGATGAGAGCGCCCAGAAAGCGGAGATGCTGTCGATTGCCAACCCACCGCTGCATCAGGACTGGCTTCCCTATCGCGAGCTGGATAACTGTGCGGCCTGCTGCGCCGGTGAAATTGTGATGATGCAAAGCATGATCGGCACCGAGATTGACCCTGGGCGCGATTATGGTGTGCTGGGGGTTACGGTGAACCGACAGGTCATGGATGAGCTGCAAACATCAGACAAGATCGGTGACAGATGCCTGGCAACCGCAGTACAGGCCGCTGCGGATCGTGCCGACCCTGACCGCAGCACTGCCAGCGCACTGTTTTTCTACCGTGAAAGCTGGCTGGAAATCAGGAACGGGCTGACTGCAAACTGCCCCGACTAGACGGCCCGACTAGACGGCCTGACTAAACGGCCCGACTAGACGGACACGATATCAGCAGCGATCATTGTTGGCGCAAAAAGCGTTCTGCTCTTCCAGCGTCATCGATTCCATCATCTCTTCCCAGCCATCATCGACGACAACCAGAACGCCAGCTTCAACCGCGGCTTGAATCTGCTCTTCCGAGATATTGCCAGCAGCCGCTTCGATGGCCTGGTCCAGCTCCTCTGCCGCCGCCGCAAATTCTGCGTTCTGCTGCAGCGATTCCACATGCCGTTCCAGCTGCTCAGCATCAGCTGCATCATTGATATCGATGTCGACTCCAAAGCTGGCCTTAACGGAGTCAAGGACATGTTCCTTGATGGCGTCCTTGGACTTGCCCTGAAGTTCAGTGAGCGGGATGTAGGTGACCTTGTCTTCAACAACGATGAACAGGTTTGACCCCATGACACCTGATGTCTTGCTGTTGCCAAACCAGTCGGTTTTGCCCGCCTGTTTCAACATGGCAGCTTCGGTCTCAGGACTGGCGCCCTGATAGACCTTGCCGTCACCACCAAGCACCTCACCGCTTTTCAGCGTCAACGCGCCCGCACTGGCAGACGTCAGGATAGCTACAACAAAGACAGTCAATGCACGCATGAACCTCTCCCTAAACTCAAAACAGCCCATAAACTCAGAATATCCCATAAACTCAGAATATCCCTGCACCTAATCCAGCTGGACAAAAAAGTACAGAACAACCCTTAGCTGAAGAGACACCCCATCTTTCCGCCTATTCGCCGAGGGCGGCCGATAATTCTTCCTGCAGCTCCAGCCAGGTTTCCTCAGCAGCCTCAATGGCGTCATTCACCGCGGCAAGCTGTCGACCAGCCTCGGCAGACCGGGCACTGTTCGCAGTCTCAAAGAACCCGGGCGCCGACATCTCAGCCTCAAGGGTTTCCTTCTGCGCTGCAAGCTTCTCCATTTCCTTCTCGTTGCGGGTGATGGCACTTCGCACACCGGCCGTATTGGCACGCCGTTCCTTGCCAGACAGGGCGCGCGCGGGCTTGTCGGCAGGCCTGTCGGCGGCCCCGGCAGAGCCCTGCTCGCCATCGGCGGTCTTGCCCTTGCCACCACGCTGCTGCAGCAGCTGCCGTCGGTAATCCTCCATATCACCGTCGAACGGTTTCACCGCCCCGTCACGAACAACCCACAGCTGATCCGCGATGGTTTCCACCAAATGGGGATCATGGCTGACCAGAATGACCGCCCCCTGATAGTCATTCAGCGCATGAACAAGGGCCTCGCGGCTCTCGATATCAAGATGGTTGGTTGGCTCATCCAGAATCAGAATATGCGGCGCATCAATGGCAGCCATGGCCATCAGAAGCCGCGCTTTCTGGCCGCCTGACAGACGTTCCACCGGATTGTCCACAATGTCAGCGCCCATGCCAGCCGCACCAAGCCGCGCCCGCAATTTGGTCGGCAGTTCATCAGGGCGCATGCGCGCCATATGCTGATACGGGGTCTCGCCTGGCACCAGCTCGTCAAGCTGATGTTGCGCAAAAAATCCGATCCGCAGCTTGCCAGATTTGCGAATTTCCCCTTCCATCGGGGCCAGCCGGTCAGCAATCAGCTTAGACAGAGTGGATTTACCCTCGCCATTTGTGCCGAGCAGGGCGATGCGATCATCGCTATCAAGTCGGAAATCGACCCGCCGCAGCACAGCTTTGCCGTCATAGCCGACTGCAGCCTTTTCGATCACCATCAGTGGCGGTGGCAGAGGTTCCGGCGAAGGAAACTGAAATTCGGCAACCGCATTTTCCGACAGCGCGGCGATGGGCTGCATTTTTTCAAGCTGTTTCAGACGGGACTGAGCCTGACGCGCCTTGGACGCCTTGTAACGGAACCTGTCGACAAAGGACTGGATATGGGCACGCTGCGCATCCTGTTTCTTTTTCATCGCCATCTGCTGTTCCAGCTTCAGGCGCCGTTCGGTGTCAAACTGGTCATAGCCACCGCCATAATAGCGGAGCTTTAGATCGCTAAGATGCAGAATGCCGGTCACCGACCGGTTCAACAGGCCACGATCATGCGAGATCACCAGGACCGTACGGCTGTATCTGGCAAGGAAACTTTCCAGCCAGACGGCCCCTTCCAGATCGAGATAGTTCGTTGGTTCATCCAGCAGCAGCAGGTCAGGCTGTGAAAACAGCACAGCGCCAAGTGCCACCCGCATGCGCCAGCCTCCGGAAAATTCGGCACAGGCACGGGCCTGTGCCACGCTGTCAAAGCCAAGCCCGGACAGAATTGTGGCAGCACGGGCCTCAGCGGAATGGGCATCAATATCTGTGAGTCTTGTATGGATTTCCGCAATCCGCATCGGATCAGTGGCGCTTTCAGCCTCCGCCATAAGCGCATCACGTTCGACA
>WTJS01000029.1 GCA_011524735.1 Alphaproteobacteria bacterium
CTGGTGGCTTCAGTCGATGGGCGTCGGTTTTGGCCCGCTGCCGACGGCTCTGCTGGCACTGCCTCTTGGGATTGCAGCGGCAATGTGCCTGTGTCTGGCGACGGATCGGGCAGTCTATGGCTATTATCGGCGCGTCAAGGCAACACCAGCCATTTACATCATCGTTTCGGTTGGCGTGATGTTCGTTTATAACGGCCTGATCCGTTTTGTTGTCGGACCTGATGACCGCGTGATGACAGACGGTCAGCGTTTCATCATGAAGGCGCGCGCCTTCAAGAAAGCAACAGGACTGAATGAAGGGCTGGCGATCAAGACATCACAGGCTGTCTCAGTTGTTTGCGCCTTCATTGCGGTCGGGCTGCTGTTCTGGTTTCTGAACCGGACCCGCACTGGAAAATCCATGCGGGCTTTCTCTGACAATGAAGATCTGGCGCTATTGTCTGGAATCAATCCGGAACGGGTGGTTCTGATTACATGGCTGATTACTGCAGCCTTGGCGACGCTGGCGGGTACATTGTATGGCCTCGACAAGAGCTTCCGGCCTTTCGTCTATATGCAGCTGCTGCTGCCAATTTTTGCGGCGGCGATTGTTGGTGGCTTTGGTAGTCCGCTTGGGGCCATTGCCGGTGGCTTTGTCATCGCATTTTCAGAACTCTTCGTTACTTTCGCCTATAAACGAGTTCTGACTTATCTGCTGCCTGACTCGATGGCGCCCAGCACGCTTGTCCAGCTTCTGTCCACGGATTACAAGATCGCGGTTTCATTCGCCATTCTGGTAATTGTGTTGCTCGTCAAACCCACAGGGCTGTTTGCCCAGAGGACATCATGACCCAGTCGCAGCGCACCACCCTGTTGTTTGCCGGTATGGCTGCCCTTTTGGCCTTTGTTGGCTTTGGTCAGGGCTGGGATGTGGCGCTTTTGCTTCTGAACATGTGCATCATCTCGGCGATTATGGCGTTGGGTGTGAATATCCAATGGGGATATGCCGGGCTTTTCAGTATCGGATCAATGGGATTTGCGGCTCTTGGTGGACTGGCTGGCGTGATTGTTTCGGCCAAGCCTGTGCCTGGCGCCTGGCAGGCTGGCGGCCTTGGGGTGATTGGTGGGCTGATCACGGCCATCGTCACAATCGTTCTTGGTGTCATGGCCTGGCGGCGTCTCGCCCATCTTGGTCGCTGGCGGTACTGGCTGACTGCACTGATTATTCTGGTTGGTTTTATCGGTATGCGCAGCTTGATGGGTCCAGCGATTGCCGCGATCGAAAAGGTTGATCCAGCGGCGGCAGGCTATCTTGGCGGAATGGGTCTTCCAATCATCCTGTCATGGGGAGTCGGCGGCATTCTGGCTGCCGCTGCGGCCTGGGTGGTTGGTAAGGTGTCGCTTGGACTGCGATCAGACTACCTGGCGATTGCCACCCTCGGCATTTCTGAAATTATCGTTTTCATTATGAAGTTTGAGGATTGGCTGACACGCGGCGTGAAAAATGTCACCGGATTGCCACGGCCGGTTCCCTATGAAGTAGATCTAATTGCGTCTCCTGCCTTTCAGGATTGGGCGACGTCCATTGGCACCAATGCCACTGCAGCAGCCTCTATCGTCGTTAAACTTTGCTATGCTGGATTATTCTCAGCAGTGCTGGTGCTGGTTCTCTACCTGTCAGAGGTCGCGCTTCGTTCACCGTGGGGGCGAATGATGCGGGCGATCCGAGACAATGAAGCGGCCGCTGCTGCAATGGGTAAGAACGTCACGGCGCGTCACCTTCAGGTCTTTATTCTGGGCTCAGCTGTTGTCGGGATTGCCGGGGCCATGTTGACCACTCTTGATGGCCAGTTCACCCCCACAAGCTATCAGCCGTTGCGTTTCACTTTTCTGATCTGGGTAATGGTGATCATTGGAGGGTCAGGCAATAACCTTGGTGCAGTGCTTGGCGGTTTTGTGATCTGGTTTTTCTGGATTGAGGCAGAACCTCTCGGGCTATGGGCAATTAATCTTATTACCTCTGGTATGGCCGAAGATAGCGCGCTTCGGGAGCATCTTCTGGACAGTGCCGCTTACATGCGTCTTTTGACCATGGGTATTTTGTTGCTGGTTGTGCTCCGCTTTGCGCCGCGTGGATTAATCCCTGAGGTTAAGCGCTGAATGCGTTGATGCTCAGTCTGATCTGTTCGGGTGGTTTCTCTTAGGCATTGCATGCCGATAGCCCTATGCCCTACAACGGATCATACTCTTCATTCATGAGGCCAGACTATGCTTGAGAAATTCCAGCCAACGCCACCCGATCCCATCCTTGGACTTGGACAGCTTTTCAAGGCTGATCCGCGCGACAACAAGATTGACCTTGGTGTTGGCGTGTTTAAGGACGCGGCTGGTAATACCCCGATTATGTCGGCGGTGAAGAAGGCGGAAGTGATCCTGCATGACTCCCAGACCACCAAGACCTACAAGGGCCTGGCGGGGGATGAGGCTTTCCGCGACGAGATGCGTAAGCTGGTGCTGGGAGACGCTGTGGCTGCAGATCGTGTGGCAACGCTTCAGACACCCGGTGGAACAGGCGCTCTTCGCCAGCTCTATGAAGCCATCAAGAAGGTGAATGGTGATGCTACCCTGTGGCTGTCTGACCCGACTTGGCCATCACATGTTGCGATGGGCAAGGCGATGGGCATGAACATCCGTACCTATCGTTATTTTGACCAAGCCACCAGCATGGTCAATTTTGACGCAATGATGGAGGACATTAAGGGCATCCAACCTCAGGATGTGCTGATGCTTCATGGCTGCTGTCATAACCCGACAGGTGCCAATCTGAACGCCGACCAATGGTCAGTTATCACAGATCTGCTGCTGCAAAAGAACGCTATCCCGTTCATCGACATTGCCTATCAGGGATTTGGCGACGGGCTGGATGAGGATGCTGCCAATCTGCGGGCGATGGCGGCACGGGTGCCTGAAATGTTGATAGCGGCTAGCTGTTCCAAGAATTTCGGTCTTTATCGTGATCGAGTTGGCTGCGCCATGGCGATCTGTGACAGCGCTGAAAAACATGATGTTGTCAGCCGTAACCTGGCGGTGCTGAACCGGATGAATTATTCCTTTGCGCCAGATCATGGGGCTGCACTGGTTGCCATCATCCTTGGTGATGAGGTTTTGAACGCGGAGTGGCAGCGTGAGCTTACCGAGATGCGGGATACCATGCTGACAATTCGGCAGGAACTTGCGGATGCGCTGCGCCTGAAGTGTAACACTGATCGCTTTGATTTTATTGCTGAGCACCGCGGCATGTTCTCTCGTCTGGGCCTCACCAAGGAAGAGGTCGATCGTCTTCGTGACGAGCATGGCATGTATGTTGTTGGCGACAGCCGTATCAACATCGCCGGTCTATCTGGGGGGCGGGTGGAACCGTTTGCCACAGCCGTTGCTGCTGTCCTTGGGGGCTGATCAGCTGTTTTTTGCTGTGTAAGTTTGCTGGGGCGACAGGAATGTCAGATCAGGACATGAAAACCGGCGGGCAGTTGCTCATGGACAGCCTTGTGAACCTTGGGGCCACGCGGGGCTTTGGGGTGCCTGGTGAATCTTATCTTGCCGTGCTTGATGCCATGGTTGACCATCAGGACAGATTTGAGCTGACCCTGTGCCGTCAGGAAGGCGGCGCCGCCTACATGGCTGCTGCCTGGGGCAAGTTAACAGGTGAACCCGGACTTTGCTTTGTAACCCGTGGTCCAGGGGCGACGAATGCCACTGTTGGCGTTCACACTGCCATGCAGGATTCTGTTCCCATGATCCTGTTTATTGGGCAGGTTGGGTCAAGCATTAAAGGCCGCGAAGCTTTTCAGGAAGTTGATTATGAGGCTTTCTTTGGCCCGCTTGCCAAATGGGCAGTTCAAATCGACGATGCTGCACGTGTACCAGAAATAATTAGGCGCGCATGGAGCGTTGCACTGAGTGGCCGGCCGGGACCTGTCGTCGTGGCGTTGCCCGAAAATATGTTGGTCGCAACCAGTGAAGTTGCGCCTGCTAAGGCTGTGAATATTCCCGAACCTGCGCCAACCTCCGCCAATATGGCCGCACTGTCAAAGATGGTTGAGGCGGCCGTCCGGCCAGTCCTTCTGATTGGAGGAACCCGGTGGCGTGAGGAAAGTGCCCGAAGGATAGAGGCATTTGCCGAAGCTACGAACATACCTGTTGTGGCCGCTTTCAGGTTTCACGACATCATCGACAATGACAGCCCCGCCTATGCGGGTGACGCTGGTGTTGGGATGAACGCTTATATGAAAGCGTTGCTTCGTGAATCTGATCTGATCATTGCGCTGAATATTCGGTTTGGCGAGTCTACGACTGATGGATATCAGCTGTTTGACGCCCCACAGATGGCAGCAAGGCTTGTTCATTCTCACAGTTCGGATGATGAGATCGGTAAGATTTATGCTGCCGATTTGCCGATCCATGCCGGCCCGAACGAAATGGCATCTGCGCTCGCCAGTCTGTCTGTGGGCAAGGGAGAAGCACGAGCTGACTGGTATGCATCAGCGCGGCAAAACTATCTCAATTCCTTGCAGGCTCCCACTCAGCCGGGGGATGCGGATATGGGCATTATCACCGCTCATGTTCAGGCGACCCTTCCTGACGATGCCATCGTCACCCATGGGGCTGGAAATTTTTCCATATGGCCTAACAAGTTCATGCAGTATGGACGCCATCAGCGGATGCTGGGTCCGCAAAGCGGGTCGATGGGGTTTGGCCTACCGGCTGCATTGGCGGCCAAGCTGCATGACCCGTCGCGCTTCGTGCTTTGCTTTGCTGGTGACGGCGATTTTCAGATGAACGGTACAGAACTGGGGACTGCTCTTCAGGCTAGGATTGCCCCCGTAATTCTGATTATCAATAATAGCAGCTATGGCACCATTCGGATGCATCAGGAACGTGAATATCCCGCACGTGTTTCTGGCACGGAAATCGTCAACCCAGATTATATGGCGATCGCCGCTGCCTATGGGTTTCACGGTGAACGCGTGATGCGAACTGAAGAATTTGCTGCCGCGTATGACCGGGCCTGCGCTGCCCCGAACGGTGGCATAGTTGAGATTGTGACGTCGACGGAAGCCATATCACCGCGGACAACGATCAGCGCGCTCCGGGCGGCACAGAAAGGGTAATCCCATGTCGAAACTGATCCTCGATATTGATTTTGTTCGCGCGCAGTTTCCCGCCTTTGCCGAAGCCTCGCTTCAGGGACAGGCCTTTTTCGAAAATGCCGGGGGTTCCTATACGTGCAGGCAAGTGATTGACCGCCTTCATCGCTTCTATACGCAGCGTAAGGTCCAGCCCTATGGGCACTTTGCGGCTTCTAAGGCTGGCGGTGATGAGATGGATGAGGCGCGTGATCGTCTTGCTGCGCTGATGAATGTTGAAAGTGACGAGCTGAGTTTTGGTCCTTCGACAAGCCAGAATACCTATGTGCTGGCGCAGGCCTTTGCAGAAACCCTGTCCGCAGGTGACGTGGTGATCGTGACCGATCAAGACCATGAAGCCAATAGCGGGGCGTGGCGGCGGCTGGAAAAGCTTGGCATGGAAGTGCGCGAATGGCACGTCAATCCGGATAGTGGGCAGTTGGAACTGGAAACATTGGCCGACCTTCTGGATGAAAAAGTTCGGCTGGTCTGTTTTCCGCATTGTTCCAACATCATAGGTCAGGAAAATCCAGTTGCAGAGGCTGTGACCATGGCGCATGCAGTGGGGGCTGTCACCTGTGTTGACGGGGTCAGCATGGCGCCGCATGGCTTTCCTGACATTGGGTCGCTTGGTACCGACATTTATCTGTTTTCCAGCTACAAGACATATGGTCCGCATCAGGGCGTTATGGTGATAAGGCGGGAGCTTGCTGACAGGCTGACCAGTCAGGCGCATTTCTTCAATGCTGGTTATCGCACAAAGCGTTTCACGCCTGCCGGGCCAGATCATGCCCAGGTCGCCGCTGCGGCTGGCATGGCAGATTATGTTGACGCCCTGCATGCACATCATTTTGGTGGTGAAGTCGCGCCAGCAGAACGATGCCGGGCCATCACCGCGCTTCAGCGTGCGCATGAGGATCGGCTTCTTGCGCCGTTGATGGATTTTTTGTCCAGCCGCAATGATGCCCGCATTCTGGGCGGGGGTGACTGTGTCGCCGGAACAGGACGCGTGCCGACAGTGGCCATCAGCACGGCCAAACCAGCCAGTGATGTGGCCGAGGCTCTGGCGGAGCACGGTGTCATGGCCGGAGCTGGAGATTTCTATGCGGTGCGCACTATTGGTGCGATGGGATGTGACCCCGATGCTGGTGTTCTGCGTCTGAGCTTTGTTCACTATACAAATGAGGCCGAGGTGCAGCAGCTTATGACGGCACTTGACGCCTGTCTTTGAGGGGCAGCCAGCCTTGACGGTTTTGGGCAGGGCAACGTAGGCTCAACCACCTGACCGTCCTGTTGTTCGTTTCCTGTTCACTTATGTTTCGTTTTGCTGCCTTTTGAGGATTGCTCTGCCGTGACTATCGACTTTGATGAATTCATTGACCGCCGTAACACCCATTCCAACAAGTGGGATGAAATGGAAAAGAATTACGGTGTTTCCTCCGATACCGGTATCCCTCTCTGGGTCGCTGATATGGATTTTCGCGCACCGCAGGCCGTCAATGACGCGCTTCAGGATATGGCCGCGCATGGTGTGCATGGCTATTACGGCGTCGATACGACCTTCCGCGCGGCCTTATGCGGCTGGATGAAGCGTCGTCATGGATGGCATGTCGAAGGGGATTGGGCGCTGCAGACACATGGTCTTGGTAACGCCATTGCCGTGATCATTCAGGCCCTGTCAGCGCCAGGCGACGGGGTAATCGTGTTCTCGCCTGTCTATCATTCCTTTATGCGGATCATCAAAGCAAATGACCGACGGGTTGTGGCCTCACCACTAACCTTGAATGATGGTCGGTTTGATATGGACCTTGATGGGTTGCAGGACATGCTTACGGGCGACGAACGCATCATGCTGTTCTGTTCACCGCACAACCCCGGTGGCCGTGTTTGGTCAAAGCATGAAGTTGCGGAGGTCGCTGATTTTTGTGAACGCAATGACATCATTCTTGTCAGTGATGAGGTGCATCACGATCTGGTTATGCCCGGGCGACAGCATCATATCACCGATATGGTGGTCCCTGAGATTCGTCACCGTTTGATCACGCTGGCAGCGGCTAGCAAGACCTTCAACATCGCTGGCATGGAAACAGGCTCGATTCTGATTGCAGATCCGGAATTGCGTCATAAGGTCTTTCGTCAATGCCGTGCGGTGAACATCTCACCAAACCGGTTTGGCATGATGATGGCAGAAGCGGCTTACACAAGCGGCGATGAATGGCTGGATGCGTTGATCCCCTATCTTGACGGTAACCGCCAACTGTTAAACAGCTCCATTGAAGCCATTCCCGGCCTGTCTGCTATGAACCTGGAAGCAACATATCTGGCCTGGGTGGACTTTACGGGTACGGGGATGAACCGTGAAGAGTTTACAAAGCGCGTCCATGATGTAGGTCTCGCGCCCAGTGACGGCATCACCTTTGGGCCCGAAGGTGACAATTTCATGCGCTTCAATATCGCTTGTCGTCGAGCAGTGCTTGAAGACGCGATGGATCGTCTCGCCAAAGCGTTTTCAGATTTGCAGTAGTCCTCGTATAAAAAAGGCCGACCCGAAGGGCCGGCCTTAACGTTTGTTTTGGTTCTGGCCGATTAAACGATTTTGACAGTGAAGTCGGCGATACCATCGACGCCACCGGTCAATACGTCGCCGCGCTCGACGGCACCAACACCGGCTGGTGTTCCCATATAGATCACGTCACCCTGTTTCAGGGTGTACATGGTGGACAGGTCAGCAATGATTTCTGGCACTGACCAGACCATTTGTGACAGATCCGCTTCCTGTCTCAGTTCACCGTTCTGTTCCAGATGAATGCGGCCAGCTCCAAGGGATGGTACGTCCGCCATAGGGCGAAGCGGTGTGATGACGGCAGACTGTTCGACGTCTTTGGAAGTGTCCCACGGACGGCGGGTTTCCTTTGCCTTGTTCTGATGGTCACGGCGCGTCATATCCAGTCCGGCGGCGGCGCCGAAGATATGGGACAACGCGTCCTCCTCCGCAATGTCTGTGCCACCGCTATTCAGTGCAAAAACAAGTTCCATTTCATAATGATAATTTTCGGTGCGTGGTGCATAGGCAATTTCGCCTTCTGCCATCACAAGGGTCGTTGGGGATTTTGTGAAATAGAAGGGGGCTTCACGGTCAACTACAGCACCCATTTCGGCGGCATGCGCCTCATAATTACGACCAACACAGAAAATGCGATTAACCGGGTAGACCTGGTCACTGCCAACAATCGGAATGACAGAAGGTGCGCTTGGTTCAAACAGATAGTTGGTCATTGTTCTGAGGTCCTCAAAAATGGGGGAAGTGTAAATTGCGGTGAACAGCCATAAATTAGACGAGCTTGGGTGCAATAGGCAAGAATTCGACTGAAAAATAGAGTTGGAATGGTGGTTTGCCGCATGCGAGGGTGATAACAATCCGAGCGCCATGTTGGACACCCAGTAATTGCAGCAAAGAGATGTTAACCTTCTTTACACGCCAGCATGGCCAGCGGACGGCCTCATTAATTGTATTCCTGTCGTCTGCGGCATGGGGGATCTTGTGGGTGCCGATGCGTTATGCAGACTCGCTGGGTTTGCCACCATTATGGGTGCAACTGATGTTCGTTCTGGGCCCGGCAATCATCATGGTGCCATTGCAATGGCGAAGTATCCAAAAAGCACGCCACCATTGGCCTGTCTATGTTGCCGTGGGGTTCCTTGTGGCGGCCGGGCTGGCCTGTTTTGTGCTTGGTCTTCTCTTCGGATCTGTGAGTAAGACAACAGTTTTGTTTTATCTAATCCCCATATGGGTGACCATCATGGGGCGAATGTTTCTTGGTGAACGCAACAACATGTCACGGTGGTGCGCCATTGCTGCTGCGCTGATCGGTGGTTGTTTCGTTCTGCAGATCAGTCCTTTGGATATCAGGCTCGAAACGGCAGATATCTTTGGTCTTGCCTCCGGCATGTTTTGGGCCGGAGGGGCGGTCATTCTGCGTCGGTTTCCAGAAGTGGAATTTCGCAATACGACTTGTACGCAATATGTGATCGGTGTTGCGATGATGCTGTTGGCTGTCTGGATTCTGGAGGTGCCCACACCATCCGTTGACGTTGTGATTGCGACAGTGCCGGTGATGTTCTTTGCTGGTGCCTGCGTGTTTCTGCCCATCATGCTTCTTCTCTTTCGGATCAGCCAATATCTGTCCCCTGGTCTTGTCAGCATTCTCATGCTGTCAGAAATTCTAGTTGCGGTTGTGTCATCTTCGATTTGGCTTGGTGAGGTGATTAGTCTCTGGCAGGCCCTGGGTGTTGTTCTTATTCTAGGGGCGGGTGTCTTTGTTGCCTTTGGTGACAACGTGTCCGATGACAATAATCGCGCATTGGAGACTGCAAGGTGAATGAGCATCTTCTCAAAGGACGCCCGGCAGCCCTGACCATTCTTGATTTCGGGTTATTCCGAGTGCACAGCACTGGCCGCATTATCGGTATTTGCGGGTATCTCATCCGCACAGACGCAGATGAATATGTGCTGATCGATGGCGGCTTTCCCGAAAAATACACCGTTGATTTTTCTGCCGCTTCGCAAGAGGACAGGCTTTATGAATTTGGTGAAGTCCTTGTGTGTGGACCAGAAAATACCGCCACCGCCCAGCTGGCACGTTGCGGAATAACGCCTGAGCAAATCTCGCTTCTGATCCTGACCCATACACATATTGACCATATTGGTGCCATTGCTGATTTTCTGCATGCTCCGATGGTCGTTGCGGCCGCAGAACGCGCGCTCCCGAAACCACTTTACTGGGGTGGTGTTCAGCCAATTGACTGGCCAGATCGGACCTATCACCTCGTTGATGCTGATATGACCCTCGGCCCTGACTTTGATCTGATGCTTGTTCCAGGGCATGCGCCAGGCCAGTTGGCAATGCTGCTTCGTCTACCACAAACGGGACCTGTGATACTGACGAGCGATGCCATTTCAAGACCGGCAGAGCTGGACGAAGTCTTTGCCGGTTCCTGGGACGAGCCAGCGGCGGTTGCCAGTGGTGACCGTCTGATGCGGTGTTCTGCAGAAAAGGGTGCCTTCGTCATTTATGGGCACTGCCCGCGCCAATGGCCTGATCTTCGAAAGGCACCATTCTTTTATGCGTGATCTCCTGCTTTGGGGTTCAACGCACGTCGCGGCCCTGGTTCAGAATGATCACATTGCCCGAGCAGACATCACCACCGTCACCTGCCAAAAATCCAACCCACGCCGCAATTTGTGAAGGCTGCATCGCAGTGCCATGGGGCATGGCTGAAATGGCTTTTGCCAGCACTTCTTCGCTGACAACGTTGAACAGCGGCGTCTCGGTCATAGCTGGGGCGATGGAATTGACGGAAATCCTGTCTGTTGCATATCTGCGTGCCAGGTCTTTGGTCAATGCATCCATGGCTGCCTTGCTTGCGCGGTAATGTGGCGGGTCAAAGACATCAAAGTTGTAGGCCCCGTTCGATGAGATATTGATGATTTTGCGAACAGTATCATCCCCGCTCTGCCGCTTCATCATAAAGGGAATGGCCGCCTGACAGCAGTGAAAGCAGCTATCAAAATTGATGGCCATCTGCTGTCGGAATTCATCTTCAGGAATGGTAGGAAAGTCTGACATCATGCAGGTGCCGGCATTGTTGACCAGAACGTCGATCCGACCATGGATTTCATTGATGGTCTCGAACAAACTGGCGACGGCACCCTGGTCTGTCAGGTCAGCAGTCATGCAGGTCATAATGTCCGACAGCCTGTCATCATCAGCACCCCAGCGGATGTCGATGCCGACCACTGTCAAGCCATCCTGATGAAGTCGTCTGGAAATGGCCTGACCCATACCGCCAGCGGCACCGGTCACAACTGCAATTCGATCCACCTTTGTCTCCCTACGGCTTTGCCTTGGCGCACTGCCATCGTTAGGCTCACCTCAACGATAGGGGAGATAGTCGGTGAAGTCGATGTGGCAGAGGAGGGGCTCTCATGGATAAAGTCAGAACTCAGGCATTGTTTGAAAGTCTGTTGCGATCTGTCGACGCTGCGCCAGAGAGCTTTCTGGGGTTCAGTCAGGCCAGTCCGCCGCGTCTTGGTGACTTTCTGAGTGATTTGGATCCTGACATGTCGCTTGATTGGAACGGGGTATCCTTTCAAGGGCTGCCAGCCCTTCGTCAGCACGTGATTGATCAAGCTGGACTAACTGGGGTGCTCACAAAGGATGATGTGCTGATCACTGCGGGCGCGGCAGAAGCCAACTACCTCGTGCTGCGGCAGCTTCTGCAGGCAGGAGACGAAATCATTATCGAAAGGCCTGGATGGCCACAGGCTGAAGTTGTCGCCCGGTCTCAGGGGGCAGATATCCGGTTCATTGACCGTAGTGAACTCGAATCATGGGCGCTTCCACTGGACAGGCTCAAAGATATGGTGGGACCACAGACCAAACTGATCTTTCTTACCAATCCGAACAATCCAACAGGACGCCTTTTATCGACCGACGATCTGACTGAAATTGCCGCCATTGCCCGACATCATGGCGCTTGGGTGCTTGTGGACGAAGTGTATGCCGGACTGGAATGGTCACATCCACGCATGCCAGCCTTTGCAGGTCTGTATGAGCGCGGCATCTCAACGGGAAGTGTTTCAAAGGCATTTGGCATGCAGGGTATCCGCACAGGATGGATGATCTGCGGTGATGCCGGGATGATTGAAGATGGCGTGGTTCTGCGGGAATACAGCTCGCAGATCAGTAATCATCCGGGGGAAGCCATTGCAGAAATTGCGCTTCGACCTGAGCGCAGGCAGGTCATGCTTGAAACCGTGCGACGGGAAAGCCTTGTCAATCTTGCCCAGCTTGCCGGGTTCATCGACAATCATCCAGCCCTGTCATGGCATCCGCCCGAGGGTGGTCTGATCGGGTTGGTGCGGCTTCGCAGCGGGATTGCTGGTGATGATGTGGCTGCAAGGGCGCTGGCTCCGCCACACCGCACATTCCTGATTTCCGGCAGTGCGTATGGCCAGCCTCATCATATCAGGCTTGGCGTCGGTGGCGGGCCAGCGGCAAGGCTCGATGCCGGTCTGGCCTGCCTTGGAAGGGTATTGGACGAGATCGATCGCTAGAGCGGAAAACGCGAGAACACACGCCGGGCGTTGTCCTCGAATACCATCTGCTTCTGTTCTGCTGTCAGCCGTGTCGTTGCATCGATATACCGCTTGGTGTCGTCGTAATAATGACCGCTGCGAGGATCAATACCGCGAACCGCGCCAATCATCTCTGAGGCGAACAGTATGTTCTCTGTCGGGATGACTTCTACAAGCAGATCAATACCATCTTGGTGATAGACACAGGTGTCGAAATAGATGTTGCCAAGAACCCTTTCATTCAGATCGCCAAGACCCATATCCTGCGCCATGCCACGGAAGCGTCCCCAGTGATAAGGCACCGCTCCACCACCATGTGGAATGATGAATTTGATCTCAGGGAAGTCGGTAAAGACATCCGACATCATGAAATGAACGAAGGCGGTGGTATCTGCACCAAGATAGAACGAGCTTGTCGTATGCATTGCAGGATGGCATGCCCCGCTGACATGGATCATAGCTGGTACATCCAGATCGCACATCGTTTCATAGAGCGGGTACCAGTATTTATCGCCAAGCGGCACGTCCTTCCAGTAACCGCCTGAAGGATCAGGGTTCAGATTGCACCCAATGAACCCCATTTCGTCAACGCAGCGACGCAATTCGTTTATGCTGGTTTCGATTGGTGTCTGGGGGCTTTGTGGAAGCTGGCAGACCGGCACGAAATTCTTCGGAAACAGATCGCAGACACGCCGGATCAAATCGTTGCAATGCTCTGTCCATGCCTGTGATGTGGAAGCGTTACCGACATGATGCCCCATCCAGCTTGCACGTGGTGAAAAAACGGTCACATCTGTGCCACGTTCCTGCTGAACCCGAAGCTGGTTTGTTTCGATGCTTTCGCGAATTTCATCATCACTGACATTCATTACACCCTTTTCACTGATGTGGTTTGGGTCGGCGGCGACAGCGGCCTTCTGGGCATCGCGCCACTCGGCAACGCCTGGCGGGGTGGTGGTGTAATGGCCGTGACAGTCAATGATCATGGTGCGGTCCTCTGACAGAGCAAAAATGTCGTAACGTGGCGTTGCTAGAAATGCGGCGTTGCTCGAATTATTTCGAAAATTGCCTTTCGATGATATCCATCACCTGCATGGCAGGAAGGCATTGCGAAAGGCTGGAGTTTGGTTCGCGTCCTTCGCGAATGGCGGCAACGAATTCACGGTCAATCAGTTCAATGCCGTTGGTCGATACATCAACATTGCTGACATCAATCCGGTTGTCACGACCATCAAACAGGTCGTCATATCGTGCGATGTAGGTGTTATTGTCACAGATATATCGGAAGAAGGTTCCAAGTGGCCCATCATTATTGAAGGACAAGGACAGCGTGCACAGCTTGCCAGTCGGTGTCTTCATGATGATGGCCATGTCCATCGCGATGCCAAGATCGGGATGGTGTGGGCCTTCAACGGCATGCACCTCGGTGACCATTTCGCCTGTCTGATACATGAACAGATCAATGGTATGGCATGCATGGTGCCACAGAAGATGGTCTGTCCAGCTACGCGGACTGCCATCAGCACTGATGTTCTTGCGACGGAAGAAATAGGTCTGGACATCCATCTGTTGAATATTCAGTTCGCCCGCGGTGATCAGGTTGTGAACATACTGGTGGGACGGATTAAAGCGCCGCACATGACCCGCCATTGCGACCAGGCCAGTTTCCTTCTGCTTGGCGACCAGCGCTTCAGAATCCGCCAGACTATCGGCCATTGGGATTTCAATCAGTACATGCTTGCCGGCATCCATCGCGGCAATGCCCTGTTCGGCATGCATGCCGGTGGGTGTGGCCAGAACGACCGCATCGATTTCTGGCATGGCAAGGCTTTCATGAAGATCCGTGGTAGCATGGCCAATGCCATAGGAAGCCGCAAGTTCCTGAGTGGGTTCCAGCCGTCGCCCAACAAGAGAGACAACTTCAACACCATCGATCAATTTCAGCGCATCTAGGTGTTTCTTGCCGAAAGCACCGCCGCCAGCCAGACAGATTTTCATGATTCAGGTCTCCTCATTTTGAGCGTTAAAGGCCGTCTCTATGGCTGCCACCTGGGCGCCAAGATCGGCATTTGGGTCAAGGGCAAGTTTGAGATCGCCCATATCCTGTTGCCAGGCGATGGTTCCTGTGGTCATCGCAGGGGCAATATCCAGATCACGCAGGGTTTTAGCCACTTCACGCATTTCAGCAGCACGCCGAATGCCATGCGCGGTCATACGTTCCATATTGTAGGACGCCTGAGCTGCCCATCCGAGGCCGCTTTCCGAAGCATCGAGAGAGTTAGCGACATCCTCAGCCACACCAGCCCGCACTGCCGCCCTGAAACATTCAGCGGTTAAGGCTTCCATTCCCTTTACCATGACTGAGCGCAGCATCTTGATAGTTGAGGCGCGTCCAACCTCTAACCCTACAAGACGCGGGGTAATCCCAATAGCAGCCAGCGGGGCCAGAATATCTTCACCGCGCTGACAGGCCGCCAGCATAGCAGTGGCCGGCCCTTTGGCAGTAATTGGTGCCATTACCGCAACATCAACATAGACCGCTCCGGTAGCTTCAACAGCGCGAGCAGATATCTGCTTTGATGACGGGGCGCAGCTATTCATGTCCAGAAACAACGCACCATTGCGCATATGCCGGGCCGTCAAGGCGGCTGCTTTACCAGCTTGGTCGGCTGTTACCACAGAAATGACAATGTCAGCCTCGGCAACGGCGCTGCGTGTGTCCATGCAAGGCGTAACGCTGGCCTCTGTCATGCGTAACGACATGTCGGCAGCAAGTTCGTTGTCACCAAGTTTGATGTCAAAGGCAGAGATTGAGGCGGCGGTCAGGTCGCTGGCAATGGCCAGTCCAGCCTCGCCGAACCCGATAAATGCAACATTCAGTTTGTTCATGTCCATGCCCTCTGTCATAGCAAAATGGTAGCATCTGCGCCAATGACAGGTTGATAGAATTTCAGCATGATGCGTTCGCAAGCTTTTATGAGGCGCGGGACCAAGAGCGCGGTAAGCTTGTTACCTTAAGTTCTATCATCGTGTGATGAGGCAGGGAAAAATGACCACTTCAGAACATTACGCTGGCACCCGGTGCATGTGGATGCGGGGAGGCACGTCGAAGGGAGGGTATTTTCTGGCTGACGATTTGCCTGAAGATGTCACTGCCAGAGATGCATTGTTGTTAAGGGTCATGGGGTCGCCAGATGCGCGTCAGATCGATGGTATGGGCGGGGCAAGTCCACTGACGTCGAAAGTGGCTCTCGTGTCAGCCTCCAGCCGCCAGGATGCGGATGTGGATTACCTGTTTCTCCAGGTGTTTGTCGATCAGGCGCTGGTTTCGGATGCTCAGAACTGTGGCAATATTCTGGCGGGTGTTGGAGCGTTTGCCATCGAACGCGGACTTGTGCCAGCGCGGGATGACGTGACTGACGTTCGGATCTTTATGCGCAACACCGGGCAGGTTGCCACGGCAAGCATTGCAACGCCGGAAGGTGTGGTGTCCTACCATGGCGACGAGGCAATCGACGGCGTGCCGGGCAGTGCGGCAGCGGTGCCGCTTGTCTTTGATGACGTTGCCGGGTCTATGTGCGGTGAGCTGCTGCCAACTGGCAATGCCGTAGATGAGGTGGCTGGCATTCAGGTCACGATGATCGATAACGGTATGCCAATCGTTGTGATGCGGGCATCTGATCTTGGCATCACCGGGTGTGAACGACCTGCCGAACTTGACGCAAATGACGCCCTCAAGGCCCGGATTGAGGCGATCCGTCTCGCCTGTGGTCCGTTGATGAATTTGGGAGACGTCAGTCAGAAATCAGTGCCAAAGATGACCATGGTGGCGCCTGCCCAGAATGGTGGTGCTTTCATGACCCGCAGTTTTATTCCCCATAAATGCCACGACACGATTGGAGTATTCGCTGCTGTAAGTGCTGCCACCGCGGCATTGTTGCCGGGATCGCCAGCAGCCGATCTGGCTACGATACCGGGGGGTGTGCGAAAGGTTATGGCAGTTGAACATCCCAATGGGGCAACCACATGCGTATTGGAATGCGACGCCCAGGACAATGTGCAACGTGCTGGCATGATGCGCACCACACGCAAGCTTTTTGACGGAATGATTTTTTAGCGAAAAGGGTGAGAGAATGACTGAAGAACACAATGCCGACGGCGAGGTGACCTGGCATCCCAATCCGAAGACACCTGAATTCACTCCGCCTGCGGGCGCGGTTGACGCGCATTGCCATGTGTTCGGACCGGCCCATGAATTTCCCTTTGCGCCAGAAAGAAAATACACGCCCGGTGATGCTGGTAAGGATATGCTGTTTGCGCTGCGCGATCACCTTGGGTTGTCGCGGAATGTGATTGTTCAGGCGAGCTGCCATGGAAAGGATAATGCTGCCATGGTGGATGCGCTGGAATCCTCCAACGGCATGGCCCGCGGGGTTGCTGTTGTTGCGCATGACATCGCTGATGAGGAACTGGACAGGCTGCACGCTGCAGGTGTGCGGGGGGTAAGGTTCAATTTCGTTAAACGACTGGTTGATGCTACCCCGCGTGAAGTTTTCATGCGAACAGCCGAACGGGTGCAGCGTCTTGGATGGCATATAGTCGTTTATTTTGAGGCACCCGACCTTGAGGATCTGACGCCATTCCTGAAAACATTGCCCGGCATTGTGGTTGTTGATCATATGGGGCGCCCGGACGTGTCACTTCCGGTCGACGGGCCAGACTTCCAGCGATTTGTCACACTTATGGCCGAAATGCCAAACATGTGGACAAAGGTCAGTTGTCCTGAACGACTGACGGTGGCCGGACCACCCTATGATGATGTGGTGCCATTCCAACGCTATCTAGTCGAAACATTTTCGGACCGGGTTCTGTGGGGCACTGACTGGCCGCATCCGAATATGAAGTCACATCGACCTGATGACGGGCTTCTCGTGGATACAATTGCTCGTATCGCACCCACAGCTGATCTTCAGCAGGCGTTGCTGATTGACAATCCGATGCGCCTGTATTGGGCGGACTGACAAAGACAGTGAGCGGTGTGATGGCCGCTCACCTGTTGAAGTTCCTATTAGGTGGCTGAATGTGACCGCCGTGCAGCAATGATCCGACCTGCGACAACAACAAGCAGGGCGCATATGCCCGCTGCGACCTTGGCAGCATATTCCGGAAGATCCGAAATGTAGTCTTTCAGCAGAGGATCATGCGCGATCAGGTCACCGGCAAGCCAGCCAAGCAGGCCCGCCCCGACGGTGATGATGATTGGATATTTCTGCATGAGCCGCAGGATGATGGCGCTGCCACCAATGATAATCGGAACACTGAGTGCCAGTCCAAAAATAACAAGCGCCATATTGCCTTTTGCAGCGGCGGCGATTGCCACCGAATTATCCAGGCTCATCACGAAGTCAGCAATGATGATTGTTCTGACCGCCTCCCAGAGGCTGGACGATTGCTTGACGGAACCCTCATCAAGTTCGTCTTCTTCCGCCAGTAGCTTCACCCCAATCCAGATCAACAGCAGACCGCCAATGAGTTTGAGCGACGGAATTGTCAGAAGAGTGGAGGCGAAGAAAACAAGGATGCAGCGCAAGATAATCGCGCCAGCTGTGCCCCAGAGAATGCCAAGCCGTTTCTGACGTTGCGGGAGATTGCGACAGGCTAGGGCAATGATGATCGCATTGTCACCACCCAGAATAATATCGATCGCTATGATCTGCAGGATGGCTACGATAAGCGCTTCATCGATCATCATGTGTTTACATCCCCCCACATGGCCTGTCTGGCCGCGGGGACTCTATAGCGTTGGCCAGAGAGTGTTGCAATGCGAATTGCACATGAGCGTTAGGTGAATTCCATGTGGGGATGGCATCAGGTTTCAGTCAAAACTGTCGAGTAGTTGGTTGCGACAAAACCACTCATTCAATAATAATTTAGGACTAATTTGGTCTAAATTTACTTAGTAAACTGTAAAAAAACGATTATTTTTCAAAAATAATAATGATAATCA
>WTJS01000082.1 GCA_011524735.1 Alphaproteobacteria bacterium
TGCATATGGTGGCAACGGCGGCAGCGCATGATGACGGGCCAAGTGCTGTGCGCTACCCACGCGGTGAGGGGGTTGGCGTCGATCTTCCGGAAGCTGGCGAGGTTCTGGAAATCGGTCGTGGTCGGGTCATCAGGCAGGGCAATGGCACCGCCATCCTGTCGCTTGGCACCAGGCTGGCCGCCAGCGTCGCTGCTGCAGATGCTGTGGCGGATGAGATGGGCCCGATTACCGTTGCCGATGCCCGATTTGCCAAGCCACTTGATACCGCGCTGCTGGATCAGCTTGCCGAAACCCATGACAGGCTGGTGATTGTTGAAGAAAACAGCCCGGGAGGGTTCTCCGCCCATGTGCTGCAATATCTTGCCAATGCCGGGCATTTGGATTCTGGTCTTGTCGTCAGATGCATGTCGCTTCCTGACCAGCTGATCGACCATGACAGCCAGGCTGGGCAGCTAGCGCTGGCAGGTCTTGATGCAGACGGCATCGCCGCTGTCCTTCGCCAGCTTGGCGGCACGTTTGCCAAAACCGTATCCAGCAGTGGCAAGACGTCAGCCTGACAAATCCGGCAAGGCCTCTCCACAAGGGTCTGACGCGGTGCGCGCGGATGTTCTGCTTGTCAGCCTTGGACTGGCCGCGTCCCGTGATCGGGCGCAGGCGTTGATCGAGGCTGGGCAGGTTGTTGTCGATGGGGCTGTGCTGACAAAGCCAGCCCGCAAGCTGAAACCAGATGTCAGAATTGACCTGGCCACGCCCGACATACGCTGGGTCAGTCGCGGTGCGCTTAAACTTGTTGGTGGGCTGGAGGCGTTTCCTCAGATCAATCCTCAAGGCCTGAATTGCGTTGATATCGGGGCCAGTACCGGCGGTTTTACCGAGGTGCTTCTGGATCGTGGCGCAGCGCATGTCGTCGCTGTTGATGTCGGCCATGGCCAGTTGAACCCACGTCTTGCTGCTGACGCCCGTGTTGACTCGCGGGAAGGCGTGAATGCACGTGACCTCACCGCAGATGATTTTGCCGTGCCGCCTGAAATGATTGTCTGTGATGCATCCTTCATTTCCCTGACCAAGGTTCTGCCTGCGGTCATGGCAGTGGCCGCACCCAACGCCTGGCTTCTGGCACTGATCAAGCCGCAGTTTGAAGTTGGCCGCGATCATATCGGCAAAGGCGGCATTGTTCGTGATGCCCGTCAGGTAGCAGATGTCGTTGCCAGACTGGAAAGCTGGCTGGCGGCCGATATGGGATGGCATCTCATGGGGACGGCGCCGTCACCCATCGACGGACAGGATGGCAACCGGGAATTCCTGCTGGCAGGGCGCAAGACAGCCCCATAAACAGAAAATTGGACAGCACAATAAACGGGTTTGTCTAGTCGAGCAGCCCGCACTGCGCACGATGCCGCATCAGCGCATCAGCAAGCGTGATGGCCATCATGGCTTCGGCGACCGGTACACCACGGATGCCGACGCAGGGGTCATGCCGACCCTTGGTGACCACATCGACTTCTTCGCCATCAACATTGATCGACTGGCGCGGTGTCAGGATTGAACTGGTTGGCTTGATCGCAATGCGGACAACAAGCTGCTGACCTGTTGAAATGCCGCCAAGAACGCCGCCATTATTGTTTGACAGGAATTCAGGTCCGTCCGGACCGGTGCGCATTTCGTCACCTGCCTCGCGGCCATCCATCGCAGACAGTGCAAAGCCACCACCAATTTCCACACCCTTGACCGCATTGATTGTCATCATTGCCGCCGCCAGGTCACTATCCAGCTTGCCATAGATGGGCTGACCAAGACCGACCGGGATCCCGTCAGCCACAATTTCCAGAATGGCACCTGCTGAACTTCCCTCCTTGCGGACGCCATCCAGATAGGCTTCCCATTCCTGGGCGGCGACGGGGTCTGGACAGAAGAACGGGTTATTGTCGACCTCGTCCCAGTCAAGGCGGTCACGGTCAATGGCGTGCGGGCCAATCTGCACAACGCCGCCACGCACCCGGTATGACGGGCCAAGTGCTGCCTTCAGCAGCTGGTCGGCAATGGCGCCGGCGGCGACACGCACCGCGGTTTCACGCGCCGATGACCGGCCGCCCCCGCGATAGTCGCGGATGCCGTATTTTTCCTGATAGGTATAGTCAGCATGGCCTGGCCGGTACTGGCGTGCGATTTCGCCGTAATCCTTGGACCGCTGGTCCTTGTTGCGGATCAGCATCGCCACTGGTGTGCCAGTTGTCTGACCTTCGAAAACGCCGGACAGGATTTCAACTTCGTCATCTTCGCGACGCTGCGTGACAAACCGGTTCTGGCCCGGCTTGCGGCGGTCCAGATAGGGTTGGATGATGGCTTCGGACAGCGGCAGACGCGGCGGGACATTATCGACAATACAGCCGATTCCTGCGCCATGGCTTTCACCAAAGCTGGTGAAAGAGAACAGCTTGCCGAAACTGTTATCAGACATGTCAGACGACCGAAATGTCAGGGGCGTCTACGGCCTTCATGCCAACGACATGATATCCACAATCGACATGATGGGTCTCGCCGGTCACGCCGGAAGACAGGTCTGACAGCAGATACAGCCCCGCGCCGCCAACATCATCCAGCGTCACATTGCGCTTCAGGGGTGAATTATATTCATTCCACTTCAGAATATAGCGGAAGTCACCAATGCCGGATGCCGCCAGCGTCTTCATCGGACCGGCAGACAGACCATTCACGCGGATGTTGCGTCCACCAAGGTCAACCGCCAGATACCGCACCGATGCCTCAAGCGCGGCCTTGGCGACACCCATGACATTGTAATGCGGCATGACGCGCTCAGCGCCATAATAGGTCAGGGTCAGCAGCGATCCGCCATCATTCATCATCGCGGCGGCCTTGCGGGTGATCTCGGTGAAGGAATAGACCGAAATATCCATGGTCCGCTGGAAGTTGTCGCGCGATGTATCGACATAGCCGCCCTTCAGCTCTTCCTTATCGGAATAGGCGATGGCGTGAAGCACGAAATCCAGCGTGCCCCATTCGGCTTTCAGCCGGTCAAACACAGCATCGACACTGGCTTCGTCCGTCACGTCGCAGGGCAGCACCAGATCGCTGCCGACCGAGGCGGCGAGTGGCACGACGCGCTTCTGCAGGGCTTCACCCTGAAAGGTGAAGGCAAGATCAGCGCCCTGTTCCGCCAGCTTGGCGGCGATGCCCCAGCCGATAGACCGGTCGTTCGCGACCCCCATGATCAGGCCACGCTTGCCTGCCATAACGCCAGATGAACCCTGCTCGGCCATGTTTTTCCACCTTATGATCTCTGTTCAGAATTCCAGTAATGCGAGCTGTCTCGCAACGCCGCCAATATGGCACGGCTGATTCACCAGAACAAGATGCGCCTAGCGCCCGGGCGGTGCAGTAATGGCACCTGCCCGGGCAGCATTGTGAACTTGCTTACTGCAGTGAGTAAGTGGTTTCCCGTACGATTTCGACGCGTTCATCGTCGATCAGCGGGTCGATTGATTCCAGCGTGATAATCTTGCCGTCAATTTCGATTCGGTTTTTGTAACCGGTTACTTCCTCGACTGTTTCTTCAAACATGACGGTCCGGATATTGCAGACTTCTTCATTGCGATAGCCGACGATCTGCTGGCCCTGCTTGTTCTTCTTGGCATGTTCACGGCCCAGAATGGCGCCCACCACGGCACCGGCTGCGCCCGCGCCGTCCTGATCAGATGTCTTGTTGCCAATAGCCGACCCGATGACACCGCCAATGATCATGGCGCCAAGATCAGATCCCTCATCTCCCGACGCTGCGTCAGCATAGACAGGCACCTCCTGAACTTCGCACACTTTCTGATCAGTTGGTGTCTTCCTGATGTAGGTGCTTGTAATTGGCTCAGACCTTGTGACTGTCCCAATAACGGTTTCTATGCGTGTTTCCGCCAACACGGGCGTTGTGATCAGCGTGCCAGCAGTCGCAGCAGTAGCTAAAACAAGAGTGAGGGACTTTGTGCCCGTTTTGCTCAAAATTGAAAAATTTGTCATTAGGTGACCTCATGGTTCCATTCGCATATCAAAACGGTATGTGCCAAATCGTACAAAATTATGGCAGGGATGCCCCATTGTTAAATTTTAGAGCAATGCCCATCTCCTGCGATATCAACATTGCCCTCTGCTAGAAAGCTGCGCAGATTTGGCCAAAAGACGGAGACACAGACATGCAGATTGACACTGGCACTGATCCCTTTGCCCTGTTCCAGACCTGGTTCGACGAGGCTGTGGCAAGTGAGATTAATGATCCGGATGCCATGGCGCTCGCCAGTGTTGACGCGGACGGCATGCCGTCCGTGCGCATGGTTCTGCTCAAGGAATGGTCGCCGGAAGGATTCGTCTTCTACACCAATTATGAAAGCCGTAAATCAGGCGAACTGACCGCCACCGCCAAGGCGGCCTTCTGCATCCACTGGAAAAGTCTGCGCCGCCAGGTCAGGGTTGTCGGCCCGGTGTCAAAGGTCAGCGCTGAACAGTCTGATGCCTATTTTGCCACGCGTGGACGTGGCAGCCGTGTTGGGGCCTGGGCGTCGGCGCAGTCGCGGCCGCTGGATTCAAGGGAAACCCTGGCCGCCAAAGTGGCTGAAGTTGATGCCGCCCATCCCGGCGAGGTGCCCCGCCCGCCGCATTGGGGTGGGTTCCAGATCACCCCTCAGGAAATTGAATTCTGGCATGATGGGGCCGACCGGCTTCATGACCGG
>WTJS01000147.1 GCA_011524735.1 Alphaproteobacteria bacterium
GTCCTTTACCCCGCTGCCCGGACAGGCCTAGGAACCTGCCAGCCTTGCGCCCCATTCCTGAATGTCGCTGACAAGACTGTTGAACAGTGTCCAGTTATCCTCGGCGGCGATGGGGTCCCAGACCCCTTCCACGGTTTCAATGGGCAAGGATACCGGCAGCGGCCTGTCAAAATAAGCGTCATCTGCCTGCGCCAACCTGTCTGCCTGTTGCAGCGCCGCGGCAAAGGTCGCCCAATCCGATCCGTCATAATCGCCGCGCCGCTGGTTACCGCCATACCAGTCATGAAGGATCGACGCAAACGGGGCCGCGCTATGTTTGGCGGCGGCGAAGAGCGCGCGGGTGATCTCGGCACCCTGCTCGGCGCTGGCGGACACACCAAGACGCCAGCACAGGCGGCGTTGCAGACTATCTTCGAGTTTTGGATAAAAATCGGCAAGCTGGGCTTCCATGGCCTTTACCCCGCCAAACCCGGTCAGACAGTCCGCCAGCCGACATACGGCCCACAGGCTTGCCTCGGGCTGACGCCCAAAGGCATAGCGGCCTCCCTGATCAAAATAGGCGGCGGTAAATTTCGGATCGAAATTCGGCAGGAACCGCCAGGGACCGTAATCAAAGCTCTCACCGGTCACATTGAAATTGTCGGTATTCAGCACCCCATGCACAAAACCAGCCGCCATCCAGGCCCCGGCCGTGTCAGCGATTCGGGCGGCGACCGCCCCCAGAAAGGCTGGCGCCAGATCCTCGATCGGGGCGTCAGCATCGAGACTGTCGGCAAAATGATGCCGTGCGGTATGGCGGACCAGCATCTCCAGCCCTTCGGCATCATCCATATAGCGCAGACGCTGGAAACTGCCGATCCGGATATGGCCGTGCGACAGGCGCACCATCACGGCTGATCGTGTTGGTGACGGTTCGTCATGCCGGTCAAGCGCTTCGCCTGTTTCAATGACGGAAAAGGTCCTGGAGGTGTTGACGCCAAGCGCCTCCAGCATTTCGGTTGCCAGAATTTCGCGTACCGCCCCTTTCAGGGTCAGCCTGCCATCGGCGGTGCGTGAAAAGGGCGTGCGTCCGGACCCCTTGGTGCCAAGATCAAGAACGCGGCCGTCAGCCGCCTTCATCTGCGCAAACAGAAATCCGCGCCCATCCCCAAGATCAGGGTTATAATGACCAAACTGATGGCCGTGATAACACAGCGCCAGCGGTTGCGGGATATTGTTGGCTAGTGGTTCAAAACGGCCAAAATGTGCACACCATGCCGCATCGTCAAGCGATGCAAGCCCCACAGACGCAGCAGCCCGGTCATTCCGATAGCGCAGAATGGTCTGGGGAAACCTGGCCGCATCTACAGTGCGATAGAACCTCTGATCAAGCTCCATATGGATTGGTGCGGCGCAATAGTCCTGCAAGATACAGTTTCCCTTCTGGTCAAGCTGACAGCGAAGGTGTCGGCTTTGAGCAAATTCAGCCCGGGTCTTCGCCTTAGATTTAGGGTCAGATCCGAAGTAGGATCAGACCGTGGACAAACAACAAGCTGATGAAGGGATACCTGTCATGCTGGACTTACGCAATGTCATGTCACCCATCGAAACCGCAAATGGACTGCCAAATGACTGTTACGTCAGCGGCGATATGTTTGACCACGAACAGGCAACCCTGTTCCGCAACAGCTGGGCAGCCATCGGGTTCGGCAAGGATATTGCCAGGCCCGGCATGGTGAAGCCCGTGACCTTCCTTGGCATTCCGATGCTGATGGTTCGCAACAACAAGGGCGAGGTCAATGTATTCCAGAATGTCTGCCGACACCGGGGGATGATCCTCATCGACCGCCCGCAGCAGCTCCGCGGACCCATCACCTGCCCCTATCATGCCTGGGCCTATGATCTTGATGGCGAACTTCGCCGCACGCCGCATGTTGGTGGCCCGGACATCAATGAACATGAAAGTGTCAAACATTGCGACTTCCCGCTGGTCAACGTGCGCTCGCATGTCTGGCGGGATGTGATTTTCGTGAATGTGGGCGGTACGGCACCCGCTTTTGAAGACGCCGCCAGCACACTCATGGAGCGCTGGCAGGAATTTGACCAGCCGCTCTATCACGCCGGCACAGATTCCTCGATCAGCTTTACACTGGACTGCAACTGGAAGCTGGCTGTCGAGAATTATTGCGAGGCCTACCATCTTCCCTTCGTACATCCCGCGCTGAACAGCTATTCGCGGCTGGAAGACCATTACAACATTATGGATGCGTCAGGATTTGCCGGTCAGGGCACCACCGTTTACCAGCCGCAGATTACAGCGGATGGACGGCGGTTCCCGCAATTCAAGGACCTGTCATCGCAATGGGACAAGGGCGCGGAATATATTGCCCTGTTCCCGAATGTGCTGCTTGGCGTTCACAATGACCATGCCTTTGCCATCCTGCTGCTTCCCGATGGCCAGGGTCGCACCAGCGAACAGGTTGAAATCTATTACGCGGATGAGGCAGCGATCGGCGAGGATTTCGCCGACATGCGCGCCACCAACACCGAAATGTGGCGCACGGTATTTGCCGAAGATGTTGGGGTCGTTGAGGGCATGCAGCGGGGACGCAAGGCATCTGGGTATGATGGCGGCAAATTTTCTGCCGTCATGGACGCGCCAACCCACCATTTCCATCACTGGGTAGCCGGGGCCCTAAGCGTTGAAGCCTAGACATACGTGACGTCAACAGTGCTGAAAGACAAAGCCGGATTTCCACCAGGAAATCCGGCTTTCTATACATCAAACCCCCTGCATTCACAAACGGGGCCGAAAGTTCATGAAACGTCAGGCTGACTGATAGATACGGTCGAGCTCACCGCTGATGACGTAATCGATAATGAACTCACCAAGACGTTCGATTTCTTCAGAAAATCTGGTGCCGGCGACGGAGGCAATACCATTGAATTCACGTGAATGGCTGCGCGCCACCGACAGGTCGGAAATTGGCGGGGCCATGATGGCGTTCACCTCTTCCAGAGCCTCGGCGAGCTGACCAAAATTCTTCTGTGATGGCGAGGTGCGGTTCGGCACCACAATCACATGCGGATTGACCACCCCGTAATCTTCCTTGCGATCGTCCAACTCCTTGATGAAATCAATGGTTGGCCGCAGATCGGTCCAGGACATCGAGGTCGGGACAAGCACCGTGCTGCACAGCATGGCCATTTGCCAGACATTGCCAAGCTTGCCCGCGCCAGTGTCAACGATGGTAACGGCGTCATCCTGGGCCAGCATGCGGCGCAGAATGCCGTCAAGCGTGGTCATGCTGACGCCATCATAGCGGTCACCAATTGGCAGGAATTTGATGTCGTCGGCCCGGCTGTGGGGCTGCAGCATCTCAAAAGACGTTCCCTGCGGATCCGTATCCAACAGCATCACAGACCGGCGCTGATAGCGCTGGCGCAGATAATCCGTCAAATATACGGCAAGGGTGCTTTTCCCCACACCGCCTTTGATATTTCCGACAAAAATTGCCTTGCCAGCATTCATGACTGGACCACCCCATAAAACGCGACCTGCGCGCGCAACCTCAGCAAAGATAACGTCAGAGGATTACAGCCATTTACCTTTAATTGCAAAAAAACCGTTAACCGCAAAACACAGATCTATTACCGACTTCAACCATTGCTTTTATTTGGTGGCACGAGAACGCAGGACAGCCATCACGAAAAGAGCCTAATCAGGTCTCTTTGGAGTTGGTGCCGGATCAAGGATCATATCGTCCATGGCGTCGCCAGCACGCCGCCCTTCCCCACACCAGTCATCATCAAAGGTCGCCGGCCACACGGTGCCACTGTCAAGATCCAGATCGTCTGTCCGCGGCGTCGGCGCATGCCGCCGACACCGCCCTTCGCGCGAACGCGTGGTGGTTCCAGCGTGAGTCAAATCCCAGAAAACACAATCTTTACAATACGTCAGTGACGACATGACCCAACCCAATACATCTTTCTATCAGGCTCTGCTTCGCGCTTCGTTACGCATGTCGAGCATCGCGCGCGCGGCGTCAGACTGCAAGCCTTCCGCCGTGATGAGCGCCAGAAAACGCGTCAGCAGATCATCAGGCGTTCCGGGAAGACGCTGTTCCAACTTGAGCAATCTTGTGAAATGCCGCGCGCGATCGCGGTCAAAGAATACGGACGCAAACACGTCCGCATCGGTCAGGAGCCCGGCAAGATGATCGGTTGCAAGGATGGTATTGCGTTCTGCGTCATTGGTTAACGCAGTGGCCTTCAACAGGCATTCAAGGCGTGCTGCAAGCCTTGCATCCCCCCCATGACGGACAAGAATGCGGGCTGCCAGCCTGGCTGACCATATTTCCTGACCATAGAGACGGTGTGTCGATCGCCGACCGTGATGGTCGATATCATGGACCAGCGCCGCCAGAACGAGGATGGCGGTATCCCGCTTGCCAAGCCCCGTTGCCGCGGCCAGAAGACCAGCGGCGATCACCACATGGGCATAATGGCCCGACTGATGATAGCCATTACTATACCCGTTGACAGACGCGATCGCGGCAAGGTCACGAACGGCAGCCAGTGGAATGCCTGCCTTACGCGCCGTTAAAGCTGTCAGCCCCGCCCAGCGGGCAATGGCCATCAGATCCCGGCGACGGCAAGGCCGGGAAA
>WTJS01000044.1 GCA_011524735.1 Alphaproteobacteria bacterium
GTCCGCTGCTGACGCCCAGAAGGCCTACGCATCGATCATTGCTTCGGCTGACTAACAGCCGGAAAAAACCTGCGGGGCCAGCCAAGAGGCTGGCCCCGTTTTTTAGATTGATGACTTTATAATAGCTGTTTCAATTCATTTGCTTTGGGGGAAGACATGTCTGGCAGCACACGCCCAAACATGCTGTTCCGGAATATATCGTCCAAAGTGGCATCCATCCCGATGGCGCTGACGGCACTGGTGATTTTCATCGGATGTTCGGCTTGGACGGTTATCTACTCCTTCACCGGATCACGGCTTCTACCAAAAACACGCTGGGTTGGGTTTGATCAGTATGATCGGCTGTGGGACACAACCCGCTGGATCGTATCGATCGAAAACCTGGCCATCTATGGCGGCTGCATGCTGACCCTGTCGCTTGTGCTGGGCTTCGTCATGGCTGCCCTTCTTGACCAGCGCATCCGGTTCGAGAACACTTTTCGTACGATCTTCCTTTATCCCTACGCTCTGTCTTTCGTGGTCACCGGCCTGACCTGGCAGTGGATGCTGAACCCGACTTTCGGGCTCCAGAAGGTGGTGCGTGATCTTGGCTTTCCTGATTTCGCCTTTGCCCCGCTGACCAATGGTGACTTTGCCATCTATGGGGTGCTTCTTGCTGGCCTGTGGCAGGGCACTGGCCTCGTCATGGTGATCATGCTGGCCGGCCTTCGGGGCGTGGATGAAGACATCTGGAAGGCTGCCCGTGTGGACGGCATCCCAAAATGGAAAACCTACCTGATGATCGTGCTGCCATTGATGCGAGGTGCCATTATCACCGCGGTCGTTCTGGTGGCAACCAGCATTATCAAGGTGTTCGACCTTATTGTTGCGCAGACACAGGGCGGACCCGGTCTGGCTACTGAGGTGCCGGCAAAATATGTCATGGACATGATGTTCCGGAACCAGAATCTGGGTCAGGGCTTTGCGGCCTCAACCATGATGCTGCTGTTCGTGATGATCATCCTTGTGCCCTGGACGCTTTATGAATTCCGGGAGAGACGCCGTGGCTGATACTGCTGTTGAAATGGCGCGCGGTCCGCGCCCCAAAAAGGCTTTCAGCCTTCCCAACATCGTCATCTATACGACCTTGACGCTGCTGGCGATGTACTACCTTGCACCTCTGTATGTGATGGTTGTGACATCTTTGAAGACCATGCCCGAGGTGCGTCTTGGCAATGTCTTCTCGCTGCCGCGTGACATTACGATTGAACCCTGGATCAAGGCGTGGGCAACTGCCTGTACCGGCCTGAACTGTGATGGCCTGAGCCGCGGGTTCTGGAATTCGGTGCAGATCCTGGTGCCGTCCGTGGTGATCTCCATTGCCGTAGCTTCGGTGAATGGCTACGCGCTGGCGTTCTGGCGGTTCAAGGGTGCCAATGTATTGTTCACCATCTTGCTGTTTGGGGCCTTCATCCCCTATCAGGTGATGCTCTACCCCATTGTCATGATCCTGCGTGACATTGGACTGTACGGGGATGTCTGGGGTCTGGTGATCGTCCATTCGATCTTTGGCATGCCGATCCTGACATTGCTGTTCCGCAACTATTTCAGCTCGCTTCCTGAAGAGCTGGTCAAGGCGGCGCGCGTTGACGGCGCCGGGTTCTGGGGCATTCTGATCCGGGTGCTGCTGCCGATGTCAGCCCCGATTGTGGTCGTGGCCATCATTCTTCAGGTGACGGGTATCTGGAACGACTTCCTGTTCGGTGTGGTTTACACCCGTCCAGATTCCTATCCGATGACGGTGCAGCTGAACAACATCGTCAATTCGACCTTTGGCGAGAAGGAATATAACGTCAACATGGCGGCGACCATTATCACTGGTCTTGTGCCGCTGGTTGTGTATTTCGTCTCTGGCAAACTTTTTGTGCGCGGCATCGCAGCCGGCGCTGTGAAGGGTTAGACAATGCATTCCGTAAGCGTAAAAGATCTCAAGCTGAATTTCGGATCTGTCGAAGTTCTTCAGAATCTCAATATCGATATCAATGATGGTGAATTTCTTGTGCTGCTTGGCTCGTCAGGCTGTGGCAAGTCGACCCTTCTGAACTGTATTGCAGGACTTCTGGATATCACTGATGGCCAGATCTTCATCAAGGGCCGCAATGTCACCTGGGCGGAACCGTCTGAGCGCGGCATTGGCATGGTATTCCAATCCTATGCCCTGTATCCACAGATGAGCGTTGAGGGCAATCTGAGCTTTGGCCTGAAAAACGCGAAGATGCCAGCTGCGGAAATCGCCAAGCGGGTTGCCCGTGCAGCCGAAATTCTGCAGATCGAGCCACTTCTCAAGCGCAAGCCAGCCGCCCTGTCTGGTGGCCAGCGCCAACGTGTTGCCATTGGACGCGCACTTGTGCGGGACGTCGATGTGTTTCTGTTTGACGAACCGCTGTCGAACCTCGATGCCAAGCTACGAGCTGACCTGCGGGTTGAGCTGAAGCAGCTTCACAGGCAGCTGAAAAACACCATGATCTATGTGACGCATGATCAGGTTGAGGCGATGACGCTTGCTGACCGGATTGCCATTATGCGTGCCGGCAAAATTCAGCAGCTTGCCAGCCCTGATGAAATCTACAACCGGCCGGTCAACAAGTATGTCGCTGACTTCATCGGGTCCCCGTCGATGAATTTCATGACTGGAAAAGTCGGGTCCAAAGGACTGACCCTTGGTAAGGCGACACTGCCGCTTGATGGCTATAAAACTGATGGAAACATTCCGAAGGGTGACGTCATTGTTGGTATCCGGCCCGAGCATGTGGCAACAGGCAATGACGTCGCCGACGCCGCCTTCCGCACCACGGTGACAGCCGACCTTCTGGAACCAATGGGCGCCGACACACTTGTCTGGACAAAGTTTGGCGGGAATGAGCTTCGTCTTCGCATGGATGGCCAGGCAAAGGTTGCCGAAGGTCAGGAGATCGAAATCGGTCTCAGTGCAGACAGCATGCATCTGTTTGACAGCCAGACGGAAGAACGTCTGTGAGCCGCATCTCGCTGGCCGGTGAATGGCGGCTTAGCGACGAGACGGGCGACCATAATCTGGCCATTACCTTTCCAACCGACCTGCTCAGCGCTCTTCATGATCAGGAAATTATTCCTGACCCTTATTGGGGCATGAATGAATATGATGTGCGCTGGGTTGCCGACCGTGACTGGACGGCGCGGCGCAGCTTTACACTGGCGCCTGATCAGACGCACGCCGATCTTGTCCTCTCCCGCCTTGATACGATAGCCACCATCACTGTAAACGGCATTCAGATTGCCGCCGTGGAAAACGCCTTTCGGCGCTACCGGTTGCCAGTTGGTCAGATGCTGCGTGCCGGTGAGAATGAGATCGAGATCACCTTTCAGTCTCCAACACGTGCTGCCGAAGCCCGTCAGGCAAGCCAACCATTCTTTGTCCCCTTTACCGAACATTACCCTGGCATCAGCGGCAACATGATCCGCAAGCCCCAATGCGACTTTGGCTGGGACTGGAACGCTGCTCTGATGCCGATGGGGATTTACGGAGATTGCTATCTTGACCTGAACACTGACCTTGTCCTTGGCGATGCCATTGTCCATCAGGACCATGGTGACAACAGCGTGGTGGTCAGCGTCACTCAGCAGGTCACCACTGGTACGCCGTCTTCATCCATCGCGACACTGTGCGGCATCAGCGCGACAGGCAGATTTGAGGATGGAACCCTTCATTTTGAGTTCCACATTTCTGATCCCGAGCTGTGGTGGCCCGTTCATCTGGGACCGCAGACACTCCATGAACTGGTCATTGATGTTGATGGGCATCAGGTAAGGAAACGCCTTGGGCTCCGCAAGCTCGCGCTTGTCTCGGCACCGGATGATGTTGGTCGGAGCTTCACGTTTCACGTCAATGACAGGCCCATCTTTGCCATGGGCGCCAACTGGATTCCACAGGATGCGCTTCCCGGACAGGCAAATGCAAAAGCCCTTCGCGGCCTGCTGCAGTCGGCGGTGGATGCCAACATGAACATGATCCGTGTCTGGGGTGGTGGCTGGTATGAGAGTGACCTGTTCTATGACATCTGTGACGAGCTTGGCATTCTGGTCTGGCAGGATGCCATGTTCTCCTGCTCGCTCTACCCAGCTGACGATGAATTTCTGGCCGAGGTTGATGCCGAGGTGCGGGACAATGTTTCCCGTCTTCAGCATCATGCCTGTCTGGCCCTGTGGTGCGGTGACAATGAACTGATTGGTGCGCTGACCTGGTATGAGGAATCGATCAGGGACCGCGACCGCTATCTTGTTGCCTATGACCGGTTGAACCGGGTCGTCGAGACGGCGGTTCGCACGACCGACAATCAGGCAAACTGGTGGCCGTCATCACCCTCGCCCGGCCCCTTGTCATTCGGCGATGCGTGGCATGATGACAGTTCAGGCGACATGCATTTCTGGTCGGTCTGGCATGAGGGGCGTGATTTCGAACATTACCGTGATGTAAAACCGCGTTTCTGCTCCGAATTCGGATTCCAGTCCTATCCGTCGATGTCGGTCATCCGCAAATTCGCCGCCGAGGACGACTTCAACATTGCCTCGCCGGTGATGGAAAGCCACCAGAAGAAACAACACCAGGAGAAGCACAAAGCCTCAAAGAC
>WTJS01000260.1 GCA_011524735.1 Alphaproteobacteria bacterium
CATTTAACATCTGCCGCACATTTCCAGGCCAATGATAGCCCTGCATGGCTGCCAAAACATCGTCTCCAAGCTTGATCCGCGGCAACCCCGTACGGCGCGCGACCATATCCACAAAATGACGTGCTAGACTTGGGACGTCCTCTGAGCGGTCTGAAAGCGGCGGAATGGAAAGCGGCACTACGCCGAGTCGATAATAGAGATCTTCTCGCACTGTTCCTGCTGCAATCTCAGCTGCCAGATCCCGACTGGATGCCGATATCACGCGAACATCCACAGATACTTCCATGTTGCCGCCAACGCGGCGAAAGCGCTGTTCAGTGACAGCCCGAACGATCTTACCTTGTGTTTCAAGGGGCAGATCGCAGATCTCATCAAAGTATAACGTGCCTTTATGGGCCTGTTCAAAGAGCCCTACTATGCGACGGCTTGAGCTCACATTTTCAGAGCCGAATAATTCGATATCGGCACGCTCTGATGCCAGACGTGCGCAATTGGCAACCACAAATCTGGCATCCCGCCGATCTGAACTCTGATGGATGGCTCTCGCCGCCAGTTCCTTACCGCTGCCACTGGGCCCACTAATCAGGACACGGCTAGCAGTCGGAGCGATCCGTCCTATCGCTGTGCGAACCGCCTTCATCGCTGCGGACACGCCGATCACTTCAGACTCGCCTTCATCACTAACACGCGCACGAAGCTCGGCATTTTCACGTTCCAGACGACTTGCTTCCAGTGCACGCTGCACCATCAGCAGAAGACGATCCTCCTTGAACGGTTTTTCAATGAAATCATAGGCCCCCTTACGGATGGCATGAACGGCAGTTTCAATCGTACCGTGGCCAGAAATCATCAACACCGGCAGTTCTGGATAGAGCGTTTTGACCCACTCCAGAAGCTCAAGGCCATCCATGTCTGAGTCACGCATCCAGATATCCAGAATGGCAAGGCTGGGAGGCTTGCTTGCCAGCAAATCACGCGCCTCACTTGCAGTTGAGGCTTCCATCGTTACAAAGCCTTCATCGCGCAGCGTGGCACCGATGAGCGAACGGATATCACGTTCGTCATCAACTATCAGTATGTCACCTGTCGTGATCACGACGCAGTCTCCGCATCCTTGTGTAGAGGCAATTCAATGGTCACCCGGGCACCTCCATGCGGCACATCGACGAGGTGTAGCTCACCAGAATGATCGCGTACCACCTTGCTGACAATTGCCAGCCCAAGCCCGGTGCCCTTGTCACGTTTCGTTACATAAGGCTCGAGCAACTGCGTCTTATCGATTTCCGGAAAACCAGGGCCGTTGTCTGTTATGTGCAAAGCGACCAGACCATCATTAATCTGCAGCTCCAAGGCAATCTGCGGGTCTTTAACCCTGGCTTCAGCCAAGCTGTCCTGGGCGTTCTGCAGGACGTTGGTCAGTGCCTGCCTCAACAATCCTGAATCGCCAATCACCATATAGGGGTCACCTGGATCGTCATGAGCCAGTGTAATGGTGGCAGCCTGGGTTTCAAAAAGGGCGGCCTGACCAGACGCCAGTTCGCGCATGGAAAGCGGCTGCATCACCGGTTGCGGCATGCGGGCAAAGGACGAGAATTCATCCACCATACGCCCGATATCGTCAACCTGCCGCCCGATAATGGTTAGATACTCACTAAATTGTTCGCGCGCTGACTCATCCTCTGGCTGAAACTTGCGGCGCAGCCTGTCTGAAGCCAGCTGAATAGGCGTCAGCGGGTTTTTGATTTCATGTGCAATGCGCCGTGCAATATCCGACCAGGCTGCCTTGCGCTGAGCTGCCTGCAGGTCCGTGATGTCGTCAAAGGTAACAACATATCCGATGACACTGCCATCCACCATCTCCGTTGCGATACGGGCCCTGAGTGTCAGGCGACGTCCGCCGCGATCGAGAACAATTTGATCCTCGGCAAATTTCCGGCGGCGCGCCTTCAGCATACCCACAAGCCCGCTAAACTCCGGCACAACATCTTCAAGCTTGTTGCCAATCAGGTCGGTTTCAGACAGCTCCAGCAGACGACGTGCGGCACTATTCGGCAGGGTCACCTTCTGTGCTTTATCCAGACCAATCACCCCGGATGACACACCCTTAAGCACGGCTTCGGTAAATTCACGGCGCCGGTCAATCTGCATATTAGCTTGGACAAGCTGCTCACGGCTTCTTGCAAGTTCATCTAGCATGCTATTGAAAGACAGCCCTAATCTTGCAATCTCATCCACCTCAAGTCCGGCTGGAACCCGTTCACTAAGATTACCGTCTCGCACTTGCTCCGCTACTGAGATCACAGATCCCAGAGGCTCAACAATAGCTGTCGCGAGGTTAAGCCCAATCCATAAGGCCGTGATCAGCAGAAGCGCCAAGATCAAACCGAACACAAAGGCAAAGCTGACCTGGAGGTCAAGCTGACTGATGCCGAGCTGCTGATAGTCAGCCGCGGCCAACCGCGTACTGTCGACTGCCTCCAGAACGGAGCGGTCAATGAAACGCCCGACAAACAGATAGGCGTCAACAAAGCTGTTCAACTTGACCGCTGCACGCAGCTTATTGGTTTCATCACTGCGCAGAATAACGACGTCGCCTTCCCTCGCCTTGCTCAGCCAGTCGTTGCCGATATTGGTAAAGGTAACAGCAAAGGCAAACCGCGACTTTGCGATTACCTGCCCAGTTCCATCGAGAATAATGGCCTCTGACAGGTTGCGAAGCGCAGTCTGGTTGGTCAGATATTGGGCAAGGAGACCAGGATCCTGAGAAAGATTGAAGGCTTCCCTGTTCACATCGTTGGCGATTGTCAGAACATCGCTGCGAATGGAGCTGGCATGTTCTTCGAAATAGGAGTCGGCAACCTGCACCGACCCGGTGACTGCGGTCGAGATTCGGTCGGCAAACCATCCTCGCAACGAATAGTCGACAACAAACAGGGCAAAGACAGTTGTAATGACAGCCGGCAGGGCGGCAACTCCTCCAAAGAGCAAGGCAAGACGCCAATGGAGCTGGTAGCCAGCCATCTTCTGGCGACGTTCAACCCAAAGCCGCAATATCTGTCGGATAACAAAGCCAGCAACAATGATCACCGCCACAACGTCAATGGCAATGAGGGTCGTCAAAACCCCATTATCCTGCTGCCCCGGATCAAAGCTTGCCAGCGTGTAGATCGTTAGAACACCAATGGCCAACGCCACCAGAACGGCAAGATAGCCGACACGGTTTTCCGAAAATCGCAGCAGGATGCCGCGCTGTGCTGTTCCAGTCGCCATGGCTATCGTCCTGCCAAGATACCCAACTCACGAATACGCTTACGAAGCGTATTTCGGTTAATGCCAAGGATATCCGCAGCCTTAACCTGATTGCCACGGGTAATTTCAAGTGTTGCCACAATAAGCGGATATTCAACTTCGCGCAGGACACGTGCATGCAGACCTGGCGGCGGCATAGCCCCTTCAAGGGCATCAAAATACCGCCGGATATGCTGATCCACCGACTGTGACAGACTATCAGCCTCCATAGGCTCCGCCTCGACGGGCCTGACAGCGGCCAGTTCAGCCTCAACCACATCTGCGGAAATAACCTCTTCGCCCACCAGAACCATCAGTCGTCTGACCAGATTTTCCAGTTCACGAACATTTCCGGGCCAGCTCCAGTCAGCAAGTGCCCGAATGCCATCTGGCGAAAACCGTTTCACAGGAAGGCCAGCATTTGATGCCTGTTTCAGGAAATGCGTTACAAGCGGCGCAATATCTTCGGTTCGCTCTCGAAGAGGCGGCAGGCGCAGCGGCACGACATTTAATCGATAAAACAAATCTTCCCGGAAAAGCCCCTGTTGCATCAGCAACTGGAGATTATGATTGGTCGCCGCAATAATCCTGACATTCGCCTTTACCGGACGATTTGCGCCAACAGGCAAATACTCACCATCCTGCAGGACACGCAGTAACCGTGTCTGTGCCTCAGGTGGCATATCGCCAACCTCATCCAAAAACAGACTGCCACCTTCCGCCTGTTCAAACCGTCCTGACATACGGCTATCCGCACCGACAAACGCGCCCTTCTCATGCCCGAACAACTCAGATTCAACCAGATTACGCGGAATGGCTGCCATATTGATTGGCACAAACGGCCCCGATCTGCGCGATCCCAGATCATGAAGGGCTCTTGCAACCAGCTCCTTACCCGTTCCACTTTCACCTGTAATCAATACCGTCAGATCAGTACTGACGACGCGTGCCATGGCCTTGAAGATATCCTGCATCGGTCGCGAACGTCCGATAAGCGGTCCCCCTTCTTCCAGAACCGACCCTGAAGGCAATTTTGCAGTGGACTGACCGATATTGCTGACTGCGCGACCCGTCGCTTCCACAAGGCTTCGTAGCTCGAACGGCTTCGGCAGATATTCAAATACGCCTGTCTGCTGGGCTTTGACCGCTGTTAGCAAGGTAGAGCGTGCACTCATTACGATGACAGGCATATCAGGGCGACGTTCTTGAATGCGCGGCAACAGATCAAGCGCATCGCCATCTGGAAGGCCAATATCAGAGATGAGAACATCACCTCGTCCAGATTCAATCAGCTTCCACAGGCC
>WTJS01000039.1 GCA_011524735.1 Alphaproteobacteria bacterium
GAAGAAGAAAAGAAGCCAGAGGTTGTGATCCCGCGGATCAAGAAAGTGGTTGGCGGACGACCTTTCAAGCTGGACTGGGTTAGCGTCTATAGCTTTAACTGCCGCCGCATCGACAGATTTGTGCATGACCGCATGATCTTTGTCGGGGATTCAGCCCATGTTGTCTCGCCCTTTGGGGCAAGAGGGGGTAATGGCGGCATGCATGATGTTGACAATCTGTGCTGGAAACTGGCGCGAGTGGTCACTGGACAGTCTGATGCCAGCCTGCTGGAAAGCTATAATGAAGAACGCATCCATGGCGCAGATGAGAACATCAACAATTCAAGCTGGACGTCGCGCTTCATGTCGCCGGAGCCTGGCGTGGAAATGGCGTTCCGCAATGCCACGCTCAGCCTTGCTGTAGACATGCCCTTTGCCCGCAAGGTTGTGAATGCCGGCCGTTTATCCGTGCCTTGCAAGCTGACGAACAGCTCGCTGAATAGCGCTGATGAGATCGGCTTTGATGTCCCCATGCAGGTTGGCATGGTCGCACAGGACGCTCCTATCATCAAAATGGATGGGCAGGCCGACTGGCTGACGCGCCAGCTTGGCGGAAAATTCTGTCTGCTGATTATTGGTGACCAACAGCCCGACCTTGCCGGACTGAACAGCGACATTCACGTCTTACATGTTGGTCATGACGGGCTCGCTGACTGCGAAGGCAAGGTTGAGGCGCGCTATGGACAGGGCGTCTATCTGATCCGCCCAGACCAGCATGTGGCAGCGCGCTGGCAGAATGCGACCGTGGCTGATATCCACTCCGCACTGACACGATGCACAGCACCGGCGACAGTTGCCGCCTGATCTGGAGGAACACGTCAATGAGTCTGAACACCGACTTCAATCTTGGCCCTGACAGTGACAGCCTGTTCAATGACGTGCTGGCGGCTCATGAAGGGCTGAGCCGTGAGCAATCAGAACAGCTGAATGCCGGCCTGATCCTGATCCTGATGAACCATATTGGGGATAGCGCGGTGATCCGCGAGGCCATTGCCGGTGCGCGGGCCGCGCTGGACCGCTAACGACAAGACACGTTCATTCACGCTGGAGACGGCATATGGCAGACGCAATCCTCTATGACTACTGGCGTTCATCGGCAAGCTATCGGGTGCGGATTGCCCTGAACCTGAAGGGCATTTCCTATGATGCAGTGAACATCAGCCTGCTGGACGGCACGCAATCCACTGCTGATCACCTCGCCCGTAACCCGCAGGGATTTGTACCGGCTCTGGAGATTGACGGGCTGATGCTGACGCAGTCAGTGGCGATAATCGAATATCTGGACGCATGTCATCCTGACCCAGCCCTGATGCCGACTGATCTGGCTGAGGCCGCGCGGCTTCGTGCCATCACCCATGCCGTGGCGATGGACATTCATCCGATCTGCAATCTGAATGTAATGAACCACCATGCCGCCGCCTTTGACGGCGACCTTGACGACAAGAAAGCCTGGGTACGCCATTTCATCGGCAAAGGACTGCGCGCCGTTGAAATCATGGCCAACCATCCCAATACAGGTGCGTTCCTGCACGGCGATACCCCTGGCATTGCCGACATTGTCCTTGTCCCGCAAATGTATAATGCACGGCGCTGGGGTGTCGCCCTTGAAGAAATGCCGCGTCTTACTGCCATTGAAGAGGCCTGCCTTGCCCTTCCGGCCTTTGCCGCTGCGGTACCGGAAGCCGTCAAGCCAGACGACAGCTAACCTGGCACAACGGCCACAAGCATCATGTTTCATATCCTGCTTTTCACCCCGCAGATTCCGCCAAATACCGGCAACATCATCAGACTGTGTGCGAACACCGGAACATGGCTGCATCTGATCCGGCCGTTGGGGTTTACGCTGGATGAGAAATCCTGTCGCCGGGCCGGGCTGGACTATCATGATCTGGCCCGTGTTCAGCAGCATGATTCACTGGATGACTGCCTGCTTGCCTTGGATCGGCCCCGTGTCTTTGCGATCACGAAATTCGCTTCAACGCGGTATGATGAGGTCAGCTTTGCCGCCGGTGACGCGCTGCTGTTTGGGGCCGAGACAACAGGTCTGCCGGCTGATATTCACGCCAGGTTTGATGAAGATCACCGGATTGGCCTGCCAATGACCGGCGGCAATCGCAGCCTGAACCTCAGCAATGCAGTATCCATCGTCACCTATGAGGCCTGGCGTCAATGCGGTTTTGCCAATATGGCCGCGCCACCTGCCGGGACTGCGTTTTCCTGAAACAGGTCCAGGTCTACAAGGCTGACTGACCGTTTGACGCAATTGACAGCATCTGGTCTGTCCGGCACAACCTGAACGCATTGATGAGCCGGAGGCAAAGCCATGAGCGACGATTATAAATTCGACACATTGAGCCTTCATGCAGGCCATGTTCCCGACGCACAGCATGGGTCCCGTGCCGTCCCAATCCATCAGACGACGTCCTATGTCTTCCGGGACTCGGACCACGCCGCCGCGCTGTATAATATGGAGCTTGGCGGCCATCTCTATACCCGTATTTCGAATCCAACTGTTGCGGTTCTGGAACAGCGCGTTGCCGCCCTTGATGGCGGTGTCGCGGCCACAGCAACAGCGTCCGGCATGGCAGCGCTGACGACGGCGGTGATGACCATCTGTTCACAGGGTGACCATATCGTGGCCTCGTCACGCATGTATGGCGCCAACATCAATCTGCTGGAAAACACACTGCCACGCTTCGGCATCACCACGACATTTGTCGCACCAGACGATGTTGCTGCCATTGAAGCCGCAATCCAGCCCAACACCAAAATCATCTTTGGTGAGGTGATCGGCAACCCTGGCCTTGATGTGATGGATATTGGCGCGGTTGCTGAAGTGGCTCGCAAGGCGCATGTGCCGCTGATGCTGGACTGCACCTTCAACACCCCCTGGCTGATGAAGCCGATCGAGCATGGCGCGAACATCATCATCCATTCCCTGACGAAATGGATGGGCGGTCACGGCATTGCCATTGGTGGCGCCGTTGTTGATGGCGGCAATTTCGACTGGGGCAAGGATGACAGGTTCCCGACTATTGCCGGCCCGCACTACGCGATGAATGACATCAACTTCTTTGAAGAATTTGGGCCTGCCGCCTTTACCGCCAAGTTCCGTGCGGAAGGGATGTATAATTTCGGCCCCTCGATGTCACCCACAAACGCCTTCCACATCATTCAGGGGCTTGAGACGCTGCCGCTACGGATGCAGCGCCATATGGACAATACAGCTGCCATGCTGGAATTTCTGAGCGACCATGATGCGGTGGCGTGGGTACGCCATCCGATGCTGCCAGACCATCCCAGCCATGAGCTGGTCAAGCGCATGCTGCCAAAGGGAGCGGGCTCAATCATCGTCTTTGGACTGAAAGGGGGCCGCGCTGCCGGCAAGGCCTTTATTGAAACTGTCGAGCTTGCCTCGCATCTTGCCAATGTCGGAGATGCCAAGACGCTGGTGATCCACCCAGCCAGCACGACTCACTCACATATTTCGGCCGAAGCCATGGTCGAAGGCGGTCTGTCAGATGACATGATCCGCCTGTCTGTCGGCCTTGAAGATATCGAAGACATCAAGAGTGACTTCAACAACGCTTTCCGCGCTGCAGCCAAAGTGGCTGCAAAATCCGCTGGATAAACCAGCGGTACGACCGAGGAGATCAGCATGAAACATCAGCTGAATGGGGCAGATATTCACATTGCCACAGGCGGGGTCGATTTTGACCCGAAGGGCAGAGCTCTGGTGTTCCTGCATGGCAGCGGCCAGAGCCACCTGACCTGGGTACAGCAAAGCCGCTTTTTCGCGCATCGCGGTTATTCGGTTCTGGCACCTGATTTCCCTGCACATGGCCTGTCTTCGGGTGACCCACTTACCAGCATTGCCGATCAGGCCGACTGGGTGATCAGCCTTCTGGACAGTCTTGATGTCAAGACAGCCACATTGATTGGCCATTCGCAGGGCGTCTTGGTGGCGCTGGAAGCTGCCAGCCGGCATGCCGACCGGATTGACGCCCTGACGCTGATTGCCGGGGCCATGGCCATTCCGGTGAATGAGGCACTGATCGACATGGCGCAATCCCGCCCACACAAGGCATTTGAGATGATGACAAGCTGGGGCCATGGACCCGGCGCGCATAAATTCGACAATACCCAGCCCGGTCATGCGTTCCTTGGTTATGGACGGCGGGTGATGGCACAGAACGAAAATGGGGCGCTACATGCCGATCTGGTGGCATGCAACAGTTATGAGGACGGCCCTGCTGCTGCTGCAAGTGTCAGCCAGCCAAGCCTGTGCCTGCTGGCGGCCAAGGACAAGATGACCCCGATCAAGTTCGGCAAGCAGATGGCGCAGACCATTCCCGGGGCACAGTCAGAGATTTTTGACCGTGCTGGACATTTTCTGCCGGCAGAATTTCCACTTGAAGTGAACAGCGCCATCGCCGCCTTTCTGGCGCGCTAGGACGCAGGAGCGAGACCATGACATCATTCAAGAACATCGCCGTCATTGGCGCGGGGACAATGGGGAGCGGCATCGCCGCACAGATTGCCAATGCCGGCCATGATGTGCTGCTGCTGGATCTGGCTGCACGTGAAGGGGCGGACAAGTCTCCTGCCGAAATGGCCATTGACCGGCTGATGGATTCAGACCCGCCACAGCTGATGCATAAGCGAAACGCTGCCCGCATCCACACCGGCACCATTGATGATGACTTTGACAAGCTGGCAGATGCAGACTGGATCATTGAAGCTGTTGTTGAACGTCTGGATATCAAAAAAGCCCTGTATCGCCGCCTTGACGAGACTGTCAGTGCCGACTGTATTGTGAGCTCGAACACCTCGACCATTCCGATCAGCCTGCTGGTCGAAGACATGCCGAACAGCTTTCGCGAGCGGTTTGCCATCACCCATTACTTCAACCCGGTTCGCTATATGCGGCTGCTGGAACTGGTCCGCGGTAACGAAACACGCGACGACGTCATCGATCGGCTTGCAGATTTCAATGACCGTGTCCTTGGCAAGGGTGTTGTGCGATGCGCAGACACCCCTGGTTTCCTCGGCAACCGCGTTGGCGTCTTTGCGCTTCAGGTTGGAATTGATGAGGCCATGCGTTGCAACCTCAGCGTCGAACAGGCTGACGCGCTGATGGGCCGCCCGATGGGGATTCCCAAGACAGGTGTGTTCGGTCTCTATGATTTGATTGGCATCGACCTGATGGTTGATGTTGTTGCTTCGCTTCGCAGCATCCTGCCAGACGGTGATGCTTTCCACGCTGTTGGCGGCGAGAATGACATGATCACCGCAATGATCGCTGACGGCTTCACCGGCGACAAGGGGCGCGGTGGCTTTTACGTCGAAGGCGATGACGGGGCTGCAATGGCACGGCCACTCAGCGGCGCCGGCCAGCCACTTGCCGATCTGCGCCCGGCGCAGACCACCCTTCCCGATGCTGCCGTGCGGGCCGCCGATGCGGCCGCCACGCGCGGTGAGCCGCTTCTGGAAATCATTGACGGAAATGACGACTGCGCCCGCTTCTGCCGGCGTGTGCTTGGCCGGGTTCTGGCCTATGCCGCGAGCCTGGTACCTGATGTGACCACCTCGCCACAGGACATTGATGACGCCATGAAGCTTGGCTTCAATTGGCAGCGCGGTCCATTCGAAATGATTGACGCCATCGGCAATGACCGCATGGCCGCTCTCTGCGACGAGGCGGGTGTCGCGTTGCCCGCGGTGCTGACGGACGGAACGCCTACCTACAAGGCAGACGGTGACACGCTGATGGTGCGACACGCGAATGGCAGCTACGCGCCCGTTGGCCTTCCTGAAGGTGTCATGCGTTTCCACATGACGCGCCAGACCCTAACCCCGATCATCAGCAACAACTCAGCGAGCCTGTTCGCGCTTGAGGGCAACCTGCGACTTGTTGAATTTCATTCCAAGGCCAATGCCCTGACGGATGAATCCATGGAAATCGTGGCCGCCGCTGCTGAAGATCATGGTAGTGGCATTATCATCCATAATGATGCCCAGCATTTTTCTGCTGGCGTCGATCTGAATGCCTTCAGAGCCTATATCGAGGCTGAAGACTGGGATGGCATTGATGGGTTTCTTGACCGGTTCCAGAAGGCAGTCTGCGCCCTGAAATACACACCCGTGCCAGTTGTTGGGGCACCATCCGGACTTGGCGCCGGAGGTGGCTATGAGGTACTGGCCCATTGTGACCGCCTGATTGTGCACACCAATTCCGTTCTTGGCCTTGTCGAGTCGGCTGTTGGGGTTGTGCCGGGTGGCGGTGGCATCAAGGACACCTATTTCCGCTGGTATGACGCCAAGCAGAGTTGGGATGATGCTGCCTGGCAGACCTGGATGAATATTGGCTATGGCGCCACCGGATCGTCACCACAGCTGTCCGCTCGCATGATGTATTTCCGTGATGGCCACGACCAGACCGTGATGAATCGCGACCGGCTTCTGCCCGGCGCGATCGAGATGGTCACAGCCATGCAGGATGGTTACACACCGCCCGCAAGGCCAGTGGCCACGCTGGCTGATGGTGCGCTTGCGGACAAGATGGCCGATTTCATGCAGCAGGGTGTCGACCGCGGCGACTTCATGCCACATGATAAGACCGTGGCCATGAACATTGCCAGTGTGATGCTTCGTGGTGAGGGCGACAGCGAGACCGCTGACGAAAATGATCTCTATGCGCGGGAGCGCCGGGCCTTCATCAATCTGGCTCAAACCCCGCAGACGCTGGAGCGCATCTCCACCATGCTGGATGATGGCACGCCCGTACGGAACTAAGTGATCCGGGCTTACCTGCTGATTGTCACCTGACTGGTTTTACAGCCAGTCAGGATCCATCTCGGCCAGCGCATCGGGACCCGCACTGATCTTGGCGGCAAGCTTGGACACTTCAGGCAGGCTGTAGGCCATATAGGCGCCGGCCGTGGCCTGCTTCGCCTTCATGAAGGCCGGATCGCCTTCGCCAGCCGCTTCGGCGCTGGCCGCGCTGGCAGCCGCGCGTGCAAGCTGCCATCCACCAGTCAGGAACCCCATCAGCATCAGGAAATCGGTTCCTGACGCCGCCGCATCCCGCGGGGAATTGGCGCGCGCCAGCAGAACATCCAGTGCCGATTCCGCAACGCCGCAGGCCGTCGTCACCTGGGCAGCCAGCGCGGCAACACCGTTGCCCTTACCGGCGATACCATCCATATCGCCGCGAATTTCCATGACCAGATCGCGCACCGCCGCACCGCCATCCCGCAGTGTCTTGCGGAAAACAAGGTCGTTAGCCTGAATGGCGGTTGTGCCTTCATAGATCGGCAGAATACGCGAATCACGATAATGCTGCGCAGCACCCGTTTCTTCAATAAAGCCCATCCCGCCATGGATCTGCACGGCATCGGATGTCAGCTGTAGTGACCGTTCCGTCATCCAGCCCTTGATCACTGGGATCAGAAGATTGGCGCGTGTCTGCCAGATGGTAGCATCATCGCCCGTCATATGGTGCGCCCGATCCAACGCTGCGCCACCAACGAGAAGAAGGGCACGCATGGCTTCGATCTCAGCCCGCATGGCGGTCAGCAAGCGCAAGACATCCGGATGGTGCACAATCGCAGCGCCCTTGTCGCATTCCAGCGGTGTGCCCTGAACCCGGTCGCGGGCATAGCCAACAGCCTGTTGGTAAGCCCGCTCGGCGATGGCAAGGCCCTGAAGTCCAACATCATATCGCGCGCTGTTCATCATCAGGAACATCGCATCGAGGCCGCGATTTTCGTCACCCAGAAGATAGCCAATAGCGCCTTCATCCTGACCATATTGCAGGACAGCGGTAGGAGAGGATTTGATACCAAGCTTCTTTTCAATCGACAGGCAATGCACATCATTGCGGGCACCGAGGCTGCCATCCGCATTGACCAGATATTTAGGCACAATGAACAGCGATATCCCTTTCACCCCTGCCGGCGCATCGGGAAGACGTGCCAGAACCAGATGCACAATGTTCTGGCTCATGTCATGTTCACCATAGGTGATGTAAATTTTCTGGCCGCGAATGCGGTAGTGATCACCATCAGGAGTGGCCGTCGTACGAAGCGCCGCCAGATCTGTGCCGGCCTGCGGTTCGGTCAGGTTCATCGTCCCAGTCCATTCACCTGCATTCAACCGCGGTAGGTAGGTCGCTTTCTGATCATCATTGCCGACCACTTCAAGAGCGTGGATCGCACCCTGAGTCAGCAGCTGACACAGTGCAAAACCCATATTCGCGCTGTTCCACATTTCATTGACGGCAGCGCTGACACATTGCGGAAGGCCCTGCCCTCCATGATCCGGGTCAGCGTTCAGACCGATCCAGCCTCCTTCGGCCATCGCGGCCCAGGCATCTGCAAATCCCTTTGGCGTGGTTACGCTGCCATCATCATTGCGAACGGCACCCTGAACGTCGCCACTGTGATTCAGCGGTGCAATGACATCACCAGCAAGCTTGGCAGACTCTTCCAGCACGGCATCGACCAGATCTTCGGACACCATGTACATACCATCGAGCGCCGCAACCCCGTCAATGCCGACAAGGTTACGCAGAACGAATTTCATATCTTCGACAGGAGCCTGATACATCTTTTGATCCTAGTTATGGTCGATATCCCGATATGGGAGTTCAGTCGTCAAGACCGGCCTTGCGTCGGGCTTCGTCGAGTTCCGCCTGATCCCAGAAACCCAGTACAATACCACTTCGCAGTTGGCGATAATTGGTCTGAAACGCCTCAATTTCACTGTCGCTTCTTGTCACACGCATCTTGGCGCTCATGACCCAGTCATAGATCATCGAGTCAAGCCGCCGAATGGTATCTTCATGCTCCGGATCTTCACCAAGATCGTGATATTCTTCAGGGTCAGCTTCCAGGTCATGAAGAATGGGCCGATAGCCCTGAAACTTCACCATCTTGTAGCGACCATCAAAAACCATGGTCATCCGGCATTCATCAGGCTTGCGCCCGAGTAGTATGCGCATGCGCTGATGACCATAATCATATTCTGAAAACACAGCATTACGCCAGTCATCAGGGACCTCACCTGCCAGGATTGGCTCCAACGAACGGCCCTCAACAATATGCGATGCAACGTTACCACCACAGGCCTCGACAAAGGTTGGCAGCAGATCAACACCCTCAACCATGACATCAGACACAGTGCCACGGGTGGCATCAGCCGAGGCGCGCGGATCGTAGATGATCAGCGGCACTTTTACCGATTGTTCATGGAACATGTCCTTTTCACCCATCCAGTGATCGCCAAGGTAATCACCATGGTCTGAGGTAAAGACAATCATGGTGTTGTCCAACAACCCTCTTTCTTCGAGAAAGGTCATGAGCACACCCATCTGATCGTCAATCTGCTTGATCAGCCCCATATAGGCAGGCAGCACATGTTCACGAACGCCATCACGAGAGAACACCTCGGCCGGTCGCTGCTGCATGAACGCCCCATAGACGGGATGTGGATTCTGGCGTTCCATCTCGTGGCGCACCGCCGGAATCAGATCCTTCTCACCATACATGTTGTGATAGGGCGCTGGCGCCACATAAGGCCAGTGTGGCTTGATGAATGACAGATGACAGCACCAGCGATCACCGCGATCTTCAGCCTCGGTGATGAAATCCATGGCACGGCGCGTCATATAGGGTGTTTCGGTATCTTCCTCAGCGGCGCGGACCGGCTTGTCTGCATGTTCCAAAAGCCATCCAGACAGGATGTTGCCGTCATCATCTTCCGCCGCATTGGCCCAGTCATGCCAGGGGTTGTCTCCGTCATAGCCCTTGGCATTCATCCAGCGATTATAGGCAAGACTATCCTTGGTAATCCGCTCGCTCGGGTTCAGTCCATCGTCACGCTCATAGGGTTCAAACCCGCATTGCGATACATGAACACCTACCGCGGAGTCAGCATCGATCCCAAGCCGCTTCATGGCTGGCCGGTTGGCTGCCATATGCGTCTTGCCGACAAGAACGGTGCGCATGTCCAGTTCTTTCAGGTAATCACCTAGCGTCAACTCATCGACTCGCAACGGTACGCTGTTAAAGACTACACCATGTGAGCGCATATAGCGGCCGGTGTAGTAACTCATCCGCGATGAGCCACAGGTGGTAGACTGCACATAGGCACGATCAAAGCGAACACCGCGTGCTGCCAGCGCATCAATATTGGGTGTGTGAAGATGTGGGTGCCCAGCGCAGGACAGATAGTCGAAACGCAGTTGGTCCGCCATGATCCACAGCACGTTTTTGACGGTTTCGGCCATTACCCACTCTCCAGATTAAAGACATAAAAGGCGGCAACATGGTGCCGCCCTTCAGTCTATCACAGGAGGATGTTGTAGCTAGACCGCAGATGTGTATCGAGATCAGCCGAAATGTGCTGAGGATGGAATTCATCCAGAATTTTCATCTTCCGCTTCACAGCCTCGGCCACAAGGTTTGGCTTGCCAAGCTCTTCCCACTCCTTGGGGCTGGAACGGTCGCCAAGAGCCGGATAGATATATTCGGTCTGCATCAGACCAATGGTCTGATCATGGCCGAGATAGTGACCTGGCCCACCAATGCAGACATCGCGCATGACATCAATGCCAATGGTGTTGTCGTTTACCTCAATACCGCGAACACAGCGCATGCACTGACCCAGCATATCGTTATCAATGATCAGGCTCTCAAGACAGAAGCCCAGAAGTGACGCATGCATGCCGGCCGCTTCATAAACCATGTTCAGACCCGACAGGCCAGCCATGACCAGCGTGCTGCCCTTTTCATAGCCTGACTGCGCATCCGGCATCTTGGAATCGGCCATTCCGGCAGCCGCACCGCCAGGCAGACGATAATGTTGCAGCATCTGGGCACAGGCTGCGGTCAGCAGACCCTGTTCACCCGAGCCACCCGACATGGCACCGGTACGAAGATCGGACACAAAGGGCCATGTTCCCACAATACAGGGATGCCCAGGCACCATTGAATTGACATAGATCAGCCCGGCGATAACCTCGGCAAGAGCTTGGGCAATGGCCCCAGCAATCGCCGCTGGTGCCGTTGCGCCTGCCTGACCAGCCGACAGCAACAGGACCGGCATGCCAGCCTTCACCGCTTCTTCCATGACCTGGCAGGATTCAGTGGCAAAGCGCAGTGGCGGCACCACGAAGCAGTTGCTGTTGGACACAAACGGACGCGCACGCCACTTGTCTTCACCACCAGCGATGTCATGCAGCATGGAGATGCAGGGACCAACAAACGGCGCTTCGGTGAAGCTTGTCCCAACATGTTTGGTTGTACCCTTGACCGAAGCATAGACCGTGTTCAGATCAAGCGCACCGGGATCGGCAATATCGCGCGCCACCATCGGCCGCTGGAAAAAGTGGATATTGTCCATCTTTTCCACAATCCGAGCCGCATCATAAATGTCGGCAAGGTAGGATTCACGGTAGGAATTCTTCTCAACATCCACCACATGCACGGCAGCGCCAGCGGTGCCATAATGCACATTCGATCCCGACAGATGCAGATCATGCTTGGGGTCCTGGCCATAAAGCGTGATGTCACGTGCCGCCTTGGCCAGCACATCATCAACCAGTGCCCGCGGGAAACGCACTCGTCCATCATCCCCGGCAATGGCACCGGCCGCCGTCATGTAAGCAACCCCCGTATCCGGTGCCTGACTGAGGCCAATTTCTTCAAGGATCTGATAAACGGCCTGATCAATCGCACGAACGGCATTGTCGTCAAGGGGGCGGTACTGACCTCCTGGCAAACCTGCGCGTACGGGGCGCAATTCCTCGGCAAGTGGGGCTGCCCTCTCAGTGCGACGGGCGGCACGGCCACCCGCACGACGTGCACTTGCAGGAACAGCGAGTGAAAGACGTTTGATCATCCTGAAGTCTCCTGGATGGTTACAGCCGGACTTGGGCTGACTTTGGATCATACATGGGACGGAAGCTGACCTCGGCTGGTACGACTGTCCCTGCAACATCAATGCTGTATTCAGACTGAAGCTGCTGATCGGCCGTTTCGCCATCTTCCCGGCATTTCACATAGCCAAGTCCGATGGCACCACCAAGATGATGACCATAATTTCCGCTTGTCAGATAGCCGACAATCTCGCCATCACGAAGGATAGCCTCATTGTGATAGAGAAGCGGCTGCGGGTCCTTCAGACGGAACTGCATCAGACGCTGTGACAGACCGTCATTGCGTTTGGCCTTCACCGCATCAGCCCCAATCATGCCACCAAATCGGCTGGCTTCCTTGCCTTCCTTGACGGCAAAACCAAGCCCGGCCTCAAGCACATGATCTTCATTCGAGATGTCATGACCAAAGTGGCGGAATGCCTTTTCAATACGGCAGCTATCAAGGGTGTGAAGCCCACACAGGCGCAGCGGGTGATCCTCAGCCCGCTTCATCAGCGTGTCGAACACATGGTTCGCCATGTCTGAAGAGACATAGATTTCCCAGCCGAGCTCACCGACATAAGTCACACGATGGGCCCGGGCAATGCCATGGCCAATCTCAATCGACTGAACCGTGCCAAAGCCAAAATCGTCATTAGCCAGGCTTTGCGGGATCAGGGGCTGCAGGAAGTCACGCGCTTGCGGGCCCATCACCGCCATCACGGACTCAGACACCGTCACGTCCATGGCGAAACAATGGGCACCATCCGGGATATGGCCATTAATCCAATGCAAATCACGCCGAACGGTGGCCGCCGGAGTAATCACAATGAATTCGTCCGATGACAGGCGGGTGACGGTAACGTCAGCCTCAATATGTCCGTCCTCATTCAGGAACTGGGTATAGACAATCTTGCCATTCGGGACGGCAACATCATTGCCACAAAGGCGCTGCAGGACCGCTTCAGCATCTTTGCCAACCACCTTGATCTTGCCAAAACTGGACAGATCAAACATCCCAACACCTTCGCGGATGGCACGATGTTCACCGGCGCTGTAGTCAAACCAGTTCTGGCGCTGCCAGCTATATTCATAGGCAGCCTGCTTGCCTGCAGCCTTTTCAGAATCGGGGAGGAACCAGTTGGCACGCTCCCAGCCATTCAGTTCACCAAAACATGCCCCGCGGTCCTTCAACCGATCATGGATCGGCGACTGACGTACATCACGCGCCGTCTCCACCTGGCGATAGGGGAAGTGATCGGCATAAAGCAGGCCCAGTGTTTCTGAAACGCGGCTTTGGAGGTAGCTGCGGTTCGACTGGAACGGCTGCATCCGGCGGATATCGACATCCCACAGATCCATCGGCGCATTGCCGCTATCCATCCATTCGGCGAGCACCATACCGGCACCGCCGGCTGACTGGATTCCCACTGAATTGAAGCCTGCCGCGACAAAGAAATTCTGCAGCTCTGGCGCCTCACCCAGAATATAACGATCGTCTGGAGTAAAGCTTTCAGGCCCATTGAAGAAGGTCTGAATACCGGCTTCAGCCAGGATCGGAAACCGCTCGACTGCCTTTTCGAGGATTGGCTCAAAGTGATCGAAATCCTCAGGCAGTGAGTCGAATTCAAAATCCTCAGGGATACCATTCATGCCCCATGGCTTGGAATTTGGCTCAAAGGCCCCCAGCAGAATCTTGCCAGCGTCTTCCTTGTAATAGGCGCACTCATCCGGCACCCGCAAGACAGGCAGATTGCTTGTCAGCCCGTCAATGCCTTCGGTCACGATATAGAAATGCTCGCAGGCATGAAGCGGAACAGTCACACCCGCCATCGCGCCGATTTCACGGGCCCACATGCCGCCTGCATTGACAACATATTCAGCCTCGATCGGGCCCTGGTCGGTCATCACACCAGTCACACGCCCTTCGGTCTGATGAATTTCTGTCACCTTGACGCCCTGGATGATTTTTACGCCACGATTACGTGCACCCTTGGCAAGCGCCTGAGTGATATTGACCGGATCAGCCTGACCATCCTTTGGCAGCCAGACACCGCCAACCGCATCGTCAATGTTCAGACCCGGATAGCGATCTGCAATGTCGGTTGGGGAGATTTCGTCGATTTCCACCCCAAAGGCACGGGCCATGGCAGCTGAGCGGCGAAGTTCTTCCATCCGTTCGCCAGTGAGGGCCACGGTCATTGATCCGTTGCGCTTGAAACCAGTGGCGACACCTGTTTCCTCTTCCAGTCCGAAATAAAGCTCCTGCGAATATTTCGCCAGACGCGTCATGTTCTGGGTAGCCCGAAGCTGGGCGATCAACCCCGCCGCGTGCCAGGTGGTGCCACAGGTCAACTGCTTGCGTTCCAGCAGCACCACATCAGTCCAGCCAAGCTTGCCAAGGTGATAGGCAATCGAACAGCCCACCACGCCGCCGCCGATAATGACGGCCTTTGCCTTTGAGGGGATATCCATCGCCTTACACCTTCATGCGTTCATTGGTTGGATCATACAAAACGTCACCCTCGACACGCTGGGCCGCACGCTCGCGTCCCAGAACATCGACGGTAAAGCTGCCCCCAGCCTCCAGCATCTTGCTGTCGACAACAGCCATGGCGATGGATTTACCCACCCGGTGGCCATAGCCGGCCGAAACGACAAGACCAGCGTCGTTGCCGTTGATCTGTACGGTGCTGAGATAGACAGCTTCGCCAAATGGTTCACCATCTGTCGGATCATCAAGTGTCAGGGTGATGAATGTCTGCTTGGCACCAGCCTGATGTTCAGCCTGAAGGGCCGCCTTGCCGACAAAGTCATCCTTATTCAGATTGACCCAGCGCCCAAGGCCACTTTCCAGCATGGTGTAATCGGACGTCAGATCAGCCTTCCAGGAGCGATAGCCCTTTTCAAGCCGCATTGAATCCATCGCCAGCATACCGAAATTGCCAAGCTGATGCGGGGTGCCAGCTGCCCAAACGGCATCATAAAGAGCCTTCACATCATCCATTTTACAATGCAGTTCCCAGCCCGCTTCACCAACGAAGGAAACGCGGATTGCGGTTACATCAATACCAGCGATGCTAGCACGGCGATGCGACAGCCAGGCAAAATTGCCATGATCCATCGCTTCGCCTGTCAGCTCTGCCATGATGGCAGGTGCCTTCGGCCCTGTCAGAAGCAGGGTCGCCAGATCAGCGGTCACATCAGTCACGGTGACCGATCCGTCTTCTGGCAGCGCAAAGCTGAGAAGATCATGGTCATGCCAATAGGCACCCGCACCAGTCATCATCAGGAATTCATCTTCCGCGACACGGGTGGCTGTCATCTCAGTCAGGATGCGGCCGTTTGGCGATGCAAAATAGACAAGACCAATCCGTCCGACTTTCGGCAAACCACCGGTCACGAGGCCACGCAGCCAGTCAGCAGCCCCTTCGCCCTTGATGACGAAACGCGAGAAGCCAGTAAGCTCCAGAATACCGGCATGTTCAGCAACGTGACGGCATTCTTCGCCAACACGGTCGAACCAGTGCTGACGATCATAGCTGTTGGCAGGGCCGGTTTCGTCACCCTCAGCAGGGAACCAGTCGGCACGCTCCCAGCCACCATAGGATCCAAATTCAGCGCCTGCAGCCTCAAGCGTATCGTAAAGCGGGCTCATCTTCGCCTTGCGCCCGGCAGGCCACTGGATATGCGGGAAATGCATTGCATATTCATGGCTATAGGTCTCAAGCGCCTTGGCTTCAGTGTAGACTTCATCGACGTGATTGGTGAAACGCCGCGGATCAACAGCCCAGCTATCAGATTCCGGCTCACCTTCAACGATGATATCGGCCAACAGCTTGCCCGCACCACCGGCCTGAACAATACCAAAGGTAAAGACACAGGCTTCAAACGCATTCGGCACGCCCGGCATCTGACCAATCAGCGGTAGTCCGTCAGGGGTGTATGGAATAGGGCCGTTCACCACGCGGGTGATGCCAGCAGTCCCGAGAAGCGGCACGCGGGCACAGGCGTCCTCAATGTACCATTCAAGACGCTCCAGATCGTCTGAGTAGAGCTGGAAGGAGAAGTCATCCGGCATCGGGTCTTCCGGCGTGGTCCAGTGCGAGCGGCAGTTCTTTTCATATGGCCCAAGCAGAAGCCCGTCCTTTTCCTGACGCAGATAGTACGAGCTGTCCGGGTCACGGAGAAGCGGCAGCTTCTTTTCCATTTCGGCCAGTTCAGAAATGCCTTCTGTAACAAGATACTGGTGCGCCAGCGAGGTGCAGGGAACATTGCGCCCAAACATGCGGCCAAGCTCATTTGCCCGGTATCCAGCAGCGTTCACCACATATTCAGCGCGGATTTCACCCTGCGGCGTGGACAGAACCCATTCGCCATTTTCACGGCGTACCCCTTCAACAGGACAGAAACGAATGATCGTGGCACCAAGATCGCGCGCGCCCTTAGCAAAGGCCTGAGTCAGCTGAGCGGGGTCGATGTCGCCATCCAGACCATCCCACTGACCACCGTACAGATCATGGGTTTCAAGGAATGGATACACATCCTTCATTTCGGAATTCGACATTTCGACGAATTCAATGCCCATCTGACGACCCATACGCTCAACATGCCGGAACTCTTCCATGCGCTGGCGGGTATGTGCCAGGCGGATCGCCCCGGTAACATGGTAGTTCATCGGGTAATCAACGCGCTCACCAAGCTCGCGATACAGCTTTGTGGAATAGGACTGGATCTTCATCATGGTCCAGGAGCCAACAAAATTCGGGCAGTTGCCAGCGGCATGCCAAGTCGAGCCTGATGTCAGCTCGTTCTTTTCCAGAAGAACCACATCCTTCCAGCCTTTTTCAGCCAGATGATAGAGCACTGACGTACCAACCGAACCGCCGCCGATTACGACCACACGCGCGGTGCTTGGCAGCTTGCCTGTGGCCTTGTTGGCCTGTTCCATTACAGATGCGTCATCCATGTTCCGTCTCTCTTTCCTAATACGACGCTGAAATGCGCCTTATCTCCACTTTTCTTAGTAAACCGGCGGTGCAATCACCCAGATCAAAACCGCAGGCACATCGCCTTCATTGACCCAAGAGATTGTCTCTCCCGCAAAGCGGAAGCTGTCCCCCTGGTTCACAACAAATCTTTCCTCATCGATGATCAGGGTCAGCGACCCCTCAATGACATACCCCGCTTCCTCCGTCTGCCGAACGAAGGGCTGCGGGCATTCCGCGCCTGGCGCGAACACCGAATGCACAATTTCAAAGGCGCCGCCCAGATCAGGCGACAACAGGCTCTCGACAAGACCCTTATGATCATCACTCATCGTCCGCCGACTTTCGGCGCGAACGACATATCCCGCTTCGGCGGTATCAGGGGATTGCGAGAAAAAGAAACTGACAGGGAGATCAAACATCTCGGCCACAGCGCGGATGTCGGCAAGCGACGGTTCAGACTGATCGCGTTCAACCTGTGACAGCCAGCCAACCGATCTGTCGAGCCGTTCCGCCAGATCACTCAACGTCCAACCACGCGACCGCCGTAGCGCGCGAATGTCGGCACCAATCGCACCAGTCGAACGCAACGGTGCCGCAGACGAAGCAGCACCACGCGCAGTCGCCGCGACGTCGCGTTCATCAGACGATTGATTGTTCAGCTTGATCAGCATGTTTTAGTCCCCACGCTGAAATCGTTGTCGCTCCT
>WTJS01000053.1 GCA_011524735.1 Alphaproteobacteria bacterium
CTTCACGTCCTCTGCTGGAAACCCGACAACTGTGGCTCCAGACTTTACATCTTTCGTAACGCCAGACTGAGCCATGATGACTGCATTACTGCCAATCCTCACATTCTGGCTGACACCGACCTGACCGCCCAGAATGGCGCCTGACGCAATGTGAGCCCCACCAGCCAGCCCTACCTGGGCCGCCATAACAACACGATCTTCAATCACACAGTTGTGCGCAACATGAACCAGATTATCGATCATGACGTTAGCACCTATCTGCGTGCAACTAATCGTGCCGCGGTCAATGCAGCTTCCAGCACCAATGCGTGAACCATTTCCGACTTTGACGGACCCAACATGCGGCAATTTTACGGGTCCGTCAGTTGTGATCTCAAAGCCAAACCCCTGCCCCCCAATGACCGCATTTGCATGGACAACAACGTCGTCCCCTAGCAAACAGTGAGACAGAACTGCATTGGCCTCGACCCGGCAGTTACGCCCAATGGATAGGCCGTGCCCAAGACATACTCCGGCGCCAATTACACTACCTTGTCCAATGCTGACATTTTGACCGACGGTTACCCCTGGTCCAAACTCAACCCCGTCGATTGATGTTGCAGGCTTGTATTGTCCGACAAACGCATCTTCAACAAGCATATCCAATGCAACGGCGAATCCGAGACGGGGATTATCGACAACGAGAGCAACGACCTCTGACGGCAAACCTCCCGCAACCTCATGTGTGGTAATGACAACGCTTCGATCCGCAAAGGATAGCCCGTGTTCCTGGGTTCCCCCAGAATAAAAGGTCAAATCTCCGGACTTGCTCTCCGAAAATGGTGCCACGTCGAGAATGTCGACATCTCTGTCACCGATTACCGTCGCGTCTATCGCATCCGCTAGATCACCGGCGAGCATCTGATTAACGGTAAAAAATCGCTTATCGATCGGCATCAGCTGCCCTCGCCCGACGAGTTTGCGGGCGTGTCATCGACCTTGATCTCAAAGCGTGCATCACGGGTCCGATCATTAAGGCGTGTCAGAACTTCTTCAGAAATATTTAAATCAGGCCTGAAAATAAGAGCGGACTCTTTATTCAAAACAAGATCAAGACGCTTCTCACGAGCCACGTCTGTTACAATTTCAATCGCCAGTCTTCGTAAGCTCTGCTGTGCTTCCTGAAAGGCGGCATCGATTGCTTCACGCCTGTACTGTATTTCCTTCTGGATCGCAGCAACCTCGGCCTCAAAAGCGGATAACCGCTCAGCAAATGCCTCGTCAGAGAGCAGATCACGTTCACTTAGCAGCCGACGTTCCGTTTCCTGAAGCGACGTTTCTTTGGCAGAAAATTCTCTTTGAAACCGCAGCCGCTGTTCATCGAGCAGCTCACGCACTTTGGCCGTGCCGGACGCTGCTCTCAGCACACCTTCAAGGTCGATCAGTCCAATACGGCCTACGACCATCTCATTGCCGGCCACGGCGGCGTCAGCGTTAGATAACGTCTCACCAACTTGTGCCTGAACAGGGACGGCCAATAAGGCAAAACAAATCCAAGCCCTGCTTAACAGGGATCTCAACATGACTGCGCTCCTAGAGGCGTGCACCAATCGTGAATTGGAATGTCTTTGTCTTATCATGCGACTTCTTGCTCACCGGCTTTGCCCAATAGAAGGACATTGGTCCGACAACCGTATCCCAGAGCAATCCAGCACCAATAGATTGACGAAGACTGGAATCATTCGCCCCGGTCACACCCTTGGGATAATCGGTATCCCAGGTTGAACCGAAATCGGAGAATACAGTCCAACGCATGCCAAGGTCCTTGCTGAACCCAACGCTCGACACAACCTCAACACCGCCATTGATAACCGTGTTACCCCCGACTGCAGCCTGAGAACCCGTGTCACGCGGCCCGATACCGCTGCCATCAAATCCTCTGACGTCACGACCGCCTAGGAAAAAACGCTGAGACTGGGTGACCTTTTCACCAAGGCCAACAACATGACCGGCACGTCCTTTTGCCCCGATAACAACTTCATTAAAGAAGAGCGGCTTATAATAGGCTGCTGTTCCTACTATCTTGTAATAGCTGGCGTCTCCAGCTAGGCCGGCAAATTCCTGGCGTAGGCTGAACAGACGCCCCTCAGAGGGATCAAACCTGTTGTCACGCGTATCGTTTGAAACGGTATAGCTCACAGCAGACTTCAGAATGGTTTTTCCATTTTCACCAGTCACAGAGGTTGCTTTTGTAGAAGATGCCGATGTCTTCGACTGAGATAGTTCATATCCCACACGATGGTAAAAGTTATTTGCCGCTGCAAAGCCAATTCCAAAGTCAAAACCAGTTCGATTAACCGAGACGCTGTTCTGCTTCAGTTTTTCGTTGAAGATGGCAGCCCGCCCGGTCAGGTTTCGCCCGAACAGATAAGGCTCTGTAATCCCAATACTGGCGTTGGTACGATTTTCAGACAGATCAAAAGAAGCGTTAAAGCTACGCCCTGTTCCAAGGAAGTTGCTTTCATTGATCCCAAGGATCAGATTGGTCTTATCGATCGATGAGTAGCCAAGCCCCACTGACAACTCACCTGTTGACTGTTCTTCAACTGTCACCTCTGTAATCGTCTGATCTTCGCCACTACCAACAAGATTTCTAACGGACACGTCAGAGAAGAAACCAAGGTTTCGAATATTTCGGATGGAACGGTCAATCTTCAACTGATTATAGGCGTCTCCTTCCACGATCTCGAACTCGCGGCGGATTACTGTGTCCAACGTACGAACGTTGTTCACAATCTCGATCCGCTCGACAAAATTCTTTTGCGCCTTACCAATATTGATAACAATATCAAGCGTTTCAGTTTCTGGATCTGTAACAACTTCAGGGGTCAAGTTAACAAAGGCGTAACCAAGCGAGCCAAGCTGGTTGGTGACATCAAGCATCCCCTGCTCCAGCAGCCGCACGTCGTACCAATTATCGTCACCAAAATCGAAATTTGCGCCTAACGCTTCAACATCAATGTTTTCGATCTCACTGTTGATCTCCACGCCATTGACCCTGTAGCGCGCGCCCTCATCTAAAATGAACGATACAGCAAAACCGGTCCTGTCACGAAGAAGGCCACCCTGCACGCGAGACACATCAACATCAGCGTACCCACGGGCAAGATAAAACTGACGAAGAAGACGAACGTCATAATCCAGACGGCCTTCGTCATACTTATCGGTTGACGAAAAGACTGCCCACCATTTTGACTCACGGCTCGAAATGGTGCGCTTCAACGCATTATCGGAAAACCGCCGATTGCCAGTGAAGTTGATTGAACTGATTTTGATCAGCGGGCCTTCGTCGACCACGAAGGCAAGGTCAACCCGATTGTCAGCCAACTCAATGATTTGTGGCTCGACGACCGCTGCGTAACGGCCAGCAGCCTGGTAGATTTCAAGAAGAACCTTGCTGGCCTTTAAAGCAAGCTCACGCGTAAACACTCGACGTGGTTGGATATCAAGCACTTCAAGCAAACGCTCGTCGGAAATGGCGTCATTTCCTTCAATGTTCACACGATTAATGATCGGATTTTCCTGGACATCGACGCGCAATACCGTGCCATCCAACTCGATATCGATATCCTTGAACAGATCGGTCTCAAAAAGCCGTTCAAGAGCAATACTCAGTGAGCCCTGAGACACCCTGTCACCGACCCGTACCGGCAAATAAGACAACACCGTACTGGCTGCAACCCGGCGGTTACCCGACACAGCTATTTCATCAATCTGAACTTGGGTAGCATCTGACTGTGCCAATACAGGCAAAGGACCAGTCAAAGCCATGAACAACATCGAAACAATAGTTAGCGCCAGCTTCCGCATGGTCTTCGCCCTCCAAATAGGTGCCAAGACTATACCCAGCAAAAGGCTGTTATTAAAGCGCACAATTGCATTGAGAGGCGCCGAATTTGGAGTGGCTTAACGCTTAGCCAAACAATCTCGATACATCAAAAGCCACGAGCACCACGGTCAAGGTCAACAATATAGCTATCCCGCCACGAAGCAGTACGCCTTGCACAATCATAGGGAGCGGACGCCGGAAGATGGCTTCATAAAGAAAGAAGGCAAGATGCCCCCCATCAAGTGCCGGCACAGGCAGCAGGTTTATCAGTCCTAGATTGATTGAAATGACTGCAGTCAACAGAACGAACGGAATGAGCCCCTGCTGTAATACGGTACCAGAAATCTTAGCGATTCCCACAGGCCCCTGCACCTCACCAGCCTGCATTTGGCCACTACCAAGGCGGGCAAGCCCCCTTAGGATCATCACAGACATATGAAATGCATCCGAGGAAGCTGCAACAAGCGCACTCCCGGGCCATAACCGCCTTCGCTCGCCCGCACCGCTCGATTTTACGCCAAGCATCCCCATGTTGATCTGCATCTGTTCGTTGAAAACCGAACGCGGTGTGACAGGCAAAGACATTTCATTGCCATCTCGAACAAGTGTGAAAGTGAGTTGACGCCCTGGGCTTTCAACAACCAAGCCCCGCATATCATTGAAATTGCGAATTGATATCCCATCGATAT
>WTJS01000129.1 GCA_011524735.1 Alphaproteobacteria bacterium
AGCGCCGCAAGAAGCCGACTGACTTCGGTGTGCAGCTGATGGCCAAGCAGAAGCTGAAGGGCTATTACGGCAATATTGGTGAAAAGCAGTTCAAGAAATATTATCAGAAGGCGTCCCGCGGTAAGGGTGACACTGGCCAGAACCTGGTTGGTATTCTTGAGACCCGCCTTGATGCAGTTCTGTACCGTTCAAAGATGGTGCCGACTGTTTTCGCAGCGCGCCAAATCATTAACCATGGTCATGTTCTGCTGAACGGCAAGCGCTGTAACATTTCATCAGTGCTGCTTCGTCCAGGCGATGAAATCGCCCTGAAAGAAAAGGCGAAGAACATCCCAGCCGTGCTTGAGGCCATCGCGTCAGTTGAACGTGACGTTCCTGAATATGTGGATGCTGACCACGGCAAGTTCACTGCAAAGTTTGTCCGTGTCCCAACATTGGACGAGGTGCCTTATCCGGTGCAGATGGAACCAAATCTGGTCGTCGAATATTATTCACGCTAACCTTTAGGCGGTGGTATGCCGCCCATAGAGGTTTTAAACAAGAATTTTGGGGGTGGGCATTATGCCTGCCCCCTTTTTGTTGGCAGGTTTTTGTGGGCAGAAAGGAATCACATGGACGAAGCGGATTTTGAACCAGTGGCCGCGCCATCTAAAGAGGGCTGGCCAGACCGTTATTTTGCTGTGATTTTTACCGCACAGCGCACATTGTCCGATGAAGACATGTATAGCCTCACAGCGGACCGGATGGTCGAACTTGCACAGCAACAACCAGGATTTCTTGGGGTGGAATCAGTGCGTGGTGAGGATGGAATCGGCATCACCGTCTCCTATTGGGCTGACCGGGCCTCAATTCGTAGCTGGCGAGTCAACATTGAGCACCTGGCAGCCCAGCAAATGGGCCGCCAGGAATTTTACAGTTGGTACCACATCCGGGTCGCAGAAGTACTTGCGCATCGGACTTTCGATGCGGACACATCATTGGATGATGGTCGGTAGGCTAGACAGTTAAAATGCAGTAACCCCTAGGCGCCAGGCTTCGCGTCAACACCCCGGGTCTGGAACATTTCGGTCAACTCGCCTGTCTCGTACATTTCACGGACAATGTCGCACCCACCAACAAACTCACCCTTTACATAAAGCTGAGGGATGGTTGGCCAGTCAGAAAAGGTCTTGATGCCTTCACGGATGCCATCGTCTTCCAGTACGTTGATACCGCGAAACGGCACGCCAAGGTGCGTCAGGACGCCAACAACAGCTGCGGAGAAACCGCACTGGGGAAAGACTGGTGTGCCCTTCATGTAAAGGACAACATCTTCGCTTTTGATGTCGTTTTCGATCTGCTCGCGCGTTGTGTCATTCAGCATGTGTGTCTCCCACAAATTCCTGTTTCATTCGTTGATGGCCCGGTGGGCACTTAGGCGTCCGGAGCCGATGTCTGTAAAGCAAGAGCATGGAGCTCACCACCCATACGGCCACCCAAGGCTTTGTAAACCATCTGGTGCTGCTGGACGCGGCTCTTGCCAGCAAAGGCGGACGATACAACCTGACATGCGTAATGGTCTCCATCGCCGCGAAGGTCTTCAATAATGATCTTTGCGTCAGGAAAAGCGTCTTTGATTAACGCCTCAATTTCGGATGCCTGCATCGCCATGGTTTTGCCCCCTGCCTAAATTTTGTCGCGCCGGTGGTGAAGATGACGGTTACCCGTTACCCATCAGGGCAGGGATAGTCCCTTCCACCAGCGTGTGAAGCTGCTTAACAGATATGGCAGCCTCATCACCGAATTTCAATTCGCCACCTGACTGGGTGCTGCCTATGGCCGCAGCTGGCACACCTGCACCAGCGGCAGCCTTCAGCAACGTATCTGCATCATCTGTGGATACGACATAACGGGCCTGATCTTCACCAAAGGCCCAGCCATGAAGATTGCCATCAGATGGTGTCGAGATAGATGCACCAGTACGGCCAGCAATACACATCTCTGCAACTGCAACGGCCAGACCGCCATCACTGATGTCATGGGCAGCCCTAATTGTTCCTGCGGCAATCTGTGCCTGCAGGAATTCGCCATGCCGTTTCTCGGCCTCCAGGTCGACTGGCGGCGGTGCCGCATTCGGGTTGCCCGCAAGATTCCGTGCATAGAGGGAGACGCCGAGCCATCCATCATTGCAGCTGTTGTCCTGTCCCAGCACAATCAGTGTTTCGCCGGCCGACGGTGCCATACCAACTGCCTGATCGATATTTTCGATCGTCCCGACCATACCGACAACCGGGCAGGGCAGAATGGCCCGACCGTCTGTCTCATTATAAAGTGAGACATTGCCGGAGACGACAGGGGTGTTCAGCGCGCGCGCCGCGTCTCCCATGCCAAGAACTGACTGCGCCATTTGAGCCATGATGTCGGGCTTTTCTGGATTGCCGAAGTTCAGATTATTTGTGATGGCAAGTCCGCGCGCACCGATCGCGGAAAGGTTGCGCCACCCCTCAGCCACCGCTTGGGCACCGCCAATGCGCGGATCTGCCTCTACATAGCGTGGGGTACAGTCTGTGCTGACGGCAAGGCCACGCTGTGTGCCATGGACCCTGATCAGCCCGGCATCACCGCCTGGGCCAGCGATGGTGTCCGCCATGACCTGACTGTCATATTGTTCATAAACCCAGCGTCTGCTGGCAAGGTCGACGCTTCCCAAAAGCTTCAAAAGGGCCTCGCCGATTGTTGTGCTGTCAGTAATGTCATCGCTGTTCAGCACAGGGCGCGACGGCACATCGGCTTGCGGGCGGTCATATTCTGGGGCGTCATCCACCAGGGGAGCCAGAGGAATGTCACAGGCCACACCGCCGTCTTTCAAAAGCACAAGCCTGCCGGTCTCGGTGACTTTGCCAATTGGCATGAAATCGAGATCCCATTTTTCGAAAACCTGGCGTGCCGTCTCGGTTGCATCCGGTTTCAGAACCATCAGCATCCGTTCCTGACTTTCGGACAGCATCAGTTCGTAAGCACTCATCCCTTCTTCACGCGCAGGCACAAGATCAAGGTCCATCTCCATACCAAGACCACCTTTGGATGCCATTTCAACAGATGAAGATGTCAGTCCAGCAGCGCCCATATCCTGGATCGAAAGAACGGCATCAGAGGCCATCAGTTCAAGACAGGCTTCCATCAGCAGCTTTCCAGTGAAGGGATCGCCAACTTGAACGGTGGGTCGTTTGGATTCTGTTTCGTCAGAAAATTCGGCAGACGCCATAGTCGCGCCATGAATGCCGTCACGTCCGGTCTTGGCGCCAACATAAATGACAGGGTTGCCTGGCCCAGTTGCAGCTGAGCGGAAAATTCTATCGCTGTTGGCAAGTCCTACGGCCATAGCATTCACAAGAATATTGCCATTGTAGGATGGGTCAAAGTTGACCTCGCCGCCGATAGTGGGGATGCCAATGCAATTGCCATATCCGCCAATACCAGAAACGACCCCAGAAAGAAGGTGCCGTGTCTTTTCATGGTCGGCCGCACCAAAGCGTAGGGCATTCATCAGCGCAACAGGGCGCGCGCCCATGGTGAACACGTCGCGCAGAATGCCACCAACGCCGGTTGCCGCACCCTGATAAGGTTCGATAAAGGACGGGTGGTTGTGGCTCTCAATCTTGAAGATTGCAGCCAGCCCATCCCCGATATCAATGGCGCCAGCATTTTCCCCTGGGCCTTCGATTACCTGAGGACCGTCAATTGGCAGCGTTTTCAACCATTTCTTTGATGATTTGTAGGAGCAGTGCTCTGACCACATAGCAGAGAAGATGCCAAGCTCACACAGATTTGGCACACGCCCAAGGCGATCAAGGATCAGTTCCCACTCATCCTTTGACAGCCCCATTGAGGCTGCGTTTTCAAAGGTCATTTCAGCTTCATTCATGGTCACGCTCATGCTGCAAGAGCCTCCAGACAGGCGGACAGCATGGTGGCTCCATCTGCGCTGCCAAGCTCCGGTGAAATGGCCCGCTCTGGGTGTGGCATCATCCCCATCACGCGGCCGTTCGGCGATACAATCCCGGCAATATCACGCGCAGCGCCGTTTGGATTGGCTGGCCCTACGATATCACTCTTTGCGTACCGAAATGCAATCTGCCCATTATCCTCAAGTCGCTGCAGATCGTCGTCGGATGCAAAATAGTTGCCCTCATTATGAGCAACGGGAATTGTAAGGTGCTGGCCAGGAGTCAGTCCCTGTGTGAAGGGTGACGCTGTGCCGTCAACAACTTCAACACAGGTGTTTCGGCATACATATTTCAGGCCGGCATTTTCAACCAGCACCCCAGGCAGCAGTCCACTCTCCAGCAGGATTTGGAAACCGTTGCAGACACCCATGACAGCACCGCCACGCGCAGCATGGTCGAGGACCGCTTCCATGATGGGTGCACGGGCCGCAAGCGCGCCACAGCGGAGATAATCACCATAGGAAAACCCGCCCGGAATAATGGTGAGGTCAACCGGGTCAAGGCTTGTTTCCTTATGCCAGACGAGAGCTGGCTGTCTTCCGGCAAGCTTCTCGATAGCCACAATC
>WTJS01000206.1 GCA_011524735.1 Alphaproteobacteria bacterium
AAGAGAAGATCAAGCAATTGTTCCAGAACGGGGGCGCGCGGCGCAAACATACGTGCCACCTGACTGGCATAGCCTTCAAACCCGTCAGGGGTCTGGCGCGCCAGATCCCAGAACCTGCCTACCTGAGGAATTTCTTCCGGGGCGATCTGCACGCGCTGCCGAAAGGCGGCGATCTCGTCGCGAGTCACCTGACCATCTACCTTGGCCATCTTGGCTGACAGCGCGATCACCGCCACGGTAAAGGCAACACCGCGGGTGGCATCTTCAGCCTCAGGCCGCGCAGGCGAGATAAAGCCGCGCTCAACAGCGATGCCCGCTGCCGCGCCCAGAAGCCCGCCAATCGGTCCGCCGAGGGCGGCGCCAGCAGCCCCGCCAATAATCATGCCCCAGATGCTCATGCGCCTATCTAGCTGGCGCACCATGGGAAAGGCAAGCTGCATTGCCGCCGAAGCGGACGCGGGATGCGATGATTTATCGCCGTTGTGAACGCAGTCCTGGCGTTTTTCCCGCTGGAACCGATTTGCATTGCGGTCTAGGCTCACGCGCATGACAAGCCATGCCTATGACATCGCCGTCAGCCTCGATCTGACCGGCCTGAAATGCCCGCTTCCCGTGCTGAAGGCCCGGCGCCAGATCGGTCAGATGACCGGTGGGGTGCTGGAGGTACTGGCTGATGATCCCGCGGCCCCGCTTGATTTTGACCATTTCTGCGATACCAGCGGCCTGACGCTGTTGAAGAGCGATGCCGCCGATGGGGTGTTCACCTTCCATATCGGTCTTGCTGACAAGGGTGATTAGAGCTGCGCCCGGACCACCCTTGGTCCCCCCAGACACTAGCGAAGACAGTTCAGGTGAAAAGCGTAGGCCTGCGGGCCTTCATGCGGCCCGTCATAAAGTCCCAATTCAGCACATTTCATGAAAAATCCTGGGGCTGGCAGGCCACCCCGTGATCGGGAAATTACCCGCGCCGCCAGAAGCGGTTTATGTGCCTTTGCATCAGCTTCCAGCCGGTCTTCCAGCCATGCCGTAAGGCGATGGATTCTATGCACACCTTCAATGCCGGCGGCGTCTGCCAGTTCGGCATAGGTGATCAACCTGTTACTTGCGGCGGCGGCGGTCAGCGCCATTTCGGCCCTGATCTGCCATCCAGCTTCGGCGGTGTCATCGCCTGTCGTGCCATCCTGTCGTGCCATCCTGATGCTCCGCCATGATTGCGGCCTTTCCCGAAACTGCCTATTGTCCCCGCCATGGTGTATCTCAGATCGATTCTGTTCAACATATTGTTCTATGGCCTGACAGTTGTTTTGGCTGTTCTGACGCTTCCGGCCCTGCTTTTGCCAGCCGATGCCATTCGCGCTATGGCGCGGCTATGGGGATGGATGACAGTGGTGACGCTTCGCGTTGCGGGTGGCCGTCATGTGCTCTCCGGCGACATGCAGGCGGACCGTCAGGTCATCTATGCTGCCAAGCACCAGTCTGCGTGGGAAACGACCGTGCTGGCTTGGGTGCTGTGCAATCCGGTGACGGTACTCAAGCAGGAGCTTTTAAAGCTGCCACTTCTGGGCTGGTATTTTCAGCGGGCTGGTTGCATTGCCGTTGACAGATCGGCTGGTATGGCTGCTCTGCGCAAGCTGCGAGATGATGCGCTGGCTGCGGCGAACACCGGCAGGTCGCTGCTGATCTTTCCACAGGGCACGCGGGTCGCGCCAGGGGCAGCGCACAAATATGAAATCGGCGTGTTTGCGCTGTATGAGGCGTCTGGTCTGCCGGTCGTACCGGTGGCCCTGAATTCCGGACATGTCTGGGGGCGGAACAGTCTGGTGAAGCGGCCCGGGCGCATCGATGTTGAATTTCTGCCGGTGATTGAACCGGGTCTCTCCCGGCGCGACTTCATGGCTGCGCTGGAACAGGCTATCGAGACTAGAATGAAGGTTTTGGACGCCCCATATCTGAACAACGATAAGCTAGGCGGCGACAGCCCCACTTCCTGAGGAGACGACAGCGATGGACGGCACAGGCGGACGGCCGGAGGGCCAGAAAAATGTTCTTGGCGGCGCATTGGAAAGCTGTTCAGAAGACCCGATGACTGGGTTCTTCCGGGATGGCTGCTGTAACACCGGTCCGCAGGATCAGGGATTGCACACGGTCTGTGCTGAACTGACCGAAGAATTTCTCGCCTTCAGCCGCGAAGCTGGCAATGATTTGTCAACGCCAGTGCCGCAATTCGGCTTTCCCGGATTGAAAGATGGCGATCAATGGTGTCTGTGCGCTGGTCGCTGGGAACAGGCGCGCCAGGCAGGCTGTGCGCCCAAGGTGCGGCTGAAATCGACCAACATGGTGACGCTGGCAGTGTGCAAGCTCGAAGATCTGAAGGCCCATGCCATTGATCTGAACTGACTTGGCTCTGCGTCTGATGGTGCCTGTGGGAATCCTGCCTAACCATTTGGTTGTTTCATGGTATCGTCAGGCAATCCTACACCCGTGGCGGAGGCGGACATGCTGACACTTGACCAGAAAGTCGTTCTGAACTGCACCGATACGGGCAAGGACGCCAGTGGCACGATTGTCCGGATTGTTGGTGATCGGGTTGATGTGATGCTGGATGGTGGCGGCAACCTTCTCATCTCGCTCTTCATGCAGAAGGCTGGGCTTTATGTTGGCTCTCAGTCTGGGCTTGAATTTGTCATGAAAACATCTGGGTGACCCGCATGGCAGACGACCAGATTACGTCGCAAACCACATCTGAATCTGGTGTGCCGACAAAGGTGGATCAGGATAACGCGCCGCTTTCTGCGGACACGCGGGCTGACATTTCGGTCTGGATGATCTGGGCGGTTGTCATGCTGTGTGCCGTGGCAGCTTTGCCATTTGCCGTCCGAAGTCAGGATGTTGTACGGGCGATTGCCTCTATGTGCGGCATCGATCTCGGCTGACCAAAGCGCATCTGCCAATATAGTCCAGTCTTCACTTTCCCGCTTTCGAGGGCAGGGTGGCGCAGAAGAGGATGGCCATGTCGACATAGCGTTGCAGATCAGCATCCTCAGCAACCCCGTCCGGATCAACCATCGCCCACCCTTTCATGTTTCTGCCGGTCAGGTCCATCGGGCCAACATGGGGATCATCCTTGATGTCGTGCCAGGCGGCGGTGCCGATCCGGATCACCAGCCGGTCATTCCAGATGCCGACACAGATATGGCCGTTCATCATGAAGCCGTAACCACCAAACATGGTGGTGGTTTCCATGTCCAGCATGCCGACCATCAGTTCATCCAGCCGCGCTGCCAATCCCTGATCATACATTGGCTCAACCGTCCATTCTGGACCCAATCCCGTGGTTGGATCGCGTTTCTCTTTCGGTTCCGTAAACCTGACACCTGCATGAAGTAACGGCAAATCACAATTTCGAGCGTGTACGTCTTCGCTTTGCGACACTGTTGTACATCTGGAATTCTTGCCTTGAAGACAGTGCACACCTACACTCGGAATGGTGTTTTGTGGGAGTTTGACATGATCATTCTGGATGGTGGGCTAGGCAGGCAACTCAAGGTCATTGGCGCCCCGTTTCGTCAACCAGAATGGTCGGCGCTGGCCCTTATGGAAGCTCCGCATCTGGTGCGTGAGGTCCATGACAGCTTCATCGAGGCCGGGGCCGATGTCATTACCACCAACAGCTATGCTGTTGTCCCCTTTCACATTGGTGATGACAGATATGATGACCAGGCCGGCGATCTGCTGACACTGGCGGCCAAGCTGGCCCGCGATGCAGCCGATGCGGTGCAGCGCCCGGTGCGTGTTGCCGCAAGCATCCCGCCCATGTTTGGCAGTTATGAGCCGGGGTCCTTTGAGGTCATGGGCGCGCGCCGCATGATGCAGCAGTTCCGCCGTTATCTGGCGCCTGTCGCCGATATGTTTATTGGCGAGACCCTGTCTTCGATTGAAGAAGCAACAACCTATCTGGATGTGTTCGCTGACTGTGCCGCTGACCTGTGGCTGTCGGTCTCATTAGATGATGATGTGGGGGAAGGGACGGTGCCACGGCTGCGGTCGGGTGAGAAACTTTCGGATCTTCTGCTGGCCATTGAAGGCATGCGCTTTGACGCGCTGCTGTTCAACTGTTCACAGCCTGAAGTCATGGCGGATGCCGTAAAAATGTCGCGTGGTGAGCTAGATGCTTTTACAGCGCAGCATGGTGCGGCCAAGCCCATGATAGGTGTTTATGCCAACGCGTTCCCGCGGATGGATGAAAGCTATGATGGGGCGAATGACACTGTCCATCAGCTGCGTGAAGACATCACGCCAGAGGCCTATCTCCGTTTTGCCGAACAGTGGCGTGATCTTGGGGCTGATATTATTGGCGGCTGCTGTGGTATCTCACCAACCCATATTGCCCTGCTTGCTGAAAAGCTGAAGCCTGCACCGCCGGTGGCGCCCTACGATTTCGCCTGAGTGCGCGTCTCTCTTCATCTCCTCATCGATGCTGCTTGAACCAGCTGGCTGAGCGCCTATCTCAGACTCAGACCCGACGATGATCGGTTCATCACTGAGACGAGGATAAGATGAAACAGGCAAAAGATTATCTGGCCGAGGCCAATGCAGTGGTTCCCAAGATCAGCGCCGAAGAGGGGATTGAACTTCACAAGGCCTGCAAGGCAGTCTTCGTTGATGTGCGTGACAGCAGCGCCATTGCCCAGACGGGCACCGTTCTTGGTGCACTCCGCATTCCGCGTGGCTTTATTGAATTCGCGGCTGATGACAGTACTGACTTCCACAACCCTGCCCTGTCGAAAGATGCCGAGATTGTTCTGCTGTGCGCTGCAGGCGGACAGGCTGCGCTCGCCGGAAAGACCCTGATCGATATGGGCTATCAGAATGTCAGTAATGTTGGTGGCATCTCGGGCTGGATTGATGCTGGTGGGGAGACAGAAGCATGAGCCGCCGTCAGACACGTGCTGCGGCCATTGCCGCGAGAGAAGATCAGGCCGCAACGCTGCGCCGGATCCTGATGCTGACTGGCATTGCTGCAGCGATGCTGTCCCTTGCGGCTCTGTTTGCTGGATCAGCTTACGCTGCTGGTAGCGGAAGCAGCGGTGATAGTGGTAGCAGCGAAAGCTATGGCTATTCGATGAAGGGTGTTTCCAAGAACATGCGCAAGGCGCAGGGGTTAATTGCTGCAGGTGAATTTGCTGGCGCACTTGGCTATCTGGAAACAGAACTGAAGTCGAAGCCGGATAGTGCGGACGCCTGGAACCTGACAGGGTTTGCCTCGCGCAAGCTTGGTGATTACGTCCGGTCTGAAGCTGCCTATGACAAGGCGCTGGCGCTTGACCCAAAGCACAAGGGGGCCCTGGAATATAAGGGCGAGCTGTATCTGACTCTTGGCAATCTGGAAGGGGCTGAGGGGCTTCTTGCACGGTTGAACGCGCAATGCAGCTTCAACTGTAAGGAACGTGACCAGTTGAAACAGGCCATTGCAGATTACAAGAAAGCCAATTAGGACCAGAGTGAAGAATGACAAAAAAGGGGAGGCGTGAGCCTCCCCTTTCCGTTTGATGGTATCAGATAGATGCGCAGGTCAGCGTCAGGACACCCTGACGAGGCTGCTCTTCAGTCCGCCTGCCGCTTTCGCACTATCAAAACCGATCACACTAGACATCAGATCACCTCCTTTTCGCTGTTAAAAGATGACTTAAGCCTAAGCCAGTTTCCGGGCGTCTGTCATCCATGCCCGGCATAGCGCGGCAATTTGCCGTCGCGGCGGGTGCTGTCAGCCGCCAAACAGGCCCTTGGTAAAGGTTACCGCTGCATCGAAATTTTCAGACAGGGTGGTACCGATACTGTCGGCAACGCCGCTGGCTTTCTCGCCGATGGAACCGGCTGCCGCGCCGGCATCACGTCCGATATCCGAGCCAGCACCGGTGATCTTGTCGGTCGCTCTGCCAATTGTATCGGTTGCATTGTCGAACAGCCCGTCGAAGGTGTTTAGCACCTTTTCCATGACATTGCCCTGCTCGGGAACTTGTGTTTCGTCGTCCATCTCTACCTCACCCGCTGGCCGTGCCTGAAAACAGTCTGATGCCAGCCCAATCTTGTCACTGCTTCGCTTTTAATAGCGGGTGTTGACCCATTGGAAAATCAGAAACTGTACTTACCTATGCGGTGTGAATTCCTTCCACCACCGCGCCGAAAGGCTTGGCGATTATGAAACGGCAGCATTTTACTGGATTAGGAGCCGGTGTGACCCGGCATACCGGATCATGGTTTCGTGGCGTAGTGGGTCTGTTTCTGATGGGGTTATTGACGATGCAACCTGCGATAAGTGCGCCACCTACCGCGCATGATTTTGTGTTTGAGAATCTTGAAGGCGGTGAATTGCGGCTGGCAGATTATGCCGGCAAGGCCGTGCTTGTGGTGAATACCGCTTCGCTCTGTGGATTTACCCCGCAATATGAAGGGTTGCAGACCCTGTGGGAGACCTACCGGGACCGCGGGCTTGTGGTCATTGGTGTGCCAAGTGCGGATTTTGGGCGTCAGGAATATGATTCTTCCGGCGAGATAAAACAGTTCTGCGAAATCAATTACGGCATTGATTTTCCAATGACCGAAAAAGTAAGGGTCAAAGGGAAGGATGCGCATCCTTTCTATCTCTGGATTGCCGATCAGGGCCGGATGAAGCTGCCGCGCTGGAATTTCTATAAACATCTGATCAATGCAGACGGTGAGCTTGTGAACTGGTTTGCGTCGACCACCAGCCCCAATTCGCGCAAGGTCATTGACGCCATCGAAGCGCATCTGCCACGGTAGAGCAGGGGGATATGTAATGTCCGGCAGTGTGGGGCCTGCTGGCAGATAGGGATCTGCAGCCAATGGAAGAATTTGCCCTGCGACGAACATTGTCCGACGAGCTTCACGCCCGTGCCTTTCATGATTTTGATGGTGCAGGACGTTTCATCCGGTTTGTCTATCTGACAGATGGCAACAGCGCCGATATCCTCGGATATGTTAACGCGTTCCTTGATGCGAATGGCAAAGACGCCATAACCGACCGCCAGAAATTCCTGCGTCTGGAAATGGATGGTTATGCCTTGCGGGTCGAACAGCACACAGAATTCCTGTCTGTCAGCTTTGTTGAAAAGGGTCATGGCAAGACAGCTGGGCTTCTTGGTGATGCGTTTGATCCTGATCTGACACATCTGCCACTGGCCTGGGCGCGCAGCATCCCGGCCCCTGTGTTTCACGCCATCTGGCTGGAAATTGGCGGCAAGGCACCCCGCGGTAATACACCTGAAAAAATGCAGGCCATGATGCAGAGCCGCGGTATTGCCTCTAACATCTTCAGTGGTGGTGATGCACAGCTTCACTTTGCTTTTGACATCGATGATGCTGGCTTTTCGCGGATCGCTGTGTTCAACGAGAAAATCGCGCCAAACCGCATGGGCCGGATTGTGCAGCGGATTGTCGAGCTTGAAACCTACCGTATGCTGGCGCTTCTGGGGTTTGCGGCGGTCCGTGAGCATGGCGCAAGGCTTGGCGGCATTGAACGCACGGTTGGCGGGCTGACAAGTGATCTTGCCGCGCAGATCAGGCAGTCGCATGGTCAGGTTCAGCAGCTGCTGTCAGTGTTGTCTTCGCAGGCTGCCGATCTTGAGGAAATCTATTCGCGCACATCCTACCGGCTGGCGGCCACCAAGGCCTATGAGGCCATTTTGAATGATCGTATCAGTGGTCTTCAGCTCAGCCGGCTGGAAGGTTTTCAGGGAATCCGTGGATTTCTTGGACGTCGTATGACCCCGGCGCTGGACAGCTGCCGTGCTTTTGCTGAACGGCTGTCGCGTCTGTCAGAGCGGATCACGCGGGCAGGTGATCTGCTGCAGACCCAGACAGAAATGATTATCCAGCGGCAGAACCGCGATCTTCTGCGGTCAATGAACGCCCGCGCCCGCCAGCAGCTCCGTCTGCAACAGACAGTTGAGCGGCTGTCAATTGCGGCGGTGACCTATTATGGGGTCGGGCTGGTTGGCTATCTTGGCAAGCCGCTGCCGCTGGCCAGCTGGGGGCTGGACATCAACCTGTTCAAGGCAGCGGCGGTGCCGGTGATTGCCTTTCTTGTCTGGCTGGCCATCCGTGAAGTCAAGGCGGGGATCAATCGTGATGAAGATGAAGGCTCGGTCGATGCAGCAGCCGGACCCGAAGAACGGCCCTGAAGAGCGTTTCCTTAGAGCGCCCCCGTAGAGCGCCCCCGTAGAGCGCCCCCGTAGAGCGCCCCTGAAGGACATCGCTGACGCGTGGTCGGATCGTTAGACAGGGCGTCTGAAACAGACTGTCCTTTCTGTGACCTCAAATCCCATTGCGAGATGCCAGTGCTGCGTGGCGCTGTCTTCGAGATGCGCGTCGCTGGCCAGCTCGGAGATGCCCTGCGTTTTCGCCCATTGTGCGGCGGTTTCGACAAGTGCGGTGCCAATACCGGTCTGCCGTGCTGCGTCGTCTACCGCAATGCCTTCGATGAACAGGATGCCAACACTCTCGCAGCCATTCGCGAACAGGCGTATGCTGGCTTCCAATGTACCAATGATCTGCCCTGTCCGGTCCTGTGCCACCCAGCCGATCAGGCCCGGAGCCAGATCGCCAAACTGCCGATAGCGCGCGCGGATCTCGGCAGCCTCTGAGGCCAGTGTTTGAGCGTCACTGCCATAGGTCGGGGCCAGCAAGGCGGCCCTGGCGGCATCATCTGCCGGTTCGGCTATCCTGATTGTGAAAGGCTCTTTCATTTTCTTTTCCATCCTGATGATATGATCATTGTGGAACCATTCATCCGTGATCGGAAGACAGTTTGATGAACGACCAGTCGACAAGGAAATCAGTATCCAAGGATGGTGCGACAGAGGTCGCGGCGTCGCAGGCCAGCTTTCCGCAGCCTGAGGGCCATCACCTTGCGTCGCTGAATATTGCTATGGCCATCGCTGATCTTGAAGATCCGGTCATGGCTGACTTTGTAAATGCGCTGGATGCGGTAAATGGCATTGCCGACAGGTCGCCCGGCTTTGTCTGGCGGTTGAAGGATGATAGCGGGCGCGGTGATGCCGCGCGCGCATCACCCCATATGCGCGACCCGCGTCTGACGGCGACGCTGGCAGTATGGGAGACAGCGACCGATCTGGAATTCTTTGCCTGGAATACGGTGCATCGCAGGTTCATGAAGAACCGTCATCGATGGTTTGTGTCACCTGACAAACCCTATCTGGTGATGTGGTGGATCCCGGCAGGCACAGTGCCTGATATTGATGATGCTTTTGACCGGTTGGCCCGACTTCAGGATCATGGCCCGTCCGCGCAGGGGTTTGGCTGGTCAAATCTTGAAGGTCAGCGGATTTGGGAGACATCTGGTCCCCCGCCCGGGTGAGGGTGTTGAGGCATCAAGCCGTAGGCCTTCACCCCGCTCTCTTCAGAATGGCATCGCACCAGGCCAGCGTTGCGCGGATGTGCCAGTTCAGCTGGCGATCATGAAATCCGACATGCCCGCCGCCGCGCGTCACCACCACTGATGTGCCTCTGTGGGCGTCCTTCGGCCTCGGAAGGTCAAGACAGCTTGCCGGTACCCAGGGGTCATTTGACCCCTGCAGGATCAGCGCCGGTATTGTCAGGTCGGTCATTCTGTCCATCACACTGGCGGCGCGGTAATAGTCATCACTGCTGGCAAAGCCTGCCAGCGGCGCGGTCAGCCAGTCATCGAAATCATAGACGTTTCGGGCACGCTTTGAGGCCTGCAGATAGTGATCCGCAAGGTCTGGCGCTGTCGCGGCGATGTCTTTCAACCCGTCCAGCATATGCCGTATATAGAGCCGGTTGCGCGGCGCATTGAACCTTGCCGCTGTTGCCACCATGTCCAGCGGTGTGCCGATGGTTACAAGGCCAGTTAGCCGGGCGGCGGCATCCGGGAATTCAAGCGCCATGTTCAGCGCGGCCGTCCCGCCAAGCGAATGCGCCATCATGAAAATCGGGGCGTCCGGATCATGGGTTGCAGCAGTATCAATAAAGGGGATGAGATCCGCGCCCGCCCGGGCGTTGTAGGTTCCCTTTGCCAGCTGGCGTGCTGGTCCGGCCCCGCGCATGTTGACCCGCAGCAGGCTGTATCCCGCCTTCAGAACAGGTTCGACCAGCCACCAGATATGCTGGGCATCCATGCATCCGTTCAAGCCGTGCACCGCAATGATGCAGCCCCGTGATGAAGGGGTGCGGGCAGCGTGGAAAGCGGCCAGCAGCCTGTCTCCGTCATCAAGGTCAATCAGTATTTCGGTGGAGGGCGGGGGTGGCGGTGCATCATCGCGCAGAAAATGCCGGATTGTCTGAAGATCGCCACCAATCCACGGAAATCCTTCGCCACCAAAAGGCGGGATCATGTCGCCAGCATCATTGCGGATAAAGCCCATATCGCCAGGTTCCTTCAGTAACCGCCTAGTAAAAGGCCAGTTCGGCAACCGATATGTCAGCGGCATGGTCACGCCCATAGGCGACGATGCCAAGAGAGATCATGTCCTGAGGTGAGGGAGCCGCCGGGCGCAGCCCGTCCGAATGCTGGAAGCTGGCAAAGGGGATTTCCACCTGCTGCCAGTCCGCGCCAGTCTCAAATGGGGCGGCGTAGTAATGCCAGGGACGTCGATTGTTTCTGGTCCGGATGTGAATGAAATAGCGCTCGCCATTGCCGCGTGTGACAAGCCGGAGGCCCGTCAGCCCAGCCCCGTTATCCGCCATGCCTGCAAAGCTGATGCCGGCGCGGATCTGAATGAATCCTCCATTATTGGCGGTGCTGACATCACCCGTCATACGCGCAAAACCCAACCCATCTTCAGACGCAAACTGTACGCCGCCTTTTGACACCCCACCCATGACGCCGTCAGTGACAAACCGCCAGTATCGCGCTGCCCGTTCATCCATAGGGAAAATCATGTCGCTGTCTGCCTGTGCCAGTTTCAGCGGGCCTGCTCCCATCACGCCGACATAAAATGCCAGCGTTGCCAGCATCGCCCGCCCGCCACGCCATAGGGCGCTGGTCGGTCCAGATGGTGTGCGGCGGTGCCTGTTCTGCCCTGACTGTTCCATGGCTGAGAGATAGGCATTGCGGCACAGCGGTTAAAGTCTGGCGAGGTGCATGTTTGGCAAGGTGGATGGCTGGCAGGGAAGCGCGCGGTCTCAGGCCATTCCCAGCGCGTAGCCGGTCAATCCGGATAGAAGCCAGCATATGGTCATGACGATCAGACTGGAAATGATGCCTCTGCGGGTCACGCCGCGCGACATGACAAGACGCACAATGGCAAAGCCCAGAAGCGGGGCGAGGCCGGTAAAGAAAATGCCAAAGGTCAGAATGGCCATAAAAATGCCGGCATAGGGCATGCCAGCCGCCAGCTCCAGTGGCATGAAAAACGAACAGATTAGTATGCCGAACGGATAGCTGATCACCGTCAGCGCCGGACCGACACGGCCCGGATCTACGGGGCTGCGATCCATGGGGTCGTGGTCTGGGTATTGGCCCCGGGTTCCGTCTGTCCGGCCGCTGCCGGAGCGCAATGCCCCAACGTTGGCAAGGCAGCTATAGCCATGCGCCGCCAGCGGCAGACAGGCGATCATCATCATGGCCGTGAAGCCGTCCGAATACCAGCTGATCAACAGGCTTGGAAAAGACAGGATCAGGACAGCAGCCCAGGACAGGGTGATCCATGCCCAGTAATGACCTGAATGCTGCCGATCAATGAGTCTGCCAACCATGTCTGCCTCGTTCATAACGTCAGTGACGCTGCTACGTTCGGCCTGAAAGATGGTCTTGTGAAGATATTTTCATGCGATTTACCGCCGCACAGGGCCGATGGGGTGGTGGCTGAATGGCCGTCTATTGAAGCGGTGCCATGCGACGCCTATCTCAGCGTGTGAGGGGGATCATCAGAACGTGCCGACCATTCAAGGTGGTGCGGCGGGCATGGCATTATGGGATTTGATGAAACCCGGCTGATTTTCGATCCGTTTGACGGGCTGGCACAGGCCAAGCTCCTGGCGGTGTTTGCACTTCATGGCAGTGCGCTGACGCTGCTTTTGATGCTGGCACGAAGCCAGCCAGCTTCTACGCTTGGGAGGATGCGTGTCGTGTCGGGGCCGTCGCCTACATGGCTGGTACTTGGGCTGGTGCTTGCGGTGATGCTGACAGCTGTCAGTCTGGTTGCTGGCCAGACGGCTGGTCTTGGCACACTGCTGATCCTGACGGCTGCGGTCCTGACCCTTTATGTGATCGAATTCTCCATCCTGTTGTCCAATGGCTTCTTTAAAAACCTGTTCGATGAGGCGTTACAGCCTGAAATTCGGTTGTTCATCTGTTTTGTGGTGATGACAAATGCCGGCTATTTTGCCCTGATGTTTCTGAAAGACATGCTGCTAAGCGACAATCTGGGAGGGTGATCAATGGCCAATGACGGACCAAATGCATGCGAGGTGCTCTCGCAGGTTGAGCGTGTCAGCGAATTCCGACGTGACTTTGTCTGCATGAATGACTCACTTCATGAAAATCTGCAGAACGAACCACAGGTTCTGATTCTCTATGTTGTGATGGTGGTTTTCGTGATGGTGTTCTTGAAAATGGTGACGCGTGAGCCGCGCAAGCGCAAATCCGAAGGGTAAGGCGCGCCGCAAACGGACCTGTCAGAGCCTCTTTCCAGCTGGCGCATAATGGTAAATTATTCTGAAGGGCAATCAAATCCTCCCCGCTACTGGTTCACCGTGGTAGGACTGTAGTCGGTTGTCTTAACGCAGTAATGCGGTGGTGATCTGGCGCGGCGTCAACCGTGCTAGTTTGCTGTCAGGTCTTTGGTTGTTTCGTCATGCTTCTTTCTTTTTCTCACGCGCTTGGCAGGCTGCTGCGTCTTTTGCCGAAACGGACATCCGTCAGGCTGGAGTCCCTGCAAGCGTCCTTTTTCGTGCCGCCAAACTGTCACTATGTTGCTGATGATCTGAACCAGATTGCGTCTGGGCAGCGTGAGCCGCGCCTCTATCAGTGGCTTGCGGCGATGCCTGAAGGGTCGGTCTATTTTGATGTGGGAACAAGCTATGGCCAGGAAGTGGCGCTGGCTTCGTCTCCCCTTGGTAGGAATGTCACCGTCGTTGGTTTTGACTGTGGGCTGTATCACGCGCATTTCTGTGCGCTGAACAGGCGTCTGAACGAGGACAGGTTCGAATTTGTGTTTGCTGCTGTCGGTGAGACAAGTGGAGAGCTTGTCACAATCACCTGCAATTCTGACACGCATATCCCGCATCTTCACCGCAAGAACGTACCTTACAGCTATGACGTCATGACGCTGGCCCTTGATGATTATGTCAAGCGGCAGCAGCTGTCCCCGACGCATCTGAAGATTGATGTTGATGGGGCAGAGTTTGGCGTGTTGCGTGGAGCGGCAGAATTACTGGCGGACAGCCAGCTTCGTGAGGTGTTCATTGAGATAGACCATGAGAATGCCGGGATCATGGATTACATGGCAGATATGGGTTTCACGGTCGCCTGGTCAGAAGAAAAGGCGGTCAACCGGGACGTTCTGTTTGTCAGGTCAGGCTGACCCATAAAAAAAGCACGCGCAGGTGACGCGTGCTTCATCAAGTGTCTGGGCGCAGATGTGACGCGGCGTCAGAGCGCCGGCCGCACCAGGTCGCACAAAGGCTTAGAGAGCCTTCAGGTCAACCGCAGAGGTCTTGCCGTTGCGACCTGTTTCCAGCTCGAAGGAAACCTTCTGGCCTTCCTTCAGCTCGGTCATGCCGGCTGCCTGTACTGCAGTGATGTGTACGAAGACGTCTGACGACTGCTCTTCTGATTCGATAAAGCCATAGCCCTTGGTGGAGTTAAACCACTTAACTGTTCCGACCATTATTTTCTCCTGTGAATTCAAGTCGAGGTAGCCCATTCAATTCACAGAGAAAAGCGTGGAACACCGTTTGCCCAACTGGCAAATTTGACCAGAATCTACAGCAATTCCTCAGATTGTCCAGAGTGCACTCCTTGCCAGAGGCAGAAATAACTATTGCCATATCATCGCACCTAGCGCTGGATGTGGCTGGATAATCCAGTTTGGATTTGCGTTTTTGCAAAGTTGGTGTTGTGACGGGGGAATGGATGCGTGTGATGTCTGTGGGCATGACTGGCGGCGGGGCGAGGCTCGGCGTGTATCGTGGCGGTTTGGTCTGACATGCTGTCTTTTCTATCCGCCGCCGAGACTCCGCTCTCGGTTCTTGTTATCAGTCTGACAGCCTTTGCCACGTCTACGGTGACGGCCATCATAGGGGCCGGGGGTGGGACAGCCTTGCTGCTGACCATGCTGTATTTTCTGCCCGCAGCCAGCGTTGTTCCGGCACATGGGTGTATTCAGCTTGTGGCCAACACCACGCGGGTGATCCTGTTCAGACGTCATATGCACTGGCCGGTTATTCTGCGATTTGTCTTGCCGATGCCCCTAGGCGTTTATGCGGGGTTGCAAGTTCACCACATGATGAGCGAGTCCGCGTTGCAGATTGCGATTGCCGGATTTGTGCTGATTTCGCTGCTGATCCGCAAGCCGGCTGGTCCTATGGCGGCAGCTTTGCCGGGCTGGGTCTATCTGGCGGCGGGGTTTGTCACCGGAATTGGGAATGTTCTGGTTGGGGTGATCGCGCCCGTGCTGGGTGCCATTCTCAGGTTTGAAAACCTCACCAAGGAGCGGATGGTCGGCACGCTTGGCTTTTTTGGGTTCGCCGGTAACGTGTTCAAAGTTGCTGGATTTTCACTGGTTGGGTTCGCCGTTGCCGACTTTCTGGTGACAATCATCTGCGCATCGCTCGCCACAATTGGGGGCAATATTATTGGCAAACGCGTGCTGGCGGGTGTCAGCAACCAGATGTTTGCCCGTGCCTTTCAGGTCATGCTTGCGCTACTTGCCATCAGCCTGATCTGGGATGCCCTGATAGCGAAATAGGGATCGCGGCATAGAGATTGCGGCACAGGTTTTTTACCTAGCCTGTGGCTGCGGTCAGCACCCGGCGCATCATTGGCAGATATGTTTCAAGTGGAGCGACCTTCAGTCCTGGGACCTTGCCGCGGTCATCACAGCGTCTGACCAACAAGATCTGGTCAAGATGCGCAGTGCTGGCGGCAAATTCTTCCTGTTCGCTGTCTGACATTGGGCCGCCCTGAAGATTAAGGGAATGCTTTGAGGCTTCGGACAGACCATCGTGATAGGACTGGTCGACAGCACACAGATAGCGCTTTGCCGCGACATGGTGTCTGACAGCATCGATCACAATCTGGGGGAAATGCCCTTGCAGAAAGCGAGCGCCAGCATGCTCGTGATATTTGTCCTCGGTATCCTGCATGGAAAACGCGCCATGGTCCGAGGTGAAATGGCCGATATCATGAATCAGCGCGGCAATGATGGTGGCTTCATCTGCGCCAGCCTCAGCGGCAAAATGGGCCGTCTGCAGCATGTGTTCTGACATGGTGACGGGCTCGCCAAGATATTCTTCGTCGCCGTGATCGGCGAACACCCGGATGATGCTGTCGATGATCTGGTCTGTTTGTCGGTCGGTCATGATGCCGCTCGTGCTGATGACATGGCGGCAAGGGTGGATTTCATGCCGTCTCGATCTGGGTAGCATCCCTGAAGCCAGCGTGTGCCGTCACCGCTGTAGCCAGTGCGGGCATGCAGCACGCGGGTATTGTCGAGGATGAAACATTCGCCAGGCTCAAGCTTGAAACTGACCTGCATGGCGGGATCTTCGACAAGTTCGCCAAAGCGGCGATAGGCTTTGTAGAATCCGTCCATGTCGTCAAAGGGAATATCGGTGAAGGCAGCGGCTGAGCGATTATTGAATCTTACCGCAACAAGTTCGCCATCAGGGGTGCATTCCAGCATCGGCCGCCGTGAATGCAGCGCGACACCGCTGGACCCCTCATAGGAAAAACGGGCGCAGTATTTGCGCAGCAGGTCAAACCCCTCAGGATTTTCCTGATGTAGCTTCTCAGCGCAGCGGAAGCCGTCGACGACAATGCTGTCTCCGCCTTCGGCTGAATTTTCCAGACAATACAGGATCTGCATGGTTGGGGTCGGATCACGATAGGGGTTGTCAGTGTGGCCCTGCAGCCCCAGCCCGGTATAGGCAAGGTTCACCGGATTGACCTCGGTCCGCACCTCGAACCATTTGCCGTAATTGGTTTCGCGCACATAACCGAATAGCGCCGCGACATCCATCAGGGCGCCGCTCTGGACTGGGCCGCCTGTCACCTTGGCAACGCCATGACGGTTGAGGCCCTGAAGCCAGGTCAGCAGGGTGTCGCTGTCTTCATGCAGGCTGGTAAAATCGGCACTTGGCAGGCTGTTGCCAAGGCTTTGATCCCAGGTCTCGCTCTCTTCGGCAATCCACAGATCGGGGCGCGGATCTTGCCGGTCGTAACAATGGGTTGCCAGCCAGTCACCGTCATAGCTGACAGTCTCATCTCGATCAGTGAAGCGGATCGCGATGCTGCCATCTTCAAGGCTGGCGGACTGGATGGCGATGTCGGAGGGGATGTCGGCCAGGGTGATCAACCGCTGGCCATTCTGTGAAGATCGTGTGGCCTCATCATTCGCGTTGTCGCGAAGCCACATGGCATGGAACCGCATTGGCTGTCCGGTAGCTGGCCTGCAAACAAGGACATCGCCTTCATTTTCGACTGTGATGGAGGTGAACATGCCTTAAAGTCTCCGGTCTTGGTCTTTCCCTCAGACGGTATCATGAAGTGCGGGTTGTCGGTCAACTGGCGATGTCGGGCTGGAGGCCGCCGATGCGGCGCTACACAAATTCGTTTCCATTTGGAATGATTGCGGCAACAGGTCGCAGATTGTGTGATATGCTGAGCGAATGTTGATGTTTTTGGAACATGGTGTTGAAGGGTGCCTTCAGCAATTCGCTCTTTCGAAAGGAGGCAGGCCATGAAAGCGTTGTGTTTTGGGTCAATCGGCGTTGTGGCCGAAACGTCCGAGCTTCAGCGGCAGGCCTATAATATGGCCTTTCAAGATCACGGTCTCGACTGGTACTGGAGCATTGGCAATTACTGCGAAATGCTTAGAAGTCCAGGGGGGGTGCGGCGGCTGAAGGCCTTCACCAAAGGTAAGGTTTCAGACGAGCTTCTGATGGCCATTCATCAGTCAAAGCAGGATCGGTTTGAAGAGCTTCTGGCGCAGGGGGTCATGCCGCGGGCCGGCATCGCAGACTGCGTTGCGCGCTGCCAGGATCGGGGCATCAAGCTTGGCTTCATCACGACAACCACAAAACGCACTCTGGACATTCTGACCGAGGCGCTGGCACCCCATATCGATATCACCAGCTTTGATCTGCTGACAACCAAGGCCGATGTGATTGCGGAAAAGCCAAGCAGCGAGGTCTATCAGGTGGCTCTGTCACGGCTTGGCGTTGCGGCTGGTGACTGTATCGCCATTGAGGACAGTGAACCCAATCAGGAGGCCGCCTTGAAAGCGGATGTGTTCTGTTATCTCTATGCTGGCGACTATGCGACGACGCGGCATAATCTGAATGCCGTCAGAAATTTGGATCTGATCATCGAGTCGATGTAAGGAGCCTGCCGTCAAGAC
>WTJS01000225.1 GCA_011524735.1 Alphaproteobacteria bacterium
GACAAAGTCTGACGCCGCCCGTGCATCTGCCAAGTCGATGATTGAAAAAGACGGCGCTGTGATGATCACAGGCGGTTCGTCTTCAGGTGTGGCTGTTGCTGTGCAGGGTCTGTGTCAGGAAGCTGGCGTGATTTTCATGGCTGGCCTGACCCACTCCAACGACACCACTGGTAAGGACCGCAAGGCCAACGGTTTCCGCCACTTCTTCAACGGTTACATGTCCGGCGCCGCGCTGGCACCTGTGCTTGAGAAGATGTATGGCAAGGACCGCCGTGCGTATCACCTGACCGCTGACTACAACTGGGGCTGGACCCAGCAGGAGTCGATTGCCGCGGCAACCGAAGCCAAGGGTTGGGAAACTGTCAAGAACGTCACCACTCCGCTGACAACCACTGACTTCTCGTCCTATGTAGCACCTGTCTTGAACTCTGGTGCCGACGTTCTGGTTCTGAACCACTACGGCGGAAACATGATCAACTCGCTGACTTCGGCTGTTCAGTTCGGTCTGCGTGACAAGATGGTGAACGGCAAGAACTTCGAAATCGTTGTTCCGCTTTACTCGCGTCTGATGGCGCGTGGTGCTGGCGAAAACGTTAAGGGCATCTTTGGTTCGACAAACTGGCATTGGTCGCTGTCGGACGAAGGCTCGAAGGCATTCGTCAAGTCGTTCGGTGAGAAGTACGGTTTCCCACCATCACAGGCTGCTCACACAGTGTACTGTCAGGCTCTGCTTTATGCTGATGCCTGTGAGCGTGCCGGCACCTTCAACCCATGCGGCGTTGTAGAAGCTCTGGAAGGCTTCAAGTTCGACGGTCTTGGCAATGGTCCGACCGAGTATCGTGCTGAAGATCACCAGTGCTTCAAGGACGTTCTCGTCGTGAAGGGTAAGGAAAACCCAACTTCAGAATTTGACGTTCTGGAAATTGTTGAGGTTACTCCACGTGCCCAGGTTGAGTACGCACCAGATCACCCAATGTTCTCGGGTGGTGCACTCGGTACCTGTAACCCAGGCGCATAACGCTTCTGGTTTCAAATATTTCGGGTCACGTCGGCTATGCCGGCGTGACCTGCTTTCAGCAGCATTAGACAGGTTTGTAGGGTTCGATAGATGGACGCCATACTGCTTCAGATTCTAAACGGGTTGGACAAGGGCAGCGCATATGCGCTGATTGCGCTTGGTCTTACCCTTATTTTCGGCACGCTCGGTGTTGTGAATTTCGCGCATGGTGCGGTGTTCATGATCGGTGCCTTCTGCGCTGTCACGCTGCAGAAATTGCTTAAATCATATGTCGTGATCGTTGATCCGACGAAAACTGACTTTCTGGGGAACCCGCTGAAGGTCAAAGTTCCCTATGTCGAAATGTGGTTCGGCGAAGCGGCAGGGCAGGCGATCATAAACTGGACGGTCCCGCTGGCGATTTTGTTTGCAATACCAATCATGCTGATCGTCGGCTATGTGATGGAACGCGGTCTGATCAAGCATTTCTACAAGCGCCCGCATGCTGACCAGATTCTGGTGACATTCGGCCTGGCGATTGTGCTTCAGGAGATCATCAAGGCGTTCTATGGCGCCAATCCCATTCCAACGCCGGCCCCTGACGCCTTCAGCGGGTCGTTTGATTTCGGCGTTCTTCTCGGTTTTGCTGAAAACACCATCATTTACCCGCTGTGGCGCCTGATTTATTTTCTATTCTCTGCACTGATCATTGGAATGGTGTTCTCATTCCTGCAGTTCACCACCTTCGGTATGGTCGTGAGAGCAGGCATGGCCGATCGTGAGACGGTGGGGCTTCTTGGCATTAATATCGACCGGCGCTTCACGCTGATGTTCGGTATTGCGGCTGCAGTGGCCGGTTTGGCCGGTGTGATGTACACGCCGATCAATCCGCCGAACTATCACATGGGCATGGACTTCCTGGTTCTGTCTTTTGTCGTTGTTGTGGTTGGCGGCATGGGGTCGCTGCCTGGCGCGGTTCTTGCCGGCTTCCTTCTCGGCATTCTGGAAAGCTTTGCGTCCATGAATGAAGTGAAGACAATTCTTCCTGGTATTGACCAGATTATCATTTATCTCGTTGCCATCGCCGTATTGCTGACGCGTCCGCGCGGTCTGATGGGTCGCGCTGGTATGATGGAGGACTAAACAGTGTTTGATCTCGGCAAGGTCAATGACCGTTACCTTATGATTTTCTTCTCCATCATGGTTCTGGCGGGCCCGATCATTCTGGCACCGTTCGGCGCCGGATATCCCGATCTGTTGCAGCGTTTTGCCATTTTTGGGCTGTTTGCAATCGGCTTTAACATCCTGTTCGGCCTGACCGGCTACCTGTCATTTGGTCACGCGGCGTTTCTGGGTGTTGGATCCTATGCCGCAGTCTGGGTATTTAAGCTTCTGACCATGAACGTAATCCCGGCTCTGCTTCTGGCAGTCACCGTTTCCGGTCTGTTCGCGCTGGCTATTGGTTATGTGTCGCTGCGCCGTTCGGGGATTTATTTCTCGATCCTGACGCTGGCCTTTGCCCAGATGAGCTACAACCTTGCCTATTCGGTCCTGACGCCGATCACCAATGGTGAAACAGGCCTGCAGCTCACCCTGGAAGATCCGCGCATTCTGGATGCGGCAAATGACACGGGTTCGCTGCCATCAACCAATCTGTTTGGTCTGACGATGAACTCGACGGCCAAATTTGAAATTCTTGGCATGACATTCCAGTTCAATGTTGGCTTCTATTTCTGTGCGCTGATCCTGATCCTTGGCTTCTACCTGGCGTTGCGCATTTTCCGCTCGCCCTTCGGGCTGATGCTGCGCGCTGTGAAGACCAATCAGACCCGCATGAACTATACCGGTTTGAATACACGTCCTTACACGCTGGCTGCCTTCGTGATCTCTGGAATGTATGCAGGAGTGGCTGGTGGCCTGATGGCGATCACCGATCCGCTGGCGGGCGCTGAGCGCATGCAGTGGACGGCGTCTGGTGAGGTCGTTCTGATGACCATCCTTGGGGGTGCCGGCACGCTGATCGGTCCTGTTCTTGGTGCTGGTTTCATCAAATATTTCGAGAACATCTTCTCGAAGATCAACGATAACGTTCTGCATGGCTGGTTCGCCTTCCTGCCCGACGGGCTTGAAGATGTGGTTGTCGGCGTCCTGCATTTCTTCGTCGGCAAGGGCTGGCATCTGACCCTTGGTATCGTGTTCATGCTGGTGGTGATTTTCCTTCCAGGTGGCCTGATTGAGGGTGCAAACCGGATCATACGGCGTGTGCTTGCCCGTAAGGATAAGTCCAACACCACCGTGTCTGCGCCGGCCGAATAAGGGGATAGTCTGATGAGCTTTCTTGAAATCAAGGGTGTCAATAAACGCTTCGGCGGCCTGCAGGCGCTTGATGATGTAAACCTCAATGTCGAAGAGGGTACGATCCACGCCATCATCGGTCCTAACGGTGCCGGCAAGTCGACTCTTCTGAACTGCTTTATCGGTAAGCTGATGCCGGATTCTGGCACGGTGACCTTTGACGGTCAGTCCCTGCTTGGACTGAAGCCTTGGCAGATCAACCAGGCTGGCGTGTCTCGCGTTTTTCAGACGCCTGAAATCTTTTCCGATCTCAGTGTTCTGGAAAATGTCATGATCCCCTGCTTTGCGCGGCGTGATGGCATGTTCCGGTTGAATGCGGTCACACCAACGGAAACCGAAACGGATATCCGTGAAAAGGCCGAGCAAATGCTGATTGACGTCCGGATGGAAGACAAGCTTCACATGCAGGCTTCCTCCTTGTCACGTGGTGACAAGCGTCGGCTGGAAATGGCGATGTGCCTGTCACAGGACCCCAAGCTTCTGCTTTTGGACGAGCCGACCGCCGGTATGGCGCGTGCCGATACCAACAACACCATCGACCTTCTGGCCGAACTGCAGAGCAAGCGTCAGATCACCAAGGTGATCATTGAGCATGACATGCATGTCGTGTTCTCGCTGGCGCAGCGCATTTCTGTGCTGGCGCAAGGCCATGTCATCGTCGAAGACGAGCCGGCAAACATCAAAGGCCATCCGAAGGTCAAGGAAGCTTATCTTGGAGGAGCACACTAATGGCTGCGCAAGCTACACAGCCGCAGGCTGCCCCATCGTCATTCTTTACCGCCAGTGATCTGCACTCTTATTACGGCGAGAGCTATATCGTTCAGGGTGTCAGCCTTGAGCTGAATGAAGGGGAAATCCTTGCCCTTCTGGGCCGTAATGGTGCCGGCAAAACATCGACCCTGCGCTCGATTGCACGGGTGGATTCGCCAGCTCTGGTTCGCGGTGAAATCTGGCTTGATGGTAACCCGCTTCACCAGGCGTCGTCCTTTCAGGCGGCGCAGGCTGGCATCGGACTTGTGCCTGAGGATCGCCGGATCATTCAAGGTCTGACGGTTGAAGAAAATTTGCAGCTTGCCCAGATCGAGAAGCCTGTTGGCTGGTCTATTGAGCGGATCTACGATCTGTTCCCGCGTCTTGGTGAGCGCCGCAAGCAGGAAGGCACGACCCTGTCGGGAGGCGAGCAGCAAATGCTGGCCATCGGCCGTGTGTTGGCCCGTGACATCAAGCTGCTTCTTCTTGATGAGCCTTATGAAGGGCTGGCTCCGGTTATCGTTCAGGAAATTGAAAAGACGCTGCAGCTCATTCGTGAGCAGGGCATTACCACCATCATTGTCGAGCAGAACGCAGTCGCGGCGCTAACGCTGGCCGACCGGGCGGTGATTCTGGATACCGGGCAGGTGGTGTTTGATGGCAGTGCAAAGGATGTTCTGGAAAATGAACAGCTGCGTCACGACTACCTGGCGATCTAATCGCACTTTACCTTGATGCAGTGGCGGCTACGCCACTGACATCTATGAACAGCCCCGGTGTTTGCAGGGGCTGTTTTTTTAGCGCTCACGTTCTCTGTGACGCTACGGTCTTCGCGATCGGTGGCCACGTGATAACATGAACGTGGCATGCAAAGGGGAGGTGGCCTGCAATGGTTGGTTCTGAAAATAACGGGTTTGCTGGGCGTAAGGCTCTGGTGACGGGGGCTGCCGGCGGAATTGGCAGCGCTATTGTGGAAAGGCTGATGCAACAGGGAGCCAGCGTTGCCGTGGCGGATCGTGATGTTGCAGATATGGATGCAGCGGCCCACCTGCCGGGTGACCTGTGTGACTCCTCCTATGCTAGCAACTTACCTCAAGCTGCATATGAGGCACTCGGTGGCCTTGATATCGTGGTGAACAATGCCGGCATAATCACGCGCGGGCCAGTCACCGAAACCTCGGATGATGATCTACGACTGTCGCTGGCTGTAAATGTAGAAGCGCCTTTGCAAATTTGCCGGGCAGCCATCCCGCTGATGGCCGCGTCAGGCGGGGGTGCGATTGTGAATACGGCGTCCTGCTGGGGACTTCGTCCCGGGCCAAATCACACGGTCTATTGCATGACCAAGGCGGCGATCGCGGCCGCGACCCAATGCATGGGTATGGACCACGCGCATCAGGGCATTCGGGTCAATGCTGTCTGCCCGAATGAGGTTAACACGCCCATGCTTCGTAGTGGGTTTGCGCAGCGCGGATTCGATCCTGACAGTGCTGTGATGGCGCTTGGCGAAACCGTGCCGCTTGGGCGCATTGCCGAGCCTGAAGACATTGCCGATGTGGTTCTGTTTCTGGCGTCAGATGCGGCCCGGTATATGTGTGGTGCGTTGGTTGAAGTGAATGGCGGAAAGCCGGTGCTATGACCGACATGGCTGGAAAGGTTGCGCTGGTCACAGGCGGACGGAGCGGAATTGGCAAGGCCATTACCAAGGCGCTTCAACAGGCAGGTGTGCAGGTGTTTACTGCGCAGCGGCAGCCTGATCCGGACAATGACCATGTTGAAACCGATCTGGCTGACAGCGATGCTGTCGCTAGGCTTGTCCCTGAGATTGTGGAGCGCGCTGGCCGGCTGGACATTCTTGTCAATAATGCTGGCGTGATGCAGGAAAGTGCTGTGCCAGACATGGAGCTGGCTGACTGGAACCGCACCCTTGCAATTAATCTGACCGCGCCGTTCCTCTTGATCGGCGCAGCCGTGCCTGCCATGCGCCAGCAGGGCGGCGGCAGCATAGTGAACATCGGATCAATTGAGGGGCTGGGATCCAATCCGGGCCATGCTGCCTATTGTGCCACCAAGGCTGGGTTGCATGGGCTGACACGGGCGGTGGCAGTTGATCACGGCCGAGATGGCATTCGCTGCAACGTGGTGGCCCCGGGATGGATTGATACTGACCTCAATCTTGATTTCATCAATTCCTTGGACGACCCGCAGTCCTTTCGGGCTGAAATTGGACGCATACATCCCCTTGGTCGTACGGGTCAGCCTGAGGAAGTGGCGGCGCTGGTTGCCTTTCTGGCATCTGACGCAGCCTCCTTTATTACGGGTCAGACCTATATTGTTGATGGCGGACGAATGGCCAAGCTGAGCCTGCCCTGAAACCTAATCCGAATTCTAGCCTGAGACTTGCTGCAAATCGCTATGGAACCCACCCGCATATTCACAATGAAACTTGCCGCGAAAAGCGACAACGATATTCGTGCGGTGATTGAACCAATGATCGACAACATGCTCGCCGGGTCGACGGACATTGACCATGCGCGTCACGTGCAGGACTTTACAGACCGGCTGAAGGTTATCGTGACGGATGAAAACCTTGCACAGCAATGCGCTGATTATCAGGCGCGAGTCGGATTTTTTGACAGGCGTGAATTCATTGCGCTGTTTCGCCGCCAGCATTCGGTTGCGGCCACCTGGCGTTTGTTTTTCACAAAATCTGAAGACGAGTTTGTGCTCGAAGCGATGTTTGTTGAGCGCGACGGCCGTCTACAGATTGAGCATTGTATGATTTTCTAGCGTCGGCTTGGCTCACTCACCGCCAATGATTACTGGGCATGGAAAGCCCTTAGTGCCGGGACAAAATTCGACTTTCCGCTGCCTGAAGACTGAAAAAGTCACTTGATTCCGAAAGCGCTTTCGGAATAGCGTCAAACCCTAGGGGGAGACAAATGGCGCGAGTCAGCCTGAAATTCCTGGCGTCCGAACTCGGCCTTGCCGAAGGAACGGTATCGCGTGCGCTGAATGACTACCCTGACATCAGTGAAGCCACCCGCACGCGTGTCAAAGCTCTTGCTGATCAGTATGACTACCGTGCTAATCACAGTGCCCGCCGTCTCGCGACTGGTGTTGCGGAAGCGGTGGCCTATCTCATGCCACCCAACACAGGTTCGATTTCCGAACCTTTTGTCGCCCAGCTCCTGACCGGCCTTGGACAGTCCCTTGCCACGCGCGGCTGGGACCTTTTGGTCGTGCAGTCGCCGTCGGCCGAGCAAGAAGGTGATGCCATCCGCAGGCTGGCCTCAAGTGGAAAGGTCAGTGGTGTTGTGCTGTCGCGTCCCTATAAGGAAGATGCGCGTATCAAGCTTCTCCAGGAAGTTGGCCTTCCCTTCATCGTTCATGGCCGTGCACAGAATTACGCTGACTATGCTTGGTACGATGTGGATAGCGAGACCGCTTTCATGGATGCGGTGGACCATCTTGCCATGCTGGGTCACCGTCGCATTGGATTTATCGGTGCGCCTACCTATTACAATTTTGCACAGACACGCCTTGATGGCTTCCGTAAAGGTGTCATGCATAACGGCCTTCCTGCGGATGAGGCCCTGATCGAGATTGGCGAGATCGGTGACAGTGGGGGTGAGCGTGCCGCCAGCGTTCTGTTGAGTTCAGCCAAGCAGCCAACAGCGATTCTTTGCGCCACGGATACGCAGGCGATTGGCGCCCTTGCTGCGGCACGGGCTCGCAATCTGACGCCGGGCCAGGACATTTCAATCATTGGGTATGACGGGCTTGATATTGGGCGTCATACAAACCCGCCACTGACAACCATGGCCCAGCCACAGGCCTATTCTGGACGGCAGATTGGTGACATGCTGCTGGCCATCATTGATGGTGGCTCACCCACAGATTTTCAAGAACTCCGAAGCGCTGAACTCGTGCGCCGACTGAGTGATGGCCCGTTGCGGCCGACCACCCTAGAGACGAACATCTTTCATGGAGGAAAGAAATGAAGAAACTCTCAATGCTGGGAGCTGGCATCCTGCTCTCCACATCGATGATGACTTCGGCTTTTGCCGACACCATCACCATGTGGACAATGGAAGAACAGCCAGACCGTATGGCCGCACAGGAGCGCATCGCCGCTGCCTTTAAGGCCGAGACAGGTCACACCGTCAATGTTGTTGCCGTCAGTGAAAAGGACATTGCCACCCGTGCAACTGCTGCCTTCGCTGCTGGTGAACTGCCAGATGTTCTGAACCACACCGTTCAGCACCTTCTGCCATTTGCAGAGGCTGGTATGCTGGACTCAGCTGCGGCAACCGAGATCGTTGAAGATCTTGGCACCAACACTTTTGCTTCAGGCCCGGTCAACATGGCCAAGTCAGAAGGCGAAATTGTTTCGGTTCCAACAGATGGCTGGACTCAGCTGGTTGTTTACCGTTCGGATCTGTTCGCAGATGCCGGTCTGAAGGCGCCGAAAACATTTGCTGATATCGAAGCTGCAATTGCCAAGCTTCACAACCCACCATCCATGTATGGCTTCGTTGCTGCGACTAAGATTGACGAAACTTACATGATGCAGCTGATTGAGCACATCTCGCTGGCTGCCGGTTATAACCCGGTCAATGCAGACGGTTCGATCAACGAAGACACCAGCAAGCTGAAGAACGTACTGTCCTTCTACAAGACCATTGCTGATGCCTCGCCAGAAGGCGATCTGTTCTGGAAGCAGTCACGCGAACTGTATCTTGGCGGTAAGGCGGCCATGATCATCTGGTCGCCATCTCTTCTTGACGAGCTCGGCGGTCTTCGTGACAGCGCTCCTGTCACCATCTCTGATGACCCAACCACCAAGGAACTGGCCAAGGACACAGGCTTTGTGACAGTCTTCGCAGGCCCAGGCAATGACGCCGGCGCCGCCTATGCAGACGTTCGCTATCTTGGTGTGACTGCTGATGCCAATACAGACGTTGCCTCTGACTTCATTAAATATGTTGTCTCCAAAGGCTATGGCGGCTGGCTCGGCATGGCTCCAGAGGGCAAGTTCCCTGTCCGTAACGGCACCTTTGGTGGCGACACGTCTTACCAGAAGGTCTGGGCAGGTCTGGACGTTGGTGTCGACCGTAAAGAGCCGCTTGCCAACATTTATCCAAAGTCCGTGATCGACGACATCGTCGAAGGTCTGTCGGTTGGTGACCGCTGGGGCGTGTCCGATGGTCAACTGGCCACAGCGTCGAAGCTGGTTAACGCCCGCGTGATGTCGCAGGTGATCCGCAAATACATCGATGGCGAGATTTCCCTCGATGCCGCGGCTGACGAGATTGTTGCCAAGCACAAGGCTCTGTAAGCCAGCGTTTGCGCCATACTTTTCAGGCTGGACGACACTGGCTGTCGTCCAGCCCCATTCCTTTTTATTGATTACCCACACCGGTTTATCCAATGTCGTCTGATACGCAGCACCAGGCACCGTCGGCTAATAGTTTGACAAGCGGGCCACCCCGGAATGTCGGTGCGTTGGCGCGGCGTGAGCGCTCGCTCGCCTACACCATGCTGCTGCCGACATTCTTCATCGTGCTCAGCATTGTGATTATTCCGCTGGCGGCTAATTTCTGGATCAGTTTCAAGTCAGTTGAGCTTGGCGATCTTCGTGCCGCTCGGCCGATGATAAATGAGCAGCTTCGCCCCAAGCCAAAGACCGATGGGCAGGAAGTGATCCTACGCTACCGCATCAGAAATTCCTCAAAGAAGGAAGCTCTTGGCGATCTGGTCTTTACGGATTTGATTCCTGAAGGTCTTGTCATTGATACGGCTGGGTCTGTCTGCGCGCAGCAGGATCAGACGCTGTCCTGTGAGATTGGCGATCTTGAAGGTGGCAAGCGACTGGATCTGAAACTGCCTGTCACGGTCCAGCAGGCCTATCTGGATAAAGGTGTTCGGGCTCGCACATCGAAACCAGTCAGCAGCTATGTAACCACCAATGTGCTGACGTCATTCGACTTCACGACAGCGAATTTTACCAAAGTGTTTTCGGGTGAGGAATTCTGGAACGTTCTTCGGGTGTCACTGTATTACACCATCTTTGGAACGCTTGGGGCACTGGTGCTGGGTTTGTTTGCTGCACAGATCCTGCATACCGCCTTTCGTGGAAGGGCGGTGCTACGGGGACTGTTTCTGTTCCCCTATGTTGCGCCCGTCATTGCTGTCGCCTTTGCGTGGGTGCTGCTTCTTGATGCTGGGCCAGGTGGCACGTTCAATGCCATGCTGCAACGTATGGGTGCCGTTGATGCGCCGATCAATTTCCTTGGTCAGAAATATATTGAAATGAGTTTCCTTGGCCTCAGCTTCAATTTTCCGATGGCGCTGACCACGGTCATCATTTTTGAGTCCTGGCGCTATTTTCCACTGTCGTTCCTATTCATTCTGGCACGGATGCAGTCGATTTCGACTGACATGTATGAGGCTGCCGAAATGGATGGAGCGACGCCGTTCCAGCAGTTCTGGTATCTGTCACTGCCGCAGCTTCTTGGCATTCTGTCCGTTCTGTTCCTGCTGCGCTTCATCTGGACGTTCAACAAATTTGACGACATTTTCCTGCTTACCGGTGGGGCAGCGGGAACACGCACTCTGACTGTGGATGTTTACGAGCAGGCCTTTGCTGTATCGAATCTTGGTGCCGGTGCGGCTGTAGCGGTCGTTGTGTTCTTCATTCTGTTAACCTTTGCGCTGATCTTCTTCAAATTCTCACCCCAGGATGATGGCTGATGAAAGGGGCAGGCTCAATGTTTGGTATTGTGACCTGGATGGCCTTTGGTTACGGGCTTGTCTGGGGTGGGCTGTGGATGATCCTCAGCAGTATGTTGTTGATGCTCGTCTCGGGGTTTGTGTTGGTGCCGCCTGTCGGGATGGCGGCGCTTGCTGGGGCGGTTGGCGCGATGGTGCTGTTGTTTGCCGATCCAGCTAAGCGTGGCCGCAAAGCAACATTGATGGTTGCCGCTGCAAACATTCTGTCACTGCTGGTTCTGACGATGGCTCAGCCCTTCGCCCTCCCGCTGGAAGAAGGTGTGTTGATCCAGTTTGTGACTCTGCTGCTATGGGCTGGCCTGACAACTGTTTCCCTTCTCTTATGCTTTGACGGTTATGCCGCAGGTGCCGCGAAACGCTATCTGATCGAGGTGTTGATCATCAGGCTGCTTAAAGGACTGGCACTTGTGCTGTTCACCGTATTCGTGGCTCTCCCGTTCTATGTCATGGTGATGACCAGCCTGAAGAGTCAACAGAAACTGCTGGCCAATCCTCTCGACTTCTCCATTGATTTTGGTCAGGGATTTGCGCCGCTATTCCGATCCTACATTGAGCTGTTTACCCAGTTTCATTTCGGTACCTTCCTTTTGAATTCAGCAATTGTGTCCGTAATTACGGTTGTGCTGACTCTGGCGTTTGCCGTACCGGGGGCTTATGCGGTGGCGCGTCTGCGCTTTCCTGGGCAGGCCTTCCTCTCTCGATCGATCTTGTTGATCTACATGGTGCCAGCCATTGTTCTGGTCGTGCCACTTTACGCTGTGTTCTCGCAACTTGGGCTCCGCAATTCCCTTTTTGGCCTTCTTGTGGTCTACCCCGCTACCACCATTCCGGTGGCGCTCTACATGCTTCAGGGGTATTTCCGCGGTCTGCCGTCCGAGCTTGAAGAGGCCGGGCTGATGGACGGGTTGAACCGGGTGCAGGTGATTATGAAGATCACGCTGCCGCTGGCTCTGCCCGCATTGGCCTCTGTTTCGCTCTATGTGTTCATGATTGCCTGGAATGAATTCCTGTTTGCTTTCATGTTCCTCGACAATCTCGACATGTTCACCCTGTCCCGCGGGGTGGTGTCGCTGAATTCCTCGGAAGTGCCGCGTCAGCATCTGATGGCTGGTGCCGTCGTTGCCACGGTACCTGTACTGGCAATTTTCCTGTGGTTTGAAAAATATCTTGTGTCCGGTTTGACAGCCGGAAGTGTGAAGGGGTGATGGCATGAGCCACAATCTAGAAGCCCACAATCTTGATGAAGAAGCGCTTGCGATCCTGAAGAAGAACGATCGGGGAGGATTTACCATTCCTACCGCACGCCTCTATCCATTTCAGTGGAACTGGGATTCCGCTTTCATCGCCATTGGACTTGCTACCTTCGATCAAGACCGGGCCTGGCGCGAACTGGAACTGCTTGTTGAAGGTCAGGCCAGAGACGGCATGATCCCGCACATCATCTTCCGCAAAGATGACTCTGACTACTTCCCTGGTCCTTCGGTCTGGCAGACCAATGGGGGCGGTTTGTCTGCAAGTGGTATCTCACAGCCGCCGGTTCTGGCCAGCGTGGTGGCAAAATTTGCCCAAGAGCAGGGTGAGGGCAGTCTTGACCGTGCCGCAGCCTTATTTGATGCGATGCTGGCATGGCACCGGTGGTGGCATCGTGACCGCACGCCGGACGGGTGCCCAGTGGTCTGTACTGTTCATCCTTGGGAGACTGGGCGCGACAATTGTCCCGACTGGAATATCGGGATGAACAACATGGCGATTGATCCACAGCTGGAAGCTTACCAGCGCAAGGATATCGAACATGCTGATCCGTCGCAGCGGCCAAGCCATGAGCAGTATGACAAATACATCACCATAGTGAAATTTGGTCGTGATCATGGCTGGGACCAGAAGGTGCTGACCAATGACGGCCCCTTTTTGATGGCGGATCCCGGTATTTTCTTCATCCTGTTACGGGCCGACCGTGATCTTCTCTGGCTGGCAAGGAAGCTTGGCAAGGATGTGGCAGCAGCCGAAATTGAAGGTTGGATTGCTGATGCTGAGGCGAATGCTGACTATTTCTGGAATGCGGATGTGGGAGCCTATTGCGCTCGTGATGTGCGCACCGGTGAATTCTCTGAAGGTTTCTCAAACGCCAGTGCCTTGTGTTTTTATGCAGGCATCAAGGACCAGACACGCCTCGCCAGCACAATAGCCCATATGAAGCGGATCGCTGCTAAGACAAGATTTGGCCAGTCTAGCTGGGATCCTGACCTGGCAAGCTTTGAAAGTCAGCGATACTGGTGTGGGCCGCTCTGGTGTCAGATGAATTACATGATTGCAGCCGGTCTCGCTGAACATGGCGAAACGGATATGGCTGACAAGATGCGGGATGATCTGCGAAGCGTCATCGAGCTTTCTGGTTTTTATGAATGTTTTGATCCAGTTGACGGGTCAGGCTGTATTGGAACCGATTTTTCCTGGACGGCCGCATTGTGGCTTGCCTGGGCAAGCCCGTCATCTGTAGCGCCCACAGCATCCGGGCAGGAGGCCGCAAATGGGCTCAATTAGACTTGAAAATGTCGAAAAGTGGTTTGGGGATGTTCAGGTCATCCGCGGGATTGATCTGGAGATTGCCGATGGCGAGATGGTGGTTTTTGTTGGCCCGTCGGGATGCGGAAAGTCCACCCTCCTGCGAATGATCGCCGGTTTGGAGGATACAAGTACGGGCCGAATCTATCTTGATGGTGATGATGTTACAGATCGTGTGCCATCAGAACGCGCCCTTGCCATGGTGTTTCAATCCTATGCGCTTTATCCGCATATGAATGTTGCGGAGAATGTTGGATTTGGTTTGAAGACGGCTGGCGTGCCAAAGGCGGAGATTGATGCCAAGGTTGCCGAGGCTTCAGCCATTCTGGAGCTGGACAGCTATCTGAATCGCCGACCGAAGGAGCTGTCGGGTGGCCAGCGCCAGCGAGTGGCCATTGGCCGTGCGATTGTCCGTGAACCAAAGGGTTTCTTGTTTGATGAGCCGCTGTCCAATCTTGACGCTGCGCTTCGTGTTCAGATGCGCTTTGAGATCGCCAGGCTTCATGAGCGGCTTGCCGCAACGATGATCTATGTCACCCACGATCAGGTTGAGGCAATGACGCTTGCTGACCGAATTGTGGTGCTGAATGCGGGGCGGATCGAACAGGTTGGGACGCCGCGGGAGCTCTATGAGACACCAGCCAGCCTGTTTGTGGCACAGTTTATTGGTAGCCCGAAAATGAATGTGCTTCCTGGTGCTGGGGCGAAGGCAGGCTTTACCCTTCAGGGTGCTGGCAAGATTGCCGGCCTGAAGGCAAAGGATGCCAGCGGGGCTGTTCAGTGTGGTGTTCGCCCGGAACATATTGCGGTGACGGATAAGGGAGCCCACTGTACCGGAACGGTGGCACTGTTCGAATATCTGGGATCAGACAGCTTCATCTATGTTGATTGTGAAGATCTGGGAATTCTGACGGTACGTGTGTCCGACGATGTCGATTACGCCATCAATCAGGAAGTCGGGTTGAAATTTGACTCTGACCGCGTGCATGTCTTCGCCGCAGACGGCAGCACTATCAGTTAACCAGGCTCGGTAGCTGTGCCGGTCAACTGTCCTCACCGAGTTCCCTGACGGCGGCCAGAAGTCCTGCAACTTCGGATTCAGTGTTGTAATGGCACAGGGAAATCCGGATGCAATCGCCAAGCCCTAGGGGGGTTAGCACATTGCCGCTGTAATGGTCGGCTTTGCGGGTGTGGGTGCGGATGCCCTGTTGGTTAAGCCGTTCCACCACCTGTTCAGACGGCAGCCCGTCAACGACAATCGACACCAGCCCTTCACGCGCCGGATTGTCTGGACCGGCCAGAATGGTTACATGATCCATGTCGCGAAGGCCCGGCAGGTTGCCAGTGCCATTGATCATGGCGTTCGTCAAATGCGTTTCATAGGCATGGATGGCAACACCCGCTGCCTCTATTCGCTGGCGCGGATCATCACTGTCAGACAGCTCGCTGCCAAGCCAGTCGAAATAGGCCACCACATCCGACATGGTGGCGTATGACCCGGCATCGCGCGTGCCGAACTCCCACCCTGTTGCTGGGGCATCAATCAGCATGTCATGTGGCAAAGCCGTCATTCGGTCGGAAATCCAGGCAATGCCATAGCCATGGCGGGAAAACACTTTGTAGGGTGAAATCGCATAGCCATCGACGGCATAGGATTCCAGATCAAGCTGACCATGTGCGGCATGCTGGATGCCGTCAACAATGATGAAACAATCCGGCGACACAGCTCGGATGGCCTTTGAAATGGCGGCTACATCCATTCCCATGCCAGTCACGGGAGAGGCATGGAGAATGGTGGCCACGGACACATCTGGCGTCATCATCGCGGCATAGTGCTCAGCCGTGACGAGGCCGGTGGCGTCATCATGCGGCACACTGACATATTCCATGCCAGCAATATCAGCCCAGCGACGAGCCGCGCTCCGTGTGGCTGGATGCTCGATGGTTGAGCCGATGAGCCTGGACCCCTTTGGTGCATTCACACAGGCCGTGCGGATCAGCCGGAACAGCAGCTCGGTGCCGCTTTCTCCCGCGAAAAACTGCCCCGAACTGGCATTCATGAACAGTGCGAGATCAGCTTTGGCGCGGTTGATGACTTTCTGGGTCGCCTGTCCGGCTTCATTGATGCGTCCGGGGTTGTCGGGGATTGCGGCATAAAAGCCTGACGTCTCGACCACGGATTTCAGCGTCAGCGCGCCACCCGCATTTTCGAAAAAGGTGCGCGGCCCCTGAAAAGGACAGCTGTCCACATGGGCGAAGCGGTCACGGATGGCGGTAATCAGTTCGGGGCGATCCTGGATCATCTTGACGGGTCTTTCATAAAAATCTTGATGGGGTGGAAGAAACTTCAGCCTGTTATTCGGTGAGGAAGGACAGCACCGCTTCGTTGAATTCTGTCGGCTTTTCAATGTTCGACAGATGCGCGGCATCCTCGATGGTTACTGTCTCTGCCGCTGGAATATGGGCATGTAAAACCTCACCCTGCTGGGGCGTGCAGGCCGGATCCAGCGCTCCGATCAGAACCAGTGTTCTGGCCTTGATGTCTTTCAGGATGTGGGTCTGGTTCATATCGCGAATAGCCTTGGCACAGGCGATATAGCCTGGCGCATCAGTGTCGCGGATCATGCCTTCGACAAAGCCGATGGCAGCTGGGGATGCCTGAATGAAGGGTTCGGTGAACCAGCGTTTGATCGTTGATCCAACAAGCGCTTCCAGCCCGTTCTGTTCAGCTGTGGAGATACGGCCGTTCCACATTTCGGGCGTCGGCATGATGGAAGCTGTGTCACACAGCACCAGTTTGTTGACAAGATCGGGACGCGAGACGGCAAGCCGCTGACCGATCATTCCCCCCATGGACAGGCCAAGGAAATGCACCGGGCCACCGACAAGACTGTCAATCAGCGCAGCTGCATCTTCGGCAAGACGCTCAATCGAATAGGGCCCTGGGGTCGTCTGGCTGCTGCCGTGTCCGCGGGTGTCATAACGCAGCACGCGATGATGGCGAGTAAAGGCGGTCATCTGCGGGTCCCACATCCGGTGCGTCGACATCAGGCTGTTGGACAGCATCAGAACCGGAGCGTCTGTGGGGCCATCAAACCTGTAGGCGGTGCGAACGCCATTCACATCAATAAAATTCAGATCAGTCATAAATTTGTCCTGCGGAGTTCGGAGGCGTTTGCACATACGGTACAGATCGCCCTAACAGAGATAGCCCATTTCACCAGGCCGGTGAAGGCGACATCCCGTCATCACCTGATAGGGCACGAAATCACATCTTGAGTATGCTGGTACGGGTTCTCTGAGGATCTGCCAGCCGATCCGGTCTAAAGCTTAGCGGCAAGATCTTTGATTATCTCGGCCGCAGGTGCGGCTCTGACCTGCCCATATCCTGTTCCAGCCCACAGGCTTTGATATTCCGCATTCCCCGCTTTTGTGGCTGTGCCGCGCAGGCCGGCGGTCAGGCTGTTTTGCACGGGAAAGGGAAGATGCGCAGCGCCGGTCATCACGCTGGTGAATTCGGTGCTTATGGCGCGGGCGTTTCGTCCTGAAAAAGCACGTGTGAAAAGCGTTGGACGGGCGGGCTGCGCCAGCAGGGTCTGGCGATAGGCACTGCCTGTTCCGGCTTCATCGGCGCAGAGAAAGGCTGTACCCATCTGCACGGCAGAGGCACCAGCTTGCAGGGCGGCGCGTATGTCGGCGGTGGTCATCAAGCCACCAGCGCTGACGACTGGCAGCTCTACTTCGTCTGACAAAGCGGCTGTCAGGGCCAGGGTCGACATGTGCATGTCATCGTCAGGACTGGCGGCGAAGGTGCCGCGGTGCCCACCTGCCTCATGGCCTTGGGCAACAATGAAATCCGCGCCTGCCGCCGCGATCTGCGCTGCCTCGGCACGGCAGGTTGCGGTGATCCCAACAGCAATGTTACGGGCATGCGCGTCTGCGATAACCCCTTGCGGTGGTATCCCGAAATGAAAGGTCAGATAGGATGGCGGTGTTACCATCACAGGTGCAAGCTGGGCTATCAGATCAGGGTAAAAGGGGGGCTGTGGGACGTGATACCCGTCCTCTGGGGCAAGTGGCAGCATCTCCAGTGCGGCACAGGCGGCCTCTGCGTCTGCTGCCGTGAACGCTGGTGGTTCAC
>WTJS01000151.1 GCA_011524735.1 Alphaproteobacteria bacterium
GGCAATGATCTGCGCGTTGGTGAGGTTGGTGTCACCACCCGTGGTCAGATTCAGATTGTTGGTGAAGGCCAGGCCTGCCTGTGTACCTGTTGTTGCGGTATCGCCCTGACCAAACTGGAAATTGAACGCCCCAGAACCGGAATCTTCACCTTCACCAGCGCTGTTGGTTGATGACCCGCTTGCTTCGATTCCCAACTCCAGTCCGAAATTCGACGTGGTGTTCTGTGTCGTCTGAACGTTCAGTTCGCCACCGATATTCACATTGCCGTTGGTGCCAACAATCTGGCTGTCGGTCAGGTTGGCATCGCCATCGACCTGAAGATTATTGTTGTTGCCGCCAAAGATCAGCGATTGTGTGCCAACAGTATTGGCATCTGCCAGCTGCACGTTCACGTCAAGTGATCCACCACCACCAGCGCCGCTGTCATCACCCGCCTGATTGGCGCTGACGGACAGCGATCCGCCGAAGCTCTGGTCAACGGTCGTGTTGACATTGGCGGTGGCATTGATGTCACCACCAATATTTGCGTTAAGGTCGTTGCCAGCGCCGAACAGGGCTGAATTCAGATTCAGGTCGCCGTCGATATTCACATTATTGTTGTTCAGTGCGACGAAGCCGGACTGCTGGGCGTCAGACTGCTCAGAATTGATGTTGCCCTGGAAATTAAGCTCACCGCCACCAGAGTCACCGGTCACGCCAACCTCAACCATCACGTCGGCTTCGAAGGACTGTGAATTGGTGCTGTTCTGAAGGGTGACGACATTGACGTCGCCCTGAATGGTGCCATTGATGTCATTGGCCTGAACCAGCCCGCCAATGATGTTGGCATCACCCTGAACGTTTGTTGTCAGCGTGCCGCCAGTGGTGAACTGTGAATTTGTGAAGCTTGTTGAGTCACTGTCTGAATAGTTGCCATCAAGACCGACGCGGACATCCTGGTTGATGGCGTCAAAGCCAACCGTGACCCCGCCACCTGCGCTGAATGTGTCGAAGGTGTTGGTGCCAGCCAGAACATTCAGATCACCGGTCAGGTCAAGATTGGTGTCGCCAGTGACAGCAAGCGACGACCCTGTCAGATTCAGATCATTGGCTGAAATGTTAGCCGATCCACCAACATTGATGGTGCTGCCGACAGAGGTGGTGGTATTGGTTTCAGTGAATTGGGCGCCAAGACGGACGTCAATGGTGCCGGCATCGTCCACAGCTCCCTGTAGGGCTGCAACATCCACTGCCGGTTCGGTGTTCGCTGACGCATCAAGGAAGGACTGGCCAAAATTCGTGCCGGTACCCTCGCCATTTAGGGCTCCGCCCGTTGCACCGTTGATCTGCTGCGCCAGGGCGCCAGCGCCAGGACCGCCAAGCGCACCGATGATGGCGGCCCCATCACCGGACTCAATGGCCGCGATTGTGGAGGCGATCTGATTGGCGCCTGGAATTGAGCTCACGATGGCAGCGGCGTCACCTGTCTCAATGGCTTCGACAACACCTTCAACCGTACCGGCAATGGCCTCGGCGGCATTCGCATCGATCGAGACATCAACGCTGAACCCAGTGGAAGAGGTGGTATCCTGAAGTTCGGTGATATTCAGATCGGATCCATCAGCGATCGCAGTGTTCAGATTGCCAGCCACATTGGCATTGACGGCAGCAAGAGTGGCACTGCCTTCAGTCGTAACGATGTTCAGATTACCGCCTGTGTTCAGGTCTACCCGATCAGTGGTAATGGTCGACTCTGTCTGGCTGAAGCTTGCGGAAAGAGGGGCGTCGCTCTCAGCCGTAAAGCTGGAGTTTGATCCTGTGCCGTTGGTCAATGGGCTGCTGGAGAAGCCGAAATTGGTGCCGCTGATCTGATCCTGAACCGAGGTGACGGTAACCGTTGTGCCTTGCAGCAGCGCGTCGCCACCTGCATTCACATTCACCCCTGCCAGGGTTGTTGACCCGCCTGCCGAAGCAACGAAGTTGCCACCGGTAGTGACATTGGCTTCCTGGAATGTGGTGGCGTTGCTCGTGGACACGCCCAGCGAGTTTGACGCTGTTGGCGTGACCCCGCCTGATCCGGCCCGTACGCCCACGGTCGAAGATACACCAACACCAAAGCTGCTGGAGGTCTCCTGCAAGGCCGAGATCGAAATGTCATTCGCTGCCTGCAGGATGGTGTCACCACCTGATGCCAGATCGGTGCCAACCAGATTGATGTCGTTTCCGGCCTGAAGCGACAGCTGTCCGCCGGCACTGAATCCGCTGGTTGCTGAGGAGGTTGAGGTGCCACCACCAAAGCCGATGGATGTCGTGTTCTCAACGCCAACCGCGGCATCAGGTGTGCCGAACTGACCGGCAGTGGTGCCAGCGGTGGCATAGGCGGTCGTGGTATTTGATGCCGAGAAGCTGAAATTCTCAAGAAGCTCCTGCTGGGCAATTGAATTGATGTCATTGCCGGCGATCAGGGACAGGTTTTCTGTCGCGCTGACCTGTGCGCCGATGGAGTTGATGTCATTGCCTGCATCAATGATCACATTGTTACCGGATACGGTGGATGTGATGAATGTCGCTTCCTGCTGCTGGCCATATTCGAGCCCGACAGAACCAGAGGCCTGCGCCGTTGCGCTATAGTCGATGCCGCTACCGCCAGCTTCGGCCGAGGCATTGCCGCCGAGGGATATCGACAGTGATCTGGAATTGGTTACGACAGAATCAGTGCGCAGGGTCACATCACCTTCCGTTGCCCGCAGGATGGTGTTGCCAGCTGAGGAGATGGAAGATCCGATGGATTCGATGTCACCCGTATTGGCCACGATGGTCACGTTCTGACCGCTGACAGATGCGCTCTGGTTGTAAACGGACTCAGAATAGTTTGCGCCGAAGACCTGTTGTGATCCACTCACAGAAGCTTGAGCATTTGCCTCGAAATCATCATAGCCGCTGCCGCTGGTGCCTGCGCTTGATGAACTTGAGGTGGAACTGCCACCGCCAAGGCTGACGGAGTTTTCCGTAACGAAGGTGTCGGTGCGGTTGTTCTGGCGGAAGCTTCCCTCAGCAAAGATCAGAACGTCACCCTCGCTTGAGAAGATATTGGAGGCGTCGTTAATGATATCACCGCCCGTGCTGACAACTGAAACATTACCCTGCCCACCTATGACACCAGCCGTGTAGTCCTCACGAATGGTGAAGTCTTCGCGGGCTTCGGCAACAAAGTTACCAACCTCAACATCTTCCACCGCCTGCGTGACCAGCACCTGATTCACAATGTCACCGGAAGCCCGAATGATCGTCTGACCATCGGCGCTGGTGTTTGTGATCGCAGCACCGGTATTCGTCACAGTGCCGCGATTTGGATCGTCAGATTCGGCAACGATGAAGACATTCTCGCCAGAAATTGAAGCTGTCGGACCTGCTGTGATGAAGGAAACTGTGCTGCGGCCGGTGCCGGACTGGGTTGATGCGGTTGTGGTCAGAGTTTCATTGACCACGTCCTGAGCCTGAACAAGGACAGTGCCACCAGCTTCGATTGTACCGGTATTGGTAACAGTTTCTTCAGCGTCCAAAAGGAGGTTGTTGCTGGCCACAATCTGACCAGATGGTGCAATTTCGATCTCATCCGGGGTCGGAAGATACAGGGTCGGCACCAGTACGTCACGGCCGTCAACCTGCTCAGTCACATACCATAGAACGGGGACTTCCAGAGAGGCGATCTGTGTTTCTGTCAGCGCTGTACCAATCTGAACATTGGTGTTGGTGTTGGCGAAGGCGGCTGCATTGTCGTACAGCGCCTGGCGCTGTGCAGTCTGGTCATTTTCAACATCATCAAGGACGAAGTTGCTGCCGGTGGCGGCAAGGGCTGCCTGTTGCAGGAGGCGGTTCTCGACAAACGGGTCGGCGAGAAACTGCAGACCATTTGTGGCCCCGGCCCCGGCGCTCAGCTGGCTGGTCAGATATTCCGGTGTCAGCGCATTTCCGGCCAGATTGATCGAGGATGAGATCAGATATTGCGACGTTCCCTGTGCATTAACTGTGTAGAGCGAACTGAGATTGGACAGGCTGGTCGGTGTCAGGCTGACCGAGTTCGTGATCTGCTGGTTGATGGTCACCGTTGATCCCGGGTTCAGGCCATTCTGGATGTTGCGCGCGCTGACAAACACATTGCTCGCCTCAATCAAGCCGGTGTTGCCAACATTTGAATCATCCAGTGTGCTGCCATTCAGGCTGAGGCTGTTGCCGGCGCGCAATACGGCGGTGGTGTTGGCCGAGTTTCCATCCAGCCACGGTATCCACCCTGATCCAGCATTCGCCTCTGGGAAACATCTGGTTGTGCCAGTCGTACAGTCGCTACCGCCCGGACCAGAAGTGCCCGAAGGTCGGCCGGGGCTGTTGATATTTTTAATTTCCCAGCCATTTGTTCCGTAAGAGCCATAGGTGTTTCGGTACCAGGATGAGGTGCGCAGCGTCGCGGTCTGGTTGTTGAATGTGGTGCTTGTGACGGTCAGGTTCTGACCTGCCTCAATCGTGCTGAGCCGGTTGAGGAAGGTTGTGGCGTTGATATTAATGTCACCAGCACCATAGATGCTGGAGGATGATCCGTTTATCGACTGGGTTGAATGCTCACGACCGTAGAATTCATGGTCCGATCCATCAATTCTCTGAACAGAAAGCTTCGACCAGGTATCTGTACTCAGGTCGGTCTGAACATCATTTGTGGTGAAGGTGTAGGGACCGGAGCCACCAACGGTTACAGCGCGCATATTACGGAAATTATCCGTGGTGATACTAATGTCGCCGCCCGCAGTCAGGTAGCCCTGCGTGTTCAGAATATAGCCGTTGCTTACCTTGCTACCGCCTGTGATGGCACCACCACTGATCGTCTCGCCACTGACAACAGCCAGTGTCAGATCATCGCCTGCTTCGATATAGGCACCCGCATTGTTGGTGATCCTGGCATTCGACACCAGCACAACGTCGCCAGAGCCATAAATGTCGCCATTGGCGCTGTTAATGATCTGCCCGCCAGCATCAATCACCAGCCCTTCACCGCCAGACGTGCCATCGCCAGCAAAGATGGCGGCATTGTTGGTCACATCCCCCGAAGTGGTAATCGACAGATCATCGCCGGCCACAAGATTATAGTCGGTCGTCACGCGAGCAGCGTCGATGGTGATGTCACCTGGCGCCGTCAGGGCGGTGGATAGGGTGAACTGGTCATCAACTGTGATGCTGAGGCCGGTATTGCCAGTGATATCCTGGCCAGCATAGACAAAATCGCTGCTGGACCCGGTCTCAGTCAGGCTGACGGTGCCGCTTGCCCGGCTGTATTGACCGGAGGTTGTGCCAAGAGACAGATCGTTACCGGTAAGCGACAGATCACCTCCGGCGGTGATCTGCGCATTCTGTGTGATGGTGGCATCACTGGTGATCGTGATGTCGTCATCAGCCGTGATGCTGCCACCATTATTGTTGGTGATCGCGCCTGAGGCGGCAATGGAGATGTCGTCGAGACCGGCGATGGTGCCGCCATCATTGCTCAGTGTGGCGATCTTGTTGCTGCTGGAGCCAATATTCACATCACCAAAAGCGGTGATCTGGAACTCATCATTGGCTTCAATGGCACCGGTGATGGTCAGTGTGCCGGAGTAGCTGCCCGTAGAGGCATAGGTAAATCCCTGATTGTCGCTGCCTGTTGTCGGGGTGGCGACCTGGATTTCCATCAGATGATAGGGAGGCAGGCGGTTGATATAGACAACACCAGGTGTGCCCCCTGCAGGGACATAGGCATGAAAGCCCTGGAAGCCTTCATTGTCATTGATTGCGGCGGCAAGATCGACGGCGAGAGCCGTCAGATCAGCCTCATCGCCCTGGCTGGTAAACAGCAGGCGGTTCATGCCAGCGCGAATGGTGCCGCTGGCGTTGCTGATATCTGTTGCGTCCGAAATTTCGATCTGCGAGCCGGTGATTGTCGCCGAATCATTAGTCAGATCATCATCCGTGTCGATGGTGACACGGCGATTGGCCTGCAATGTTCCTGTGTTGGTAACCGCACCCGTTGTGGTGATTGTCAGGTCCCGCCCAGCATCGATGGTGCCACTGCTCGACAGGGTGCTGCCGGTTTCCGATGTGGTCAGAATCGTGTCCTGCTCGGATGTCAGGTTGCTGGTGATGGTCAGGTTACCGTCGGCATCGATTGTCAGGTCAGAGGTGCTGGCGGTGATGTCGCCGCGGATGCGAACGCCAACACCATTATCCGTGCCAATGATGTTGATCTTGCCCGCAGACACCGAGCTCAGCGTGCTGGCATCAATCTGGTAACTGATACCGGCCGTGCTAAGGGATTGTTCGGTAATGCCAGACTGCGCATCCTGTCCAAGATTTGCCGAATAGTCATAGCGAAGCCCACCGGATACCAGATCAACCCGCAGCGCATCTGAGATGTAACCGTTGAGCATGATCTGGCGTGCGATGACAGCGGCCTCGGGGATGTCCAGCCCTTCGAGTCCGTTGCCATCGATGGTGATCAACCCTGAGGTCACGTCGAAATACAGGCTGTTACCATTGCCAGTATCATAGGTTGGCACGCCTGTTGTCAGCGTAAAGCGGGATGCGTTCAGTGCGCCGCAACCATTACAGGTGATGCCATTCGGGTTGGCAATGATCAGCCCGGCCTTGTCGCCAAATACCTCGGCACGTCCTAGCAGCGTCGACGTTGCTGATGAGGTCACTTCATTGACAATGGTTGTGGCTGTTGTGCCGCTTAGATTGGGGTTGGCAGTGACCGTGCCACCAAGTGTCGCGGTGCCACCGACCAGACTGTTGTTATGAATCAGGCCAACGGCGTCGATGTCGTAGTCGCTGAACTTGTTATGTGACACACCACCGGCTGTTGGTGGGGCGATATTGACCACCGGCACATTGGTTGAGGATGTGGACAGGGATGGCCTGAAGCTCTGCGAGGCACTCGGATCAACAATCAGATCGGCATAGGCAGGTGCCACTGGGCCAAAGGCAAGGCTCAGAGCAAGTGTCATCCGAATTGTTTTCGAAACAAGGCGCATTGGATTAACAGGTCACTACAAACATAACTAAGTTTCGATGGGCGGCTGGCTCTCGCTTACTTCAAAGCCAGGGTGATGCCGCGAACGCCATCAACGCCGAACTGGAATCTGTCCGCTCCAATATCGTCGGCTGCTGGCACATATGTCAGGCCGCCGAGGGGCACATCTACAATGGCACCTGGTAGGATAGATACCGGCGTCAGGTTGAAAATCTGTGGCTGCTCCGCCTCCTGATGTTTCAGAATCACCGAATAGCCTGTGATTATAGTATCAGGCGATGAATTCTGCATACGTAAAACAAAGATCAGACCGTTCTCCGTCTGACGATAAGCCCCTTCGGATCTGACAACGCCGCGATCCATTGATTTCGCATGTGCACTGACACACAGCCTGATCAGATCAGCCTGCGGAACAAGCGCGCTGGCGTTGTTTTCAAAACAGTCATTGAAGTCTGCAATCAGGCCACTGGGGCCAGTTTCCGTGGCGGAGGCAGATTCTGCCTCCTGAGCGGTCGCGCCACCGGCGGCCAGGATCATGGTGAGGCCGGTAATGGCGCCCTTGGCGATCGTCTGCAGTGTTGTGGTCATCGTTTCAGTCTCTCTTCTTCTTCATCTTAGAAAACATTCAGGAAGTCGGCAGTCAGGCCAAGACTTCCGCCAAAATCGTTGGTTGACGTGATGGGGTCAGATCGGTCTGGGTCAAGCGCATCCATGGTGACTTTTGTGCCACCGCTATAAATTTCATCTTCATCCGAGCCACCGGTGAAGGTGCCGCCAATCAGTCGAACCTCGCCCAGGTCAGAGAAGCTCAGACGGCCCATATTTGCTACAAAACTGCCGCCTTGGTCCATGCGGCGGATCTTGGCAAAGCCGCCTCTGATCGGCCCCTGATTTCGTGATACGACAAGCTGGTGTGACAGCGCCTTGGCAATGATATGCGCCTGATTGCTTGTCGCATCGACGAAGATAGCGTTGTTGCTGTTGTCTTCGTTATTATTCAGTGCGGTGATACGACCACCAACATTGACGATATAGCCGGAAGAGGGCTGAACGCTGCTGTTGATCAGGTTCAGTGACCCAGTCAGATTTGCATTCACAGAAAGATCTGCAGGGTCATATCCACTGTTCAGCGTACCGCCATCAAGCTGCATCTGAATAGCGTTTTGTGCAGAAATCAATCCGCCAGTTGAAGTGAAGCCGCTGGTTCCCTGCTGATTACAGAAGCCAAAGTAGCAAGTGCTTTCACGGGCTGTCCGGCCAGTCAGGACAGCCTGGTTGAAGATACTGTCAACATTCTTGGCCGTCAGGGATGAATCGCTTGGTGCACCAATGAAAATACTACCATCCGTATAGGCAGTCGTCATGGCAACCGTATCCGGACCGCTGCTGAGATCATTGTAGCTGATGCTGTAATTGGCGGCGTCCTCACTGCCAATCACGAAACCATATTTGTCGTTGGTATTGGCGCCAGTATTGGTTGTCAGTACTTCCAGTTCGAGAAGGTTTGAGAATTCGCCAGATGTGGATTTGTAGGTATTCACGGCGTCAACAAAGGCCAGCAGCAGTTCCTGACCGCTGTTGATACCATTGCCTACCAGCCCTTCAGATCCCGTCACAGTATAGGTGAAACTATCGCCCGTGGTGCTGTTGGTCAGGGTAATGGTGTCGCCAGCAGCACCTGCGGCAGCGGTATCATTGCCTGAATTGTCGATCGTTGCAGAAGCCAGCCGATAATTCATGCCGCCATCGGCATTGATCTCACCGCCTATATTATAAAGTCTGCCGCCTGAACCTGCTGTAAAGTCCAGCTGAATATCGCCGCGAGTGGCCTGAATGAAGGCGGCCTGATCTGGAATGTTCAAAGCGCCATATTCGTAGGTCTTCCTTGTTTTCTTGCGGCGCAGGAACAGGAACCCGCGGTTTGATGTCTTGGTGTGGACGATGGGGTCGTTGCCGCCAGAAGCCCGCAGAACCCGGTTATAGAGATCGCCCCCAGTGGCCAGCGTGATGCCGTTATTTGATGTAATCCGGCCACTATTATTGATGATGTCACCGCTGGCCGTGATCGTCACACCGCCATTGTCTCGGTCAGCCAGAACCGCACTGCCACCGGTCCCGGTCTCAACAAATCCTCCAGATGTCATTTTGCCGGAAGACGAGAAAATGATCGCCAGCGCGTCGTTACTCAGTGAATTATTGACCACCGTATTGCCGGTGATGGCAACAGAGCCTGTCAGGGTGTTGGTAGGGTCAGTTGGGATCTGGCTCTGCAATGTGTAGCCGTTATTGACGACATCACCAGTGGTGTCAGCATTGATTATCAGATCTTCACCGGCCGTTACCGTGGCCTGCCGGGTCGCATCTCCAGTGAAGGTGATGTCATTGCCGGTCGACGTCATGGTTAGGTCGGTTTCGGATGTGACCGTGCCGCCATTGGTGGCCTGGACCTGCAGCGCGCCGTTTGCAGTAATGACCATCTGGCCAGCCTGTGACGCCATGGTGTCCCCGGCAAATCTGAAGCCAGCACCGGTATCATTGATCAGAACATTTACAGTGCCGCCAGTCAGGTTGGCAGCCGCGCCGCTAATATCGACCAGGACGCTGCTGTCTGACACCACAGCGTTCGATCCGCAGGCAGCCGTATTTGGCGTGCTTGTGTCACAGGCGCCGGTGATTGGCGTGTAATAGATAGTATCATCCTGATCAGCGCCAGGCGTCGGAATATTGGTGGCATGTTTCAGCACGGTGGTTGTCACGCCAGCATTCAGGGCAATGGGCTGTTCCGGCATGCTGATGCCGCCATTAATGTCGATTTCCTTGGCGATCATGTCGAGACGCGCAAAGGTCCCTGAGAGGCCGCCAGCCTGAACCAGAATGTCGCCTTGCTCAGCCTTGATGATGTAATAGGTGCTGAACGGGTCGGAGCCAAGCTGCGCCGAAGCGCCTGTGACAGACGTCGCAGTTGCGGACCCCAGAATGTCGCCTGTGGTCAGCAGGGCCGACGATGTGTTGATGAACGAGCCGCCATTGATGGTAATGCCATTAGGGTTGGCGATCACCACATGCGCCCGCGTGCCAGCCACCGAAAGTGGCCCCTCGAAACTTGTGCGGTACGCAGAGCCGGTTGTTGTGACCTCATTGATGATCGTGCGCGCATTTGCGGTGCTGTTGTTCAGTTCAACGCCGTAGGTAGGCACATTGAACACGTCATAGGTGTTGTGGCTTGTATTTGTGCCGGCTGTTGGTGTGTTGATGTCCACAACAATTTTGGTGCCGGTGCCGCCTGGCTGGCTGACCTTGGTGCCGTCTGAATGTTCCACAACGCCGGACACATTTGCTGCAAGGGCCGGTGTAGCGGCCAAGAGCAGAGAGATCAGCAACGGGTATGTTGTCTTCATCATCCTTCTCCTACAGCTCCGCGATCGAATACAGGAACTTCACATATTGATCGATCCTGTTGTTTCGGGCGCCATGTTTGCGATAGAGCGGCATGCCTACGCTGACCTCGCCACTCAACCCGCCAAAGTTCATCTTCACGCCGCCGCCTGTGCCAGCAATCATGTTTGACGATCCGTTGGCAATGTCGCGGGTTGCGCCTACATCGACGCCGCCAAAGAACTGTACTTTGCGGGATGTTTCGGCACTCAGCCCGGGGATCAGCCCTTCTGGCATCGGCATGGCAAGATCAGTCTGCACGTAGAAACCGCTGTCACCAGAAATTGAATTTCGTGCAAAGCCACGAACAGATTTCTGGCCGCCAGCAGAAATCTGTTCTGAGCCATAGAGTGGTGTTCTGGCCACCTGACCGGCAAAGACGCTCTGCAGTGTCATTCCAGGGCTTGGCTGCATGGTGATGCTGCCATCTGTCTGAAGTTTTCTGAACTGTGCCCGTGGGGAGGATTTGACCAGATTAATATCGCGGGTCGGGCTCAGCAGGCCCGTCCCCATCGCCAGATACATGTTTGCTGACAGAGAAACGCCAGGTGCAACCAAACCACTATATTTCATGCCTGCCCGCGCCACAGTGAGGCGAGTTGGTGTCAACACCAGGTCATTGATCGTACGGCGTGTGGATTTTTTGGTCAGCGAGACTTCGCCGTCTACCTTGCCTGCCTTGGTTTTAAATAGTGCGCGTGTCACTTTCAGCTCATGCGTATCGGTACGGCCATAGATTTCAGTGACAGCGTCAACATTGCTGAGATAGTCCGAATAGCTGCCGGAATAGGTCAGAGTATGCTTGCCAACAGGCAGGGTCAGTGACGCAGCGAGAGCATTCGTGTCAGCCGAGCCAATATGGCTGATGGAAACGGTTTCGTTCATCGACATCAGATTGTCGGCATCGACGCCAAGGGTGGACTTGTTCGACCCTGTCCCAGGGGATCCAGAGTTATCCAGGCCCATCTTGTAACGAACCGTGCGTTTGACCTGCTGTTCGTCAATCTGAACGATGGTTTCACCAGCCTTGGTGCCTGGAACAAGGTTCAGGGTCGCCTGAACGCTTGCTGGCATGTTCAGTTGTGACAATCCCTGGTCGATATCATTGATATTCAACAGATCGCCGGGGGCGATAGAAAAGGCCATTGAAATCCGGCGACGGTCTCCAGCGTCATTCTCATTCAGTCGAATGTCTTCAATTCGGCCTTCGACTACAGTGATGACAAGCTTACCAGTCTTCAGATCCTGCGGTGTGATGTAGGCACGCGTTGTTACGAAGCCAGCATCAAGATAATATCCGTTCAGCCGTTCAAGAGTTGCGCCGATGAAGTCCGGTGTGATGCAGCTTCCGATCTCCTCAGCGAACATCAGGTCGATGGCGTCGCCGCTGAGAATGGTAGAGCCATCTAGGGACAGCTCTTCCATGGCAAAACAGGTGTCTGCAGCAGCAATGTCGGTGCTGTCATCTGCTGTTGGTTCGGTATCTGAAGCCAGTTCTGCTGATGTTGGTTCTTGGGTTACGATGACAGGGCTCTCATTTTCAGACGGCATGTCGCTGAGAGTGAGGGTTGAAGTGGCGCCAGAATCGCCGATCTGAGCTGTGGGGGTGTCCTGCACCGCCGATGCGTCGACATCTTCAAGAGTCAGCATGGTCTCAGGTGACGACGACGCGTCAGGCATGATGGCGGCAGCTGGATCAATCGGCGCTTCACCTGCATCTTGCAAGGTCAGTGTTCCATTACCTGCTGCCTCCGACTCTGATTCGGCAAGCGAGACGGGGGCTGCTGGCATCTCCGGGCGAGGCGGCTTTGCAATTGGCAGCGTCTCGGGCAGGTTTGCTTCCTTAACAGGGGAGGCTGAAATCGCGGGTTCTGGCTGCTCAGGTTCAGTGATGCTTTCAGCATTTTCCATGAACAGGTTTGGATCAGGGAGATCCGTTTCCTCATATCCACCGGCCAATATGATGATTCCCTGCTCCCCCCTGATGATTGAGCGTCGGGTTTCATCTCCTGTTGAGGCCATTGAAAGATATGGAAAAAAAGTCAGACAAACGGCAGCTGCTGCAGCCAAGCTGCGCCCCATCCGTGGTCGGGAAATATTTGTCTGCAAGCTCTTCATTTTCTGTCAGCAGTCCTGCATGACAATGCTGTCCATGCTTGGAGCATGAACGTGCGGCGCTGCACTGACAGGCGTTAGGCAGGCTTTCTGATTTTTGATATGTTGGACAGACAAATTCACAAGACCCAAACTCAAAATGCGCACTGGAAAGCTTCTGGGTGAAGCACCTCCACGACGGCATATTAATTCTTGTTAATATTTGAATGAAAAGATTTGTCGCGAGGCAGGCTGTAGGTGTTTGCAAGGTGCGCAAATGAAAACAGCGGCCTTTGGGGCCGCTGTCGCTTTTTGTCAGCCTACAAGACTGATTGATGTGAGTGGTCAGGCTGCGCTGATCAGCTTCTTTGAGGATGCGTTGATGCTGATCTGCTTTGGTTTGTCAGCTTCAGGAATCTCCCGATACAGGAAGATCGTCAGAATACCGTCGACAAATTGAGCGTCCTTAACCTTCATATATTCCGCCAAGCGAAACATCTTGGAAAAGGCGCGCTGCGCGATGCCTTGATACACGTAATTATTGGTGTCTTCGTCGCGCTTCTTGGCTTCGATGGTCAGCACACCCTTTTCGGTCTGGATGCTGATATCGTCAGTGTTGAACCCAGCCAATGCCAGCTCGATGCGATAATGCTCTTCATCGTCTTTCGCGATATTGTAGGCAGGGTAATTCGGCTCTTTGCGCTCAGACAGGCGGTCGAGTTCTTCGAAGAGGCTGTCAAAGCCAACAAACTGACGCGCCATTGGTGTGGTAAAGAAAGTCATGCTCGTCTCCTTATATCAAGCGAGTTCTGGTGCCACCTCCCATACTGGCAAGGCAGCGTTTACGTTGTTTTTGTAACCCGTTATGGCGTTACATGCTTGAGATGGGGATGTTTTTCAGCGTTTCAAGAGGGATATGAAATGCCTTTGAAATGCCGCAATGCTGTCATGGTGAAGACATGTTCCAGGGCCAGTTTGGAAGGGTAAAACGTTTCCTCCCTTAACGTGATGCACCTCTCCAGACGGGCCGGCGACATGTCGGCCCGTTTTTTATGACAAACATGCAATGACGGAAATCTGTCCGCCTGAGTGGGTCAACTTTCGGGATTGGCTCCCCCCGCAGCGGTGCGGGTCGCAATGAAGGACTTTAGAGAGTCGACACGCGCCTGATCGATGCCAAGGTCAACCTCAGTCGCGACAATGTCCTTCCAGATGCTGGTCGCGCGTTCGGTGGCGGTTTTGCCGCCATTTTCGGTCCAGGTGCCAAAATTCGACCAGTCCGCAACCAGCGGTTCATAGAATTCGGTTTGATAGCGGGCCATGGTGTGGTCCGAGCCAAAGAAATGCCCGCCTGGTGATATTTCCGCCAGCGCATCAAGTGTCGTCTGAGTGCTGTCGGGCTGCGTTTCAGCGCATAGTTCAGCCACCATTTGCAGCACTTCCATGTCTGTCACCAGCTTTTCGTAGGAGACCGACAGCCCGCCTTCCAGCCAGCCCGCAGCATGGATGATGACGGTCGCACCCGCCATCAAACATCCCCACAGGGCAAACTGGGTTTCATTAGCGGCCTGTGAATCATTGATGTTGGCAGCTGATCCGCTGGCGCATCGCCATGGCAGGTCGAGATGCCTCGCCAGCTGGCCGGCGACTAGTGACGCGCGATAATGCTCCGGCGTGCCAAAGGCAGGGGCGCCGGATTTCATGTCAACATTTGACGTGAAGGTCCCGTAGCACACCGGTGCGCCCGGCCGTGCCAGCTGTGTCAGCGTAATGGCCGCAAGCGCTTCAGCATGGCTCAATGTCATCGCCGCATCGACAGTGATCGGGGCCATCGCCCCCATAAGGGTGAAAGGTGTGATGATTGACACCTGACCATGACGGGCAAAATCGATCAGCCCCTGCGCCATCGGAATATCAATCTGGCGCGGCGAGTTGGTGTTGATGATGGTGTAGCAATGGCTCTCAGCAAGGAACGCGTCATCGCTCAACCCGCGAAAGTCACGCATCATCTCAAAGCTTTCCATCACCTGTGGCGTGCCACGGCTGAAGATGAAGGGAAGTTTGTCAGACAGGGTCAGTTGCGACTCAATGGTGAAATAGTGCCGCAAATTCATCGGCACATCCTGTGGTTCGACCAAAGGAGGAACCATCTGCAGCACATCGAAATGCTGGGTCAGTTTCACAAGCTCCCGAAAATCGACAGCAGTGCCGGGGCGCCGTCCCCGTTCAAGATCAGTGGCATGCGGTGCACCAGCCCCTGGCTGAAAAATCAGGCTTCCTGGCTCCATCTGCAGGTCGCGATGGCGGGCGCCAGCACGGCAGGCAAAAGAGCGCGGCGCCGTTTTTAAGGCTGCTTCAACCATTTCGCGCCCGATCCAGACCATCTCTTCCGCATCGTCAATGCGGGCTCCGCCGGCCTTGTACAGTTGTCGCGCTTCGGGAAGGAGGATCTTCATGCCAAGCGTTTCCAGCGCTGTCAGTGCTGTGTCATGCATGGCATGGATTTGGTCTGTCGAATACAGGTTCATCGGCGGGAAGGGGTTGCGCAGGTTGTGATAATCAACCTTGCGGGTTACCCGGGCCGCCTGATCTGAGTTGCGCCCCTTGCGTCGGCGGCCGCCTCTGGCTGTGCCATCAGTGGTTTCGCGAATTTCATCCATAGCCAACCCCCTACAGCAGGCGTTCATGATGTATGTAAACGCCCTTGCGAGACGCTAGCAAAGCTGACGCCCCGGTCAATCATTTAGGTGATGGTTCTGGCTGGAAAATTAGGGGCGAATGGGGGCACCTACAGCCTTGGCCACGCCAGTGCGACTGTTGAAGGCAACCACGCCTCCGCTCGGCGGGAAAATTCCCGTTACAGCTGTAATGACGACCTGATGCGTGACCATCAACACCAGGCTGTCCTCTTCAATCTCGGCCAATCTTTTGCGAAGGAGGGCAAGAGTTTCCTCTCGGTCGACATGCCCGTCATAGAAAGAGTTAAGGCCTGCAAAAACGGTGTGAGGTCCAAGCCCCATTTCTATCGCGGTATCCTGACAACGGCACCATGCACTGCTCAAGATAGTGTCAGGCTGAATATCAAGGCTCTGGAAATAGGCGCCAAGTCGGCGCGCCTGGTCTCGACCGCTGGTGCTGAGATTGCGTTGGGTGTCACAGGAGTCGATGTCAAAGTTTGCCGGATCGCCATTGCCCGGGGCAAGGGTATGTCGCAGGAAAATCACATTGGCACTTGTGTCCCTGAGGGCTTCTTCAAGCGCGCCGGCTCTGGCGGCGCCCGATAGCGACAGCGTGCCGCCCACGACTGTTGCCAGCGTGAGAAGCAGAGTAAAGAATTTTGAAAGATGTGGTGCAGACAGTGATGTGTTCATGCAGATGATCTGGGTGACCGTTCTGTTTTACGCAAGGGGTCTTACTGCTGCTTCCAGTCCTCAAGCCAATAGGCATTGGACCAGGCGGTCTGGCGGTTCGCATCCGTGATGGTCAGGCGGAAGAAGTCCGTATCAAGGTTGCCAAGATCAAAATTTGCCTCGGTCATGCCATCGCCAGCGGCACTTAACGCCAAATGTCCCTTTGCTGACAGGATGATCTGGCTGACCGGGGTGGTGGTAATGTGAAGCTGATCATCATCCAGAATAATTGACAGGAAGTCCGGGCCTGTAGATGCATAGAAGTCCCCAGCCTTAAGGGCCGCGACAATCGCGTCTGATGTCAGGCTTGCGGCAGCAACCTCAACCCAACCGCCAAAGGCATCATGCGGAATCTGATGCGAGTCATCCGTCGCCGTCAGCGACATGCGGTAACCGTCATTGAGAAGCTGATCGACGGTGGCGATGCCGCTGCTGCGGGCGGAGCCCACAAAGCATGAATGGTTATAGACTTCTACCCCATGGGCGCCAGCTTCCGCCAGGCTGACAGCCTCTTCGGTCGTCATCGAATACCACTCAGGGTGTGCGATGGTCACATAGGCGCCGGCATCCACGGCGCGGCGAACCAGGTCAGGCCCGGTTTCGGTATTGCTTGCCACTCTAAAATCGGCTGGCAGTCCGTTGGCAACAATGTGCCAAACACCGTCTTGATCATAGGCTTTGCCAAGGCAATGAAGTTCAGCTGAGATGACCGTTATGAAATCGTCCTGATCAAGGGCGGTTGCATCGTTCATTGTCTCTGATGCGTATCGCCGATCTGTCCAGAGATGGTCAGACAGGCAGGTGAACTCATATCCGGCATCCTTATAGAGCCGAACGGCTTCTGCTGATGTGCTGCTGCCATCTGAATGGGTGGAATGACCATGAAGGTTCCCACGAAATGTGCCGCCAGCCGCCGTGAATAATGTCCTTGCCATGATGATCCCCCGGATGATCACTTTTCTGCCCATCAAAACGCTACCCGCTTTTGGTGATGTTTTTGTGACAGGTACGACTGCATTTGTAACGATGCGATTGTCTGGTTACTTTAGCGGGGCGACCCCATAACCCAATATCATCAAGGCAGAGAGAAAAGACCGTGTCTGAACTTATGTTAGCGAACGCACGCCTGATCCGTGAGGATACAGTTACCATTGGATGCATGACAGTCGTGGATGGTCAGATTACTGAAATCACCGACAGTGGTGAAGTGCCTGCCGGGGCAATCGACTGTGCCGGAGATTTTGTGTCTCCAGGCCTGATTGAACTTCATACAGACAATCTGGAACGTCATATGAAACCACGACCTGGTGTGCGTGCGCAGTCAGTCGATGCGGTGCTGGCTCATGATGGCGAATTGGCCAGTACAGGCATCACGACTGTCTTTGATGCGCTGCGCGTTGGGTCTGTTGTCTCCGACAAGCATAGCGGTTATGCGCCCTACGCACAGGATGCCGCCGATGCAATCAACAGCCTGGCAGATCGTAATCAGCTTCGCATCAGCCACCTGCTTCATCTGCGGGCAGAGGTCTGCTCTGAAACGCTGGAAGATGAGCTGGCTGGATTTCGTGACACACCGCGAGTGAAGGTTGTCAGCCTTATGGATCATAGCCCCGGCC
>WTJS01000051.1:0-1946 GCA_011524735.1 Alphaproteobacteria bacterium
CAACTGACACAACAAGGAAAAAGACCGAGAGCATGGTTATGATCACCGAAGCAACAAAGAAAAAAACAGTAGCGTCGTCCATCGGCATTACCGATAACCACATAAAAAAAAAGCTGTTGGCGCCCACAACAAGGACGCCACGTGCCAGATGCAGATGTAGCTTTGAAGTGCGAAGCTGCGAATATCCACCATCCAGCGGCACGAAAATCGCCAGAATGAAAATCAGCGAAATAAGCGCGCGGAACAGCACAAGTTCGTGAAGGGGATAGGCCCCGCTCATGAATTTGATGCTGACATCATTGATGGAAAAGGCGATCGACGCGATCACCGCACAGATGATGCCAAGTCTGACATGAGTGGATGATGACACTGAAAACTCCGCTGCCGAGAGTGGCCAGGCGGACCACCATCTCGCCTGACAATGCGCCCATCTGCTGTGGCACACAATATCAGAAAAGCGTCACATGCGGGAAACTGTCCGGCTTAAACTGTCTGGCCTGAAACTATCTTGTCGTTGCGCCTCAGGCCCTTGAGATGGCGTCGAATTCCATTGGTGTGGTGCAGAGTTGAGATGCCAGGCCATCAGAAGTATCGTATGCGCACTCTCTATCCAGCTGTCCCGAAAGGCCGTTCCATGATCCTCTATTCCGCGCCAGCATCGCCTTTTGGTCGCAAGGTTAAGCTCACCGCCTATTGTCTGGGTCTTGCCGATAAACTGACGCTTAAGGCCAGCATCACCTCCGACCCCGCGGATGAAATCAGAACGGTCAATCCGCTGGGGAAGATTCCGGCGTTGGTTGTTGACGGCCAGACCTTGTTCGACAGCCGGGTGATTGTTGAATATCTCGACCATCAGGCTGGTGGTGGCAAGGTGATCCCTGGTGATGGCAAGGCCCGATTTGACGCGCTGACCCGCGCCGCCATGGCTGATGGCATGATGGAGGCGGCGCTGTTGATCGTTTATGAAAAGCGCTTCCGTCCTGCGGAGATGAGTGTGGAAAGCTGGCTGACATGGCAACGTGAGAAAATCATCAGGTCTTTGGAAAGCCTTGGTGAGATGACCTATGACCGTGGTGCAATGCCGGATGTGGGCGACATTGGGCTGGCCTGTTTCATGGATTATCTGGATTTCCGCAAGCAGCTCGACTGGCGTGAACATGCCCCGCAGCTTGACGCTTGGATCCAGGCGTTTGGCGCCGCTGTTCCGGGTTATGACGCAACGCTTCCGCGTGACTGAACGGGGCTCGCTCGACTAAATCTGGAACAGATAATACATCACCACCGGTACGGTCAGGCTAGCCAGCACGGTGGTGACCAGTATGGCCGAGGCTGATCGGCCGGAATAGCCACCATAATGGTCCGACAGTACGAATACATTGGCGGCCACTGGCAGGCAGGCTGACAGGATTGCAACCTTGATCCAGAGCGGGTCCTGACCTGGTACCATCAGAAACAGCACCGCAACAAGCGCCGGATGGACAAGAAGGCGCATAATGCTGATCGCTCCCATCTCGCCAAAGGCGCTTTTGATGGGCTGGCCATAGACGGTTGCGCCCAGCGCAAACAGCGCGATTGGCGGGGCGGCATTGCCAAGAAGGTTCAGAACGCTGGCCAGCATTGACGGCATTTTAAGTCCCGATGCCGAGAACAGCAGGCCGGCCACAACCGAGATTACTAGCGGATTCTTTGCCATGGTGATAAGGGCTCGCCCAAATGTCTGAAACAGCCCGCCGCCCGTCGCAGCGACAAAGCAGGCCAGCACCGCCAGCAGGACCACACTGTCAGCGAACAGCAGCAGGGCAATCGGTAGAGCAGCCGCATCACCGAAGGCCAGAATGACCATCGGGACACCGAGATACCCGTAATTCGGATAGCCGGAATTCAGGCCGAATACACCGCTTTCCAGCCGCGACAGGCCGAACATTGATCTCCCGATCAGGGCGCCA
>WTJS01000051.1:1956-4526 GCA_011524735.1 Alphaproteobacteria bacterium
GAAGACGATGATCGTCGCAAGCTCGTATCGCCAGATGAAGCCCCAATTCAGGATTTCCATGGCGTCACCAGCGGCCACCTTGGTGAACATCATTGGCGGCAGCGCAACGAAAAAGGCAAATTTGGACAGGGTGCGCGCGTCATCAGGCCCCAGAAAGCCGATCACGCGCGTGAACATGCCAAGAAAGATCAGCGCAAAAAAGGGTATGGTCAGCGCAAGGACAAGGGACATTCACGGATACCTGATTGTGCCCGGTGGCAGGCTGGTTAGGGGCATGGTGCCCAACCTTGGAGATTCCTGTTCTGGAATTACAGGTAATATTTTGCCGCGACAAGCGCGTAAATTGCCCTGACTGCGCAACCCCGTCTGGCTTTTTGCTGTCGCGCGTTCCAGCGCTGTTACTCCGAACATGGTATCCACGGCTGGTCAGTTGCCACCTAGGTGGCTGACGCCAGAAGCATATCCATGGCGCTGCGTCCTGACAGGAAGGCGTCTTCTACCCGTGCCCCTTTGACCCAGTCACCGGCAATGGCGATGTCTCCCTGTTGGCTGACCAGTGATGCGTCGGCCGGGGCCGGGCGGATCACCCGTGCGTAGCGCCACCGATGCGCCGCTATGTAGCGTGGCTCGCCCGGTGCCAGTCCGGCGATCACCAGATAGGCGGACAGCATGGCCTCCGCCACACTTTGCGCGTCTTCCTCCAGATGCTCTGCGCTCCAGTCTGGGGCCGCCTGCACGGTCAGCGCACCACCTGTTCCCGTTGGACGATGTGCTTCCCAGACGGCCCAGCCAACAGGGCCGCTGTCACCGCGATAGGGTTGTGCATGTGAGGGCACTTGCGTTTCATCAAAGCCATACATGGCGGTCCAGCAGGGGGCATACTCCGCTGCTGCCGCGCTGGTGGCCAGCTCTGGTGCGATCTCGGACAGAAGTTTTGCCGTCTGCGGGGCTGGGGCGGTGATCACCGCGCGGCGGCCAGCCACGCTGGTCCCATCGGCGGTGGTGAAATGAAGGGCGGGCCCGGCATCCACGCCGCGCGTGATCGACGACACTTCAAAAGATTGTCTGACATCAAGGCCCTCACCTAGAAAGGCCGGGAAATCACGCATGGTAGGGGCGCCGCAAAAGGCATCGCGCCCGGCCACATGCCAGTCGGCCAGCGCACTCGCGTCTATTGCGGCGGCGCAATCCTCGATAAAACCAGGGTCCCGGGCCGTCAGAAACTGAGCGCCATGATTGAAGGTAAAGCCGTCAGCCCGTTTGGTGGACACCCGCCCGCCAATGCGCCGTCCCTTATCGACGACGCAGACCGATAGTCCGGCTGCAGTGGCTCGCCGGGCGGCGGCAAGGCCCGCTACGCCGCTGCCAAGAACAACAACATCAAAAAATTCACTTTGCGACATTATCACTGTCCATTTTGTACAGGTGTGCGGATCGGCCGGTATCTGGCGCGTCGCCGCTGATATGATATAAGATATGGGCACGGGCCTTGCGCAAAACCAGCGCCCCGCCAGCCATGTCGTCAGAATTTGCCTCAAGCATCCCAATCAGATTGCCTATAAACAGATTGTCCAGAAGGAATAATGAAGTGCTGACCGCCACGACCGTCTATCAGTCCCTTGCAGTTCACGCTGCCACTCTTGCCGCGCAACATCTGGGTGAGTTGATGATGGATGCCGATCGCGCCAGCCAGCTTGTTCTTGAGTTTGACGATCTGACTGTGGACATGTCGCGCCAGAAACTCACCGGTGAGACAGTCAGTCTGCTGCTGCAGCTTGCCGAAGAGCGTGGCCTCGCCAGCAGCATTTCAGCTTTGTTTGCGGGGGAGCGGATCAATCTGTCAGAAGATCGGTCTGTGGTGCATATGGCGCAGCGGGCTGCGCCCCGGGTGGAGGGCGCTGAATATCAGTCTTTGGCTGAATTTGCCGATTCCATGCGCGACGGGGCGGTGGATGATGTCATCAATATCGGCATTGGCGGATCGGATCTTGGGCCGGCGATGGTCAGTGCCGCGCTGGCGCATCATGCCGATGGTCCGCGCGTGCATTATGTCTCCAACGTTGACCCCAGCCATCTTCATGATGTGCTGCTGTCCTGCGATCCGGCACGCACGCTGGTGATTGTCACCTCAAAGACATTCACCACGGCCGAAACCATGCGCAACGCCGCGCTTGCCCGGCATTGGCTTGGCGGAGCGGGCATCATGGCCGCGGTGACGGCGGCGCCGGACGAGGCGCGGCGCTGGGGCGTTGCTGATGACCGGATCTTTGACTTCGATCAGGGTGTTGGTGGTCGCTATTCACTCTGGTCGGCGGTCGGGCTGCCGGTCATGATCGGGATTGGCGCAGACGGCTTTGCCGATCTTCTGGCCGGGGCAGCGGCGATGGATGACCATTTCCGTGATGCGCCGCTGGCGGACAATATTCCGGTGCTTCTTGGTCTGCTGCGGGTCTGGAACCGCAATCTTATGGGGCTGCCGACCCATGGCATCATGCCCTATGACCAGCGCCTGTCGTTGGTGCCGGCCTGGGCCCAGCAGCTGGAGATGGAATCAAACGGTAAGTCGGTTG
>WTJS01000119.1 GCA_011524735.1 Alphaproteobacteria bacterium
CCTCACCACCATGGCCATTCTCCGCTTCATCTGCATCGATGACAAGATAAGCGCAGATCCATGGCATCTCGCCAGCTTCGGCCTGCTGTGCTGACTTTACGGTTGCGTCGCGTCCGATGAAGTCACCTTTCTCTAGATTGACAAAGCGCATGACATCGGCTTCTGGCAGTGTCACCTCGTTAGTCAGTTCACCAGCGCCTTTAAAGCCTTTTTCCATCCGCATCACGTTCATTGCGAAGGAGCCGTAATTCGCGATGCCATGTGGCTCGCCCGCCTGCCAAAGGGCGTCATAGACTGCCAGCATGCTGTTTGCTGGTCCGTGGAGTTCCCAGCCAAGCTCTCCTGCATAGGACAGGCGCAGCGCCCAGAGCTTGTGGCCTGCGACACTGATTTCCTGTGCTGAAAGCCACCGGAAGTTTGCATTGTCGAGCGCAGCATCTGTGGTGGTGGCCAACACGTCCCGCGACTTTGGTCCCTGCAGCGCTAGCGCAGACCAGTTTGTTGACCGGTTGATGATCTCAAAGTCACCTGACTTGCCTTCATGATTTAGATGGTCGATCAGGCGCTGCTCGAAAAATGCTGCACAGACCAGATAGAAGCGATCGTCGGCAAGTCTGATGACGGTGACCTCAACTTCTATGCGCCCACGGTGATTGAGAAGGTGGGTCAGCACAATGCCGCCAGTTTTGCGGGGAAGCCGGTTAGCGATCAGCGGCTGCAGCATGGCCTCAGCGTCAGGTCCAGCAACCTCTATTTTGGTAAAGGCGGTAATGTCCATGATACCAACGCCATTGCGGACTGCTGCAACCTCAGCTCCGACAATGTCATGGACCACATTCCGGCGGAAAGAGTAATGGTCTTCCTGTGCTACGCCGTCGCGGGCGAACCAGCGGGGGCGTTCATGACCGTAAACTTCCTCATGAACCGCGCCAGCCTCTTTCAACCGGTCATGCAGCGGCCCAGGCTTCACCGGACGGCCAGCAAGACGGTTGAAATGTGGGAATGGGATTTCGTGGCGCAGGCAGTAGTCTTCTTTGGCCTTGATTACCTGCCAGTCCTTGGTGGCATAGCTGCCAAAGCGGCGAGGGTCGAATTCCCGCATCGAGATATCTGCTGAACCATGCACCATCCACCGAGCGAGTTCGCGCGTCAGACCCGGGCCCCAGCCAATGCCAATTTGTGTGCCACAGCAGCACCAGTAGTTTTTCACGCCCGGCGCTGGCCCGATTAGAGGGTTGCCGTCTGGTGGATGTGAAATGGCACCATGAACTTCGCGTTTGATGCCAAGCTCAGCAAAAATTGGCATGCGGTCCAGCGCGTTTTCCAGCCATGGCATGACCCGGTCATAGTCTGGTTCAAACAGTTCATTCTCGGCTTCCCACGGGCAGTGGTCTTCCCAGACGGTGTTCGGGTTCTCTTTCTCATAGATTCCGATCAAACCTGATTTCTGTTCCATACGGATATAGCCGGAGACAAGCTTGTCATCGCGAATGACCGGAAGGTCATCATATTCGGCAAATTCCGGAACTGTGTCAGTGACGAAATAATGATGTGTCATGGAGGTCATTGGAAGCTGCAGCCCACTCCATTCCCCCATTTGCCGGGCATAGGTCCCACCAGCATTAACTACATGCTCACAGCGGATTGAACCCTGCTCGGTTTCGACCAGCCATTCACCATTTTCCATGGCAGTGATGTTTGTGGCGCGGCAACGTCGGATAATCCTTGCGCCTTTGGCCCGCGCGCCAGCTGCCAGTGCCTGCGTAACGCCTGACGGGTCGGCATGGCCATCTTCTGGCGTGTAGAGTGCGCCTTGCACGCCCTCCAGATTATAGAATGGATGGTGCTTTCGGATGTCTTCTGGTCCGACAAGCTCGATAGGGAAACCAAGGGCGCGGCCAACGCTCATGGTGTGGCGCAGCCAATCCATTTCATCGTCGGTGTAAGCAAGTCTGAAGGACCCGCACCCATGCCAGGTAACCGACACTCCAGTCTCAGCTTCCAGACCGCCACTATACAAACCGATATTGTAGTCGACACATTTGCCCAGCCCGTAGCTCGAAGTCGAATGTGTGATCTGGCCGGCAGCATGCCAGGTTGAGCCCGACGTAAGCTCGGCCTTTTCCAGAAGGACAACATCCGACCATCCTTCATGAGCTAGATGGTAAGCAAGGCCGCAACCCATGACACCGCCGCCGACAATGACAACGCGCGCCGTGGTTGGGAATGATTTGTCTGACATGATTCGTACTTTTTTGACTGAAGTGTGGAAAAAGCCGCTCTGACTTCGTTGAATAACTCAACGCATCGCATGCGCTATGCGGGCTAAAATGACCAAGTGCGACCAGATCTTTGTCATTTTAGACCTCGCTATATTTTTTTGTTTCGAACAGCATGCGGGTTGCTGTAAGGGGAAATACCAAGGCCGTCGCGCATGCTGGTGTGCACATATCTGTGCGGTAAATTGACGGATAACCTGAAGGGCAACGCAAACGAGGACTGACTGCGATGGCTGGCGAAATGACACCGCTGAAATCACTTGATGCACGTTACTACACAGATCCTGAAATCTTTGCTGTTGAGTCGAATGGCCTGCTGGCATCAAGCTGGCAGTTTGCTGGACATGCCTCTCAACTTCAGAAGCCTGGTGATTACTTCACGTTTGAAATGGCGGGCGAGTCGCTGTTTTGTGTCATGGATCGAGATGGCAGCATCAACACATTCTACAATGTCTGTCAGCATCGTGCGCATCAGCTTGTCAGCGGAAGTGGACATTCAAAGCTGATTGCCTGCCCCTATCATGCATGGACCTATGAGCTGTCTGGCCAACTCCGCGCTGGGCCAAACATTAAGGCTGTCCCTGGATTTGATCGTTCTGAAATCTGTCTCACGAGGGTGCCCACCGAGAATTTCTGCGGCTTCCTGTTTGTCAATCTAGACCCGAACGCGCGGCCAATGGATGAATGGTTCCCAGATGTTCGCCAGCAGCTGAGGGCGCATGTGCCGCTGATTGACCGCCTCCGCCCGCTGGAATGGGTTGAAATTCCTGAATCCTGCAACTGGAAGGTGTCGGTTGAAAATTATTCGGAATGCTATCACTGCACCCTTAACCACAAGACCTTTGCGACCGGTATCGTACGCCCGGAAACATATGATATTCAGCCACAGGGCTTTTGCCTTCGCCACACAACGGAATGCCAGAATCTTGATCAGATGAGTTATCCAATTGATCTTGAGGCGAATGAGCATGCCGGGGACTATTCCTCATGGTTCCTATGGCCGATGTTCTCGTTCCAGGTATATCCCGGGAATATGCTCAACACGTATCACTGGCGTGCAATTGACGCCAATCATGTGGTTGTCTGGCGTGGCTGGTACAGCCTTGATGGTGCAGAATCGGAAACTGTTCGCCAACTTGCCCGTCAAGACCGCGAAACAACGGTTGAAGAGGATATCTGCTTGGTTGAGTCAGTCCAGCGGGGCCTTAACAGCCGTGGCTATCGACCTGGCCCGCTTGTGATTGATCCTGAGTCAGGTGTGAACTCTGAACATTCGATTGCTGTGCTACAAGGCTGGATGCGCTCTGCGGGCGACGGGCTGCCTTCATTCGATGCAGACCGCTAGGCGGCGGCGATGCGTATCCTTGGTTCAGCCAAAATGGTGAGGGCCAAGAGGCGATTATTCTGCGACTGAGAGATTGCGCGCTGTATCAAGCCGTTTCGCGGCGATTGCGCTGATGTCTTTGCGCGCCCTCTCAATGACGCCACGGCGGTCTTTGGCAAGGCCGGTTACGTCAATAATCGTAACGTCGTGAATTCCGATGAATTCCAGAATATGCCGAATGTATCCGCTGGCAAAGTCGATGTCGTTGCCAGCGACGGTGCCGCCTGACGTGATAATCACCGTGGCCTGCTTGTTTGCCAGAAGTCCCCGTGGGACGTCATTTTCGTAAACGAATGTGATGTTGTCGCGGCAGATCAGATCGATCCATGCCTTCAGGGCTGCAGGCACGCTGAAGTTGTAGATGGGAGTCGCTATCACGATTTCGTCCGCAGCCTGCAGTTCGGCAACGAGCGCGTCTGACTGTGACAGCAGCGCGCGCTGATCAGGCGTACGGGTTTCCTCTTCGGTGCGCTCGGCTTCAATCCACGCGGCATTGACGATACCGATGCCGGCGGCAAGATCGCGGGTTGTGATATTGACGGCGGACTTGCGGGCGCCAAGCGCAGCGACCATCTCATCCGCCAGCATACGGCTGACAGATTTTTGGCGACGCATGCTTGCGTCGATGCGGAGGATGCTGCGCTTTAAACCACTCATAACCCAGCCTTTCGCCCATTTTGGTCGAGTCGTCAACAGGCATAGGGAAGAGCCATGGGAGGGGGGAGGTCCCCCATGGCTCGATATTACCTAATTATTGCGGATCTCAGCAAAAAGGAGCCATGAGGGAAAATATAATTCTAAATTTCAGAATAATAATGTAAGGTGCGACATTATGAGCCAAATTGAGGAAATCCGTGC
>WTJS01000067.1:0-8895 GCA_011524735.1 Alphaproteobacteria bacterium
GACTTGTCCGGCCCCTGACGGCGCCTTTTATGCCTTTGCCGATATTTCCGGCCTGATCGGACGCGCCCGCCCGGATGGGAAGGTCATCAAGACGGACAGCGATTTTGCCACCGCGCTGCTGGAACTTGGTGATGTTGCGATTGTGCCAGGGGTGGCCTTTGGCCTGTCGCCGGCCTTCCGGCTCAGCTTTGCTGCGGCTGATGATGCGCTGGATACGGCGCTTGGCCGCATCGCCAATGTGGTAGCCTCGCTGACCTGATGTGACCAGCTAATGGTACGAGTGGCCTATCGATAAGGCTGCGTCTTCACAATAATGTGAAGCCTGGCTGCGTTCTGACCTGCCGTCTGATCTGTCCTGTGGCCCTGATCTGTCACAGCACTGCCGCACTGCTGCCATAATGTGATGGGGATATGACGCTTGTACTAAACGGCGCACACGCCATATCTGCCTATGTCCCCAAATCTGGCTGTCATGCCTGATTGCCGGAACCGCCCGAAGGAGAGATGACCATGTTGATCAAGTCCCGCCGCAGCTGGGAGCTGCCCGAATCCGCCGCGACCTCTGAAGATGTTTTCATGAATCGCCGCGAATGGCTTCGCGCCGCCGGATTTGCCGGACTTGGCCTGGCGGCATCGAATCTGATGGCGGGAAGCGCGCTGGCGGCCATTGGCGGGTATCCCTTTCCGCAGAATGGTGCCTACACACTGGATCGCGCTCTGACGGATGAGGAAGAGGCAACCACCTACACCAATTTCTATGAATTCGGATCGTCTAAGAATATCTGGCGCAAGACCCGCAAGATGGTGGCAGACCCCTGGGCGGTCACCATCGACGGCATGGTCGAAGAGGAAATGACGCTGGATGCCGAGGATCTGGTCAAGGCCATGGGCGGGTTTGAGGAACGGCTGTATCGCCACCGCTGTGTTGAGGCATGGGCCATGGCAGTGCCATGGTCGGGCGTACCGCTGGCCAACCTTCTGAAAGTTGCCAAGCCAAAGGCGGGGGCGAAATATCTGCGTATGGAAACCTTCCTGGATAAGAAGGTCGCCCCGGGTCAGCGGCAGGGATGGTACCCATGGCCCTATGTTGAGGCGCTGACCATTGAAGAGGTGCAGAACGAGCTGACCTTCCTTGCCACCGGCCTCTATGGCAAGGCGCTGCCAAATCAGAATGGCGCGCCGATCCGGCTGGTCACGCCATGGAAATATGGCTTCAAATCGATCAAATCGATTGCCCGCTTCACCTTCACCGATGAACGGCCGGTCTCCTTCTGGGAAGAGTTGGCCCCCAAGGAATATGGGTTCTGGGCGAATGTGAACCCGAACATACCGCACCCGCGCTGGTCGCAGGCCACGGAACGGCTTCTTGGCACGGATGAACGCGTGCCAACGCTGCTGTTCAATGGCTATCGCGATCAGGTGGAAGGCATGTATGCCAAGCTGCCGATCAATGATCCGCGCGAGCTCTATTATTAGGGGATTGCCGCGGCTGATGACTTAACGCCCCAAAAGCTCCAGCAGCCGTTCGGTCAGACCGTCCATTTCATCAAGGCGTTCAAAACTGCCATTCGGGATTGTCTCGCCCAAGGGGGCGGTATGGCCTGCTGCCCGCATATGGTCATGAAAGGCCCGGATCCGTCCGCGCTCGCCGGATGGGTTTGTGCTGTTGGCATCCTGCCAGGGCGCGATCATTACCGGCTTGCCGGTAATGGCAGCCTCTGATGCCATATTCACCGAATCCGAACTGACAATCACTGCCTGACCGAGTCCAAGGACGCCCGGATAGACATTGGGTTCGTCCGGCTTTGGCAGCATCACCTGATCAGGAGGAAGCTGGCTTGCCAAGCGCTCGATCAGACCATCTGGCGTCCGGCGAGACGCCACAACCAGGAGCTGCGCACCGCTCGTACGGGCCAGGCTGGCCAGGCGGTTCGCCATGCCGTCAACCATCTCTGCTGTTATGGTATATCGCCGATTGTCCCCGCCAAGCATCACGGTGACGGAAGTGCGCTTGGCCGCGCCCAGCCAGCGTGAGGGAAGGTCCATCATCGCCTTCTGAATGGATGTCAGGGTCAGCCTGTTCAGTGACCCCGTCGTCACCAACACATTATCGCCGCGGGCGCGGTCATGCTGTGGAACAATCAGCGCATCAAAGAGCCGGGGCGAAAGTTTCGGGTCCTGCAGATGGATGATCTGGGTAGTGTGACCATTCTTGGCGGCACGACCGCGCATGGCCAGCGCATAACCGGCCATCCGTCGCCCACAGGTGATCAGCATATCGGGATAGCGCCCCGCATGCGGGCGTTTTTCAATGTTGCCAGTTGCGGTTCTAACGCCGCCAAGCTTGGCCGCTGCATAGAGAGGCAGATTGGGGAACAGGGCACCAAACCGAGGCATTGCCCGGATCACGGGATGGGGTTGAATGATGAACTCATCCAGCGACCAGCCCGGTCGGTGGCGCAGCAGTGCTTCGGCAAGCGCAACTGCCTGAAGGCGCATCCCAGCTGTGCCGTCGCTGACAACCCAGATCAATGGGGCTGGTCCAGAAGGGATTGGTCCAGAAGGGGGTGGCATGACCTGTCTCCTGCCGCGCAAAAAAGTGACAATTCAGCGCCGGAGCGGGACTGGACTGCCGAAATCAAAGGGTGGCGCAGATTCGTAAAAATTACGATAGAAATGCGCAATATTCTTTCGCAATTTTCTTGCGCAGTCATGACGCCAACCCTATCTTCAGATGATAGAAGAAAGATTATTACCCGATTTTCACCGTCTGCGGATAGTCAAAGAACATGGCCGGAAAGCTGAAACTAGATAATGTCGATCGCCAGATCCTCAGTGATCTGCAAGATGACGGACGCATGACGAACGTCGATCTTGCCAAGCGCGCCGGCATTTCAGCGCCGCCCTGTCTGCGCCGTGTTCGGGTCCTTGAGGAAAGCGGTATCATCCGCGGATATCACGCCGAACTGGATGCGGAATCGCTTGGCTATTCGGTGAATGTATTCGCCTTTGTCGGGCTGACCAGCCAGGCCGAGACAGATCTTCAGGAATTTGAAGATATGGTGCGTGCCTGGCCTCAGGTTCGTGAATGCCACATGCTGATGGGCGAGACCGATTTCCTGCTGAAGATTGTCGCCCATGACTGGGATGATTTTCAGAAATTCCTCACCAGCAAGCTGACCCCGGCGCCCAATGTCAGCCATGTGAAGACGGCACTCTCCATCCGTTCGGCCAAGAACATGCCTGGCGTCCCCATTGATGGTGTTGACGGGGATGAGGGCTAGCGTTCGCAGGCCTTCCGTCAGCCTAAACCTTGCTCATATCGAACAGTTCGATGGAGAGAATCTCGTAGCTTTTGACGCCGCCCGGGGTGTGGACCTCGGCGGATTCCCCGACACTCTTGCCAATCAGACCACGGGCAATGGGCGATGAGGTCGAGACAAGGCCGCGGTTGATATCGGCCTCATAGGGCCCGACGATGTGGTATGTCGATTCCTCATCCGTATCCTCATCCGCCACTTCTACCGACGTGCCAAAGGTCACCTTCTCGCCGCTCAACTTGGCGGCGTCGATGACTTCAGCACGGCTGGTCACGTCTTCAAGCTCGGTAATCCGGCCTTCAATGAATGACTGGCGTTCCCGCGCGGCGTGATATTCCGCATTTTCAGACAGATCCCCATGCTCGCGTGCTTCCGCGATGGCATTGATCACAGCCTGGCGTTCATGGCCCTTGAGATGCGCAAGTTCAGCCTTGATGGTTTCCAGGCCCTGTGGGGTGAATGGTATCTTTTCCATTTCTCTTGTCGTCCGTCTTGTCTGTCGTCAATCCAGCTGGCACCAATCCAGCTGGTGCCGATCTGTTGATCATCCGTTTCCTTTAGCCTTATGACGCCGATCCATCAGTGTCAGGCCATAGCTTCACCCACGGTGCCATAACAGGCGCATGACAGAGCCTGCCGGCCAGTCATCACACGCCCAAGGACATATAGGATGAAACTGCCAGACGAAAAGGTCTGGCAGACAGGGTCAGCTGGCGATGTCGGACAGAAAGCCCTGCAGCGTGCGGACGCCAAGGTCACCTTGCTGCAGTGCCAGAATGGCCTGCGCCGCAGCGCGACTGCCTGATACCGTTGTATAGTATGGGATTTTGTTCGTTAATGCGGTGTGACGCAAGGAGAAAGAGTCCCGCATTGCGCCGGCCCCCATCGCAGTGTTGAACACCAGCTGGATTTCACCCGACAGCATGGCGTCAACGGCATGTGGACGGCCTTCCATCACCTTGTTGACCCGGGTTGCGGGGACCCCGGCTTCATTCAGTGCTGTTGTGGTGCCGCCGGTGGCTATGATGCTGAACCCAATGCTATGAAGCGTGCGGCAGATTTCGATAAAGGCCGGCTTGTCTTCATCGCGCACCGATACGAAAACGGTTCCTGACAGAGGAAGATCGACGCCGGCACCAAGCTGGCTTTTGGCAAAAGCACGGCCGAAATCACTGTCGATGCCCATGACTTCGCCGGTAGATTTCATCTCCGGTCCCAGTACAACGTCAGAACCCGGGAACCGGGCAAACGGGAATACCGCTTCCTTGACCGCGACATGATCAAGCGTGATGTCAGACAGGTTGAAGCTGGCAAGCTTTTCCCCGGCCATGACACGGGCGGCAATCTTGGCAAGCGGCACACCGGTTGCCTTGGCGACAAACGGCACTGTGCGGCTGCCCCGCGGATTGACCTCCAGAAGGTAGATCACCTCATCCTTGATGGCATATTGCACATTCATCAGGCCAACCACGCCGAGCGCGCGCGCAAGCGCGTCAGTTTGACGGCGGATTTCAGCCAGTACATTTTCAGACAGGGTCTGGGGTGGCAGCGAGCAGGCAGAGTCGCCGGAATGAATGCCGGCTTCCTCAATATGCTCCATGATCCCGCCAATATAGACATCATCGCCGTCACAGAGCGCGTCGACATCTACCTCAATGGCATTGTTCAGGAAGCTATCGATCAGAACCGGGTTGTCTCCGGATACGACCACCGCAGCACGCATATAGCGTTCCAGATCCTCGATCTGATGCACGACTTCCATGGCGCGCCCGCCCAGAACATAGGATGGGCGAATGACAACGGGCAGTCCGACACGATCAACGATCGTACGCGCTTCCTCGGCAGAATGCGCGATACCGTTTTCAGGCTGCTTCAGCTCAAGCCGGTCGACAAGCTGCTGGAACCGCTCACGGTCTTCGGCGAGATCGATGGCATCTGGGCTGGTGCCAAGGATCGGAATGCCGGCAGCTTCCAGTGCGGCGGCGATCTTCAGCGGCGTTTGGCCACCAAGCTGGACAACCACGCCATGCATGGTACCTGCTTCGGATTCGCGGCGGATCACTTCAATCACATCTTCGTCGGTCAGCGGCTCAAAATACAGCCTGTCGGACGTGTCATAATCGGTTGATACCGTTTCCGGGTTGCAGTTGATCATGATGGTCTCATAGCCAGCCTCAGACAACGCATAGCAGGCATGGACGCAGCAATAGTCGAACTCGATTCCCTGACCAATGCGGTTTGGTCCGCCACCAAGGATGACAACCTTCTTGCGGTCAGCTGGCGCAGCTTCACATTCAGCGCCCAACATCGGCTCATAGGTCGAATACATATAGGCCGTTTCAGCAGCAAATTCCGCAGCGCAGGTATCGATGCGCTTGAATACTGGATGAACGCCGGCTGCCGCCCGCGCTGACGCCACGTCAGCGGCACTGGTGCCAGCAAGCGCGGCAAGCCGGGCATCAGCAAACCCCATGGATTTCAGCATCTGCAGCGTTTCGCCATCCTGTGGCAGGCCGTTTTCGGCGACCATTTTCTCTGCATCGATGATGGCTGCAATCCGTTCCAGGAACCACATATCCCAGCTGGTGATGCTGTTCAGCTCGGCAAGGGACATGCCGCTGCGAATAGCCTGGGCGATACGCAGGATCCGGAAGGGAACAAACTCGCCAAGCCAGCCACGTACCGGGTCTCCGCCAAGTTTGGCATCGGGTTCGGGCATTGCGACTTCATCAAGGCCGCTCAGTCCGGTCTCCATTGACCGCAAGGCTTTTTGCAGGCTCTCTTCAAAAGAGCGACCCACCGCCATGGCCTCACCAACCGATTTCATGGAGGTCGAAAGTTTGGCCTCAGATCCAGCGAATTTCTCGAAGGTGAAGCGCGGAATCTTGGTGACGACATAATCGATAGTCGGCTCAAAGCTGGCCGGTGTGACTCCGGTGATGTCGTTGGCGAGCTCGTCCAGCGTGTAACCAACGGCAAGTTTGGCCGCGACCTTGGCAATCGGGAAACCAGTGGCTTTGGATGCCAGTGCTGACGACCGGCTCACCCTTGGGTTCATCTCAATGATGATGATGCGACCTGTATTCGGGCAGACGGCAAACTGAACATTCGATCCGCCTGTATCTACGCCAATTTCACGAAGGACAGCCAGAGAGGCATCGCGAAGCGCCTGATATTCCTTGTCGGTCAGGGTCAGGGCTGGTGCCACTGTGATGGAGTCGCCCGTATGGACACCCATCGGGTCCATATTTTCAATGGAGCAGACGATGATGCAGTTGTCGGCCGTGTCCCGCACGACTTCCATCTCGAATTCTTTCCAGCCAAGGATTGATTCTTCGACCAGAACTTCGCTTACAGGTGACAGTCGCAGACCATTTCGGACGATCTCTTCAAATTCAGCCCGGTTATAGGCAACGCCACCGCCTTCGCCACCAAGTGTGAAAGATGGCCGGATGATTGCCGGTAGACCAACAAAGCCAAGGGCTTCTTCGGCGTCTTCAAAATTGTTAACAGTGCGCGCACGGGCACATTGCAGACCGATTTTTTCCATCGCCACCCGAAACAGTTCGCGGTCTTCAGCCTTTTCGATCGATGCCGGGCGTGCACCAATCATTTCCACGCCAAACTTTTCCAGCGTGCCGTCCTTATCAAGGGCCAACGCTGTGTTCAGCGCGGTCTGTCCACCCATGGTTGGCAGAAGGGCGTCTGGACGCTCTGTCTCAATGATGCGCGCCACTGTTGCCGGGGTGATGGGCTCGACATAAGTGGCGTCCGCCATGCCCGGGTCGGTCATGATAGTGGCCGGATTCGAATTGACCAGAATGACACGGTACCCTTCGGCCTTGAGCGCCTTACAGGCCTGTGCCCCAGAATAATCAAACTCGCAGGCCTGTCCGATGACAATCGGGCCAGCACCAATGATGAGAATGGATTTGATGTCGTCGCGGCGTGGCATGATTACCCTTTCCGCTCGTCCATGAGCGCGGTGAAGCGGTCAAACAGATAACGTGAATCATGCGGGCCTGGCGAAGACTCCGGATGATACTGAACGCAGAAGGCAGGTTTGGTCTTGTGCCGAAGACCTTCAACAGATCCATCAAACAGTGACACATGTGTCACTTCCAATGTGTCTGGCAAAGTGTCTTGGTCGACAACAAAGCCATGATTCTGGCTGGTAATTTCGATCGTGCCAGTGGCCAGGTCCTTAACAGGATGGTTTGCACCGCGATGGCCGCGGTCCATCTTGCGCGTGGTCGCTCCCATGGCCAGAGCCATCAGCTGGTGCCCAATGCAAATACCAAATACGGGCAGATCGGCGTCGATCAGCTTGCTGATCTGCTTGGCGGCATAACCGGCTGTGGCGGCTGGGTCGCCGGGCCCGTTTGATAGGAACACCCCATCTGGTTCCAGGCTCATGATTGTGTCTGCGTCTGTGCCGGCAGGTACCACTGTCACATCGCATCCTGCATCAGTCAGACATCGCAGAATATTCTGCTTACAGCCAAAATCCATCGCAACAACCTTATGGCGTGCAGTGGTGTCCAGATGTGATGCGGCGATAAAGTCCCAGCTTCCTTCGTTCCAGCCAGCAGGCGCGTCGCCTGTCACTTCAATGGCAAGGTCCATGCCGGCAAGACCTGGCCACTCTGCAGCCATCTTCGTCAGTGCCGGAATATCGAACTCTCCGTCCGGATTGTGGCAAAGCACGCCGTGCGGTGCGCCAGCATCACGAATGCGTCGCGTCAAGGCGCGCGTGTCGATCCCAGCAATGCCTGGAAGATTGTTGGCCTCTAGCCATGCCTGAAGCGGTGATTCGCTTCGCCAACTGGCCGGGTTTGTCGGAAGCTGGCGGGTGATCATGCCGAGCGCGGCGGCTTCTACCGTTTCAAGGTCTTTGGCGTTAGCGCCAACATTACCGATGTGAGGGAAAGTGAAGGTGATAATCTGACCTGCATATGAGGGATCAGTCATGATCTCCTGATATCCGGTCATGGAAGTGTTGAAACAGACCTCGCCAACATTGGTGGCGGTGGCACCAAATCCGATGCCTTCAAAAACACTTCCATCACTAAGAACAAGAACGGCTGTCGGTGTCGTCCGACGAGGGCGTGGCGCGGCATCATTCCGGCCAGAGTTCGAGTTCTGCGCCATTGCATTCCTTGCTGCATGTGATCAAAAACGGGTCTGGCGATGCGGCTGCCGCCACCAGACGTCCGGATTGCCGGGGCCTGTTTATTCGGCGCCTCAAGGCTGCCGTGTGATACATAAGGCTGCTGATGCGGTCAAGAGGGCGGTCGTGGTTTTGCTGAGCCTCTTGCAGAATCGCTTCAGTGTCGGTAAAACCCGGCCTTTCTACACAACGTTGTTCGTCAAGCCGCGATAGGGCCAGTTTTAGGGCCGCACCGGTGAAAACATGACGGCAAGCGGTGAGGTGACGTTATCATGGCAAGTCTGCGTGAAGACATTTCTGCGGAAATGAAGACGGCGCTAAAGTCGAAGGATCAAGCGGCTCTTGCAACGTTGCGACTGATCAGCGCGGCGCTGAAAGACCGGGATATTGCAGCCCGTGGCAACG
>WTJS01000067.1:8905-17385 GCA_011524735.1 Alphaproteobacteria bacterium
CAGGATGGAATCGGAGACGATGAAATCCTGTCAATGCTGCAGACCATGATCAAACAGCGTAACGAATCGGCAAAAATGTACCGTGACGGTGGCCGGCCGGAACTCGCCGAGTCGGAAGAAGCCGAAAATGTCATCATTTCTCGGTTTTTGCCTGCTCAGCTTGATGCTGCAGAAACTGAAGCGGCCATCGCTGCTGCGATTGAGGCTTCTGGCGCTTCGTCGATCAAGGACATGGGCCAGGTTATGGCACATCTGAAATCAGCACATGCCGGGCAGATGGATTTCTCGGCTGCCAGCGCGGCGGTTAAGGCCGCACTGATGGCAAAGAACTGAAGCCTGCCATGACCGCACCTGACATTGTGTTTATGGGTGGATTGTAACTGTCGACATCTATGAGCGGGCACGGCATCATCCACCTAGCGTGTCAGCATGGTTCGAATACGAACCGACAGTTCGGAAAACCTGATGTCTGTTCCACCAGAATTTCTTGAAGACCTACGACAGCGAGTGCCGCTTTCAGATCTGATTGGTAAGCGGGTCAAATTGACCCGCAAGGGGCGCCGTTACAGCGGACTGTGCCCTTTCCATTCCGAAAAGACGCCGTCATTTTCCGTTGTTGACGATCAGGGATTCTACCATTGCTTCGGCTGTGGGGCACATGGGGATGCCATCTCTTTTCTCCGCGAGACAGATGGTCTGGATTTCATGGAAGCGGTTGAACGGCTGGCAGGCATGGCCGGCCTTACTGTCCCGAGAAGCGCGCCTGAAGATCCGCAAAGAACGCGTCAGCGCAAGGCAGCGCTGGATATTCTTGAAGAAACAGCACGCTTTTTTCAGGCAGCACTTCAGCGTGACGATGGTGCAGGTGCGGCACGGTATATTGCTGGGAGGGGTCTGGGAGAAGGAACAGTTGCGACCTACAGACTCGGATATGCCCCGCGTGCTGGCCTGCGCGCGGCCCTGTCGGCCCGTGGGTTCAGCGATGATGATATGCTGGCTGCCGGTGTGATCCGGCGCAGCGAGCGTGACGGCCAGCTGTTTGACTATTTTCGTGATCGGGTGATGTTCCCGATCGAAGATCGTCAGGGTCGGGTTATTGCGTTTGGTGCGCGGGCTCTTGGGGACGCGCAGCCAAAATATCTGAATTCAGGTGAAGGGCCGACCTTTTCCAAGAAAAATGTTCTATATGGGTGGGTGCAGGCCCGCGAAGGCTTACGCCGTAAGCTGCCACTTGTGGTCGCTGAAGGCTATATGGACGTGATAGCAATCCAGCAGAGTGGCGTTGCCACGGCTGTCGCGCCATTGGGGACGGCTCTCACTGAAGAACAGATTGCCCATCTATGGAAACTTCATGACGAGCCTGTTCTTTGTTTTGACGGCGATGCTGCTGGTCAGCGTGCTCAGCTTCGGGCGCTGGAGCGTTTGTTGCCTGTTCTGCAGCCTGGGCGTTCAGCTCGCCTTGCCCTTCTTCCCGAAGGTCAGGATCCGGACGATCTGCTGCGAAGTGAAGGGGCAGAGGGATTTTTAAAAATTCTGTCGACAGCCCGGTCTCTGATCGACTCACTTTGGGAAAGTCTGGCAGCACAGCATGATTTGCGCCAGCCTGAGCAACGCGCAGAATTTTGGCAGGCGGTGCGTGGTCAGGTGCGTGCCATCGGGCACAATCAGGTCAGAAGTGCCTTTGCCGATGAAATTGAAGCGCGAATCGCCGCCATGCGCGCAGCCGGCCGAGGTCTGGCTCGTCAGGGAGGCATGCCAAGGCCACGTTTGCGCCGTCCGGCAGCAGGTGCGATTCACCGGCATCGCGCCATCTGTGCCCTGATTCTGGCACATCCATCCTTGGTTCCGGATCTATATGAGACCCTGTTGAGCATCGATTCCGGGGATCAGGGGCTTGAACGCGTGAAAAAAGCGGCAATTGACACCCTAATACGTGATCCAGATCTTGACGCGACGGCCCTTAGGCATCATCTAGATGGGTTGAATTTGACGGATTCTATGGACGTACTCGAGGGGGATGAGATGAGGGCACGTCTACCGTTCGATCCGGTTGCCCTGACAACTGACGAAGCAAGCCGTCATCTGGCCGAACTTCTGCAGCTGGTCAGCGGTTCATCTGGGCTTTTCTCGACACATGGCGCCGGTCATCGGTGACCCTGATAAGGCAATTCTGACAAACTGATCTGACATCAGCGATGGGCCCCCATTAGAGGCACACCACAAGGAAAGCAGACGAATTTCATGGCAGCTAAGGCAAATCAGCAGACCGAAGCAGAGCTCCAGCCACAGGACGGTGACGGCGCAGCCCCGGATACAGACACCGCGCAGCAGACGCTCAAGACGCTTATGCGGCTTGGTAAGGAGCGCGGTTATGTCACCCATGACGAACTGAATGCAGCTCTTCCTGCGGAAGACTTCACCTCCGAGCAGATTGACGACTTCATGTCAGGCCTCAGCGAGATGGGAATCTCGGTTGTAGAGGCTGCAGACAACGATAGTGGCGAAGAGAGCGGCGAAGAAGGCGAAGGCCGCGCGGCCGGTAATGTGTCTGACAGCGATGTATCCGGAACCGATGATCCTGTCCGTATGTATCTTCGCGAGATGGGCAGTGTAGAGCTTCTGTCGCGCGAAGGTGAAATTGCTATTGCCAAACGTATCGAAGCTGGCCGCGAGCTGATGATCGGGGGCATTTGTGAGTCACCCCTGACCATTCGCGCATTGCTACACTGGCGCGACCAGATTGCCGACGGTGTTGTGCCGCTGCGTGACATCATCGATCTCGAAACCACTTACGCCAAGCTCAATGGTGCGCCAGTTGATGGCGAAATGCTGGAACGGCTCGATGGTGATATTGACGATGCTGATCTGGAAGAAGATGAAGCAGAGCCTGAGCAGGAGGCTGAAGACGAAGACGAGGACGATGAAGAGGGCAAGGACGGCGATGCCGATACCGACACCTCTACCCGTGACTCCAACACGGGCGACGAAGGTGACGATCTGAACATGTCGCTGGCGGCGATGGAAGATGCCATTCGCGACCAGATGATGGATCTGTTTGATGATATCGCCAAGCTGTTCAAACAATTCACCCGCTCGCAGGACAAGCGCCTCGCCAAGATGGCTGAGGACGAGCAGCTTTCGCCACGGAGCGAGGCGTCGCATCTTGAGCTGAAGATCAAGCTTGTGGAGCTGATGGAAGGTGTGACCTTCAATCCGAACAGGATCGAGGCACTGTCCGACCAGCTGTTCACCCTCAATAAACATGTTACGAATATCGAAGGACGGTTGATGCGTCTTGCCACTGGCGCAGGCGTCAGCCGTGACCAGCTTCTTCAGGCATGGAACAATCGTGAGTGTATTGAAGGCTGGCCTGGAGCCGACTTCAAGACGAACGCCTGGCGCAAGCTGACGGATCAGCATGGCGATGAGCTGGAAGAAATTCAAAATAAGATTCGGCTTGTGGTGGATGATGTCGGGCTTTCGGTTCAGGAATTCCGGTTCATCATTCAGACCATTCAGCGTGGGCAGCGGGAAAGCGCCCGGGCCAAGAAGGAAATGGTCGAAGCCAACTTGCGTCTGGTGATTTCGATCGCCAAGAAATACACCAACCGCGGCCTGCAGTTCCTGGACCTGATCCAGGAAGGCAACATTGGTTTGATGAAGGCGGTGGATAAGTTCGAATACCGGCGTGGTTACAAATTTTCGACCTATGCCACCTGGTGGATCCGTCAGGCGATCACCCGGTCCATTGCTGACCAGGCTCGTACCATTCGGATTCCCGTGCATATGATCGAAACGATCAACAAACTTGTTCGCACATCGCGTCAGATGCTGCATGAAATCGGACGCGAACCAACGCCAGAGGAACTTGCTGAAAAACTGTCCATGCCAATCGACAAGGTGCGCAAGGTTCTAAAAATCGCCAAGGAGCCAATCAGCCTTGAAACACCGGTTGGTGATGAAGAAGACAGCCATCTGGGCGACTTCATCGAAGACAAGAATGCCGTTCAACCTCTGGATGCGGCCATCCATGCGAACCTTCGTGAGACAACAACACGCGTTCTGGCCAGCCTGACTGCCCGTGAAGAACGTGTGTTGCGCATGCGCTTTGGTATTGGCATGAATACTGACCATACGCTTGAGGAAGTTGGTCAGCAGTTTAGCGTGACACGTGAACGGATTCGTCAGATTGAAGCCAAGGCGCTTCGAAAGCTGAAACATCCGTCTCGTTCGCGCAAGCTTCGCAGCTTCCTCGAAAGCTGATAAAAGATCGATGTCAGTCATCTGTCCGGCCGCACTCCGGCAGCCGGGCATTCCCATGGGGGCCTGTAGTTCAATTGGTTAGAACCCGCGGCTCATAACCGCGTTGTTGCAGGTTCGAGTCCTGCCGGGCCCACCATCTTTCTGATGAAATTCACGTCAATCCTCATGACCGACATTGGGTCACTCTACGACAGAGGGTCGCAAAGTCACCGCCGGATCTGGGGCATGGCGTCCTGAAGGTTTTTCACCACAAGCGGAATCTGAGACAGCCTCTTGATGCCGGTATGTGCAGCTTTTAGAACCTTGCGGGGTGACCCACCAGCCATCTTGTGACCGGCAACATCATCCAGTCCGCTGAGGCAGATGATCATCTCATCCCCTTCCATCATGCAGGTAACCTCGCATGCGCCCTGCAGGAATGACCGTCCCTGCGAAAAATATTTCTGCATGTCGACAAAACATTGTTGCACGGTCTCGCTGAGCAACTCATGGGTCAAGCCCGCATCATCGCTATAGACTTCGAACTGTTTTTCAAAGGCGCGGTTGGACAGCCTGACATTTCGCCGGCGACTGAACAGGCGGATGAAGAAATTGCCGAACCGTCCGCGGTCAGTCTTGATTTTCACTCTGGCTGGGATGGTGTGATCCAGCTTCAGATGCAGGATCAGATAGGGGGCAACTGTACGCCTGTTGCCAGTGCCAGATGTGTAGGTGCAATTAAAGAAGCGAAAAAGACGTCCACCTTCAAGGCACTGAAAGGCGGCGCCGAGCTCTGCACTGCCATAATGGACCAGACCTTCATCCGCCAGAAAATCAGCCGTTTCTTTCAGGTCATTATAGGCGTCCAGCGGTTTGAACTGATCCTGAAAATGGGTGTTCATCGCCTGCCCAAGACGATGGGCTGATTCATCCGCCAGCTTTTTGTAGGGTAGATAAGCAAGGTACCCAATGCCGCAGCACAGGGCGAATGAGGCCAGAATGACGAGGTTGATGGCATAATTGTCATCTTCTGCCGGCATCAGCCCCTTAATCACGCCAAAGCTGACGAAAAAAGCAATGGTCAGGGAAATCCATGAAACGGACATGATCCAGACGGCACGCCAGTAGGCGCGGCCATATGTTTCCAGATCGGGGGCCACATGGCGATCCCAGAGGCGGGCAAACCCTTTTTCCTCAGGTGTTGTTTCAACAAATTTAAGCATGGTGCGGATAATCTACTGGCTAACAACATGACATAGGCAACGCCGCAGAGAGTGCGCCAATCCAAGCTTGTCAGTCAATGACAAGCCGAATGCTGTCGCCACGAAACCAGGTGGTGCCAACTTCAATAACTGTCCCGTCAGCGATGATGTTGACGGAGTCGCTGCGAAGCAGAGGGTCGCCGCGCTGGCAGTGAAGGTGACCAGCTTGTGTGGCATCTGCGGCAACGGCCGTCAGGCTCGTTGACTTGCGTGTGTAGTCGTCAATGCCGCACGACTCCAGAGCCCTTGTAATGGATCCATATTGTTTCAGTGCAGATGAAAAATCAGGAGCCAGTCTGCTTGGGATAAGGCTGCGGAACAGGCTGACGGGTTGACCGTCCAGTAGCCGGATGCCCAGCGCCGCATGAACAGTTAGCGGGCGGACTGTGTCAATCTCAAACTGCTGATGCTCGTTCTTGCTGGCCTGACGGTGCTCGGTGCCAAGCACAATCATCTCGAGATCCTCCCCCTGTCTCTCAAGAGTCTGCGAAAACCGTGTGCGGTTGCGGAGGCGATAGGCGCGTGGCTGGCCGCTTACAAAAACGCCGGACCCCTGTCGCGGGGTCACCAGCCCTTCCTCTCGTAACAGGGCAATGGCTCGCCTGACCGTATGTCGGTTGGCTCCAAAGCTGCTGGCAAAGGCTGCTTCGGTTGGAAGGCGGCTACCGCGAGGATACTCGCCGCTTGCGATGGCCTGGCGGATTGTTGCGGCAATTTCCTGCCAACGAAATGCCATAGCTAATCCCGTTCTCTTGCCATGAGCCAATATTGATGACACTGTTCAAGCGTCTGATAAATAATGATTTATATACAAATTTGTATATTTGTCTAGTTTTAAGCAAACAGGTAGTGAATAGATATATGCAGACAGAAGCGGGGCAATCAGGGCCAAACAAGAAGGTGGATCAGAACGCGCAGGGCGATGGTGAAACGCCACCCAATGCTGCCAGACAGGAATGGCTCAGCCTCCTTGCAACGGCCGACGCTGATCAGCTTGCTGTTCTGTGGTCAGCAACGGGGCTTGCTCCAGCCCATAGGATGCTGCGCCAGCCTGAAATTGGCGCCGTCATGGTGCGTGGCCGCGCCGGCAGCACCGGGGATGCGTTCAATCTTGGCGAGATGACGGTAACACGCGCCAGCCTGCGACTTGATGATGGTTGCGTCGGGCATGGCTGGTGCCAGGGGCGGAGCAAGACGCAGGCCACAACGATCGCTCTGGTGGATGCGTTGATGCAGGGAGACCACGCCAATCAGCTGGAGGCTGCTGTTTTGGCGCCGCTGCGCGAGGCGCGTGAAGGCCGTCACGCTGCGCGGGCGGCGAAGGCTGCTGCGACCAAAGTTGATTTTTTCACCATGGCACGAGGTGAGGACTGATGAGCGACACCGGTCTAGAGGGTGGTTTCACCAATGCGGCCACGGAATCGGCAGCCATTTTCAGAGCCACTTTGAACGCCATGGCGCGCCCCGGTGTCATAGAGACAGTGGTCGGGGCCGGGTCCGGAATTTTGCCGCCCAAGCCGCTGTCCGCCGCGGCTGGCGCTGTCCTGTTGACATTGGCAGATCATGAAACACCCTTGCATCTTGCCGGGGCTCATGACTGTGCTGCAGTGCGTCAATGGTTGGCTTTCCATACAGGTGCCAGGTTTGTTGGGCGAGATCAGGCTGTCTTCGCTGTAGGACGCTGGGATGATTTGATACCGCTGGCAGATTACCGGATCGGTAGCGCTGAATTTCCCGATCTGTCAGTCACTCTGATCGCCGAATGTGATGCCTTGTCCACGCATGGTGTGGTGATGCGGGGGCCGGGGATTGAGCATGTTGCTGAACTCAATCTCCCTGACCCCGGCTTTCTTGATTTCAACGAGGCACGTTATCCACTTGGCATCGACATGATCCTGACAGCGGGGAGTGCGTTGGCGGCGGTGCCGCGAAGCACGCGCCGCGCGGACCAGGAGGGTTAACGCCATGTATGTTGCGGTCAAGGGAGGCGAGAAGGCTATTGATAATGCACATCGCTGGCTTGCTGAAATCCGCCGTGGTGACACGTTGGTAGATGAGGTCGGGCTCGACCAGATTACCGAACAGCTTAGCCTGACGGTCGCCCGCATCATGGCGGAAGGCTCACTTTATGACCCCACGCTTGCAGCCCTTGCGCTGAAACAGGCGCGGGGCGATGTCATTGAAGCCATTTTTCTGGTGCGGGCTTTCCGTACGACATTGCCACGCTTTGGCGGAACGCGTCCGATGAATACCGGCGCAATGCGCTGTGCCCGCCGCATCTCGGCAACATTCAAGGACATCCCCGGGGGCCAGCTTCTCGGTCCGACCTTCGACTACACCCATCGGCTGCTGGATTTTGACCTTGCCGAGACGGGAACGCCTGAACAGGCAGAGCAAAGCGCGGCGGATGAGGATCCTAAGCCGCATGTTCTGGGCTTGCTGAATCAGGACGGTCTGATGCAGTCAGAACCGATCAGCCGTGCTGAGGAGGAGGACATTCCCGATCTGACGCGCCAGCCTCTGACCTTTCCAGCAAGCAGATCGCTCAGACTGCAGGCACTTGCGCGCGGAGATGAAGGCTTTGTTCTTGGTCTTGGATATTCAACACAGCGCGGATATGGCCGCACCCATGCTTTTGTTGGCGAACTTCGGTTTGGGATGGTTGAGGTTGAAATGGATATTCCCGAGCTTGGGTTCTCCATCACGATCGGCGAGATTGAGCTGACTGAATGTGAAACGGTAAACCAGTTTCAGGGATCAAAGACCCAGCCGCCGCAATTCACCCGCGGTTATGGGCTGGTGTTTGGCCAGCAGGAACGAAAATCTATTGCCATGGCCCTTGTCGATCGGTCGCTGCGATGGCGGGAACTCGGTGAAGACTATATTGGCGCGCCAGCACAGGATGAGGAATTCGTTCTGGCGCATTGCGATAATATACAGGCAACCGGCTTTGTTGAGCATATTAAGCTTCCGCAC
>WTJS01000064.1 GCA_011524735.1 Alphaproteobacteria bacterium
GTCAATAACATCCAACTCAAACTAGGGAGTGAATAAATGTTTATGCGTACTTTCATCGCGGCCAGTTCCATGGCCGTGCTTTCCACGGCGGCTTATGCTGGCTGTGGCATCTCTTCCGGCTCTGTCCGGATTGCCGGGAGCGATTTCCCAGCAATTCAAGCTGTGTCTGGCGCAGCCGCTGCCTGTGACGGTGGTGGCGTGTCTGTCACTGTAGATTTGAACAAAGACCACAAGGACCGTCAGGTTGCTGCGCTGACCGCTAATCCGGCTGAGTTCACCAGCTCGATCGTTGCGAACAGCACGCTCGTTGCGCTGATGAATGACGGTCTTGCCCGTCCGCTGGATGATCTTGTGGCAAAGCATGGCGGTAGCCTTGCAAAGTCGCAGCTCGTTTCGGTCGATGGCAAAATCATGGCTGTAGCCTTCATGGCGAACGCCCAGCACCTGTTCTACCGGAAAGACATTCTTGATGCTGCCGGTGTTGGTGTGCCGTCCACATATGAGGAAGTTCTGGCAGCTGCCAAGGCCATTAAGGACAAGGGTCTGATGGAATACCCGCTCGCCGGGACTTACATGAGTGGCTGGAACCTCGGCGAGGAGTTCGTCAACATGTATCTTGGTCATGGCGGTTCATTCTTCGAAGCCGGGTCGGCAGCGCCAGCTGTTAACAACGCCAAGGGTGTTGCGACTCTCAACATGATGAAGGCACTGACTGAGTATATGAACCCAGACTTCCTGACACATGACTCGAATGCTGTTCAGGCTGAGTGGGAAGCTGGCAATGTAGCGATGACCAATCTGTGGGGTTCGCGCGCAGGTGCTGTCACAGACGGTGAGGGTTCGACTGCTGAGATCGAAGCCAACACCATGTTTGCATCAGCTCCAACAGTTGCCGGTGGTTCAACCCCAGCGTCTACTCTGTGGTGGGATGGCTTCACCGTCGCACAGAACATTTCTGACGAAGATGCCGAGGCAACTTTCCAGGCCATGATGGCAGGCGTGTCACTGGACATGGCGAAGGCGAATGCTGACAAAGCCAACTGGCTGATCGATGGCGCAACACCACAGCCAGCTGGCGTAGGCGTTGTGGCAACAGCTCGTAATGGCGCTGCGCCTTACCCAATGCTGCCATACATGGGCACTATGCATGGTGCCATCGGTGCCGAGATTTCAGACTTCCTGCAGGGCAATGAAAGTGCCGAGCAGGCTCTTGCTGACATCGAAGCTGCGTACACAGCAGCCGCCAAAGAGAAAGGCTTCCTCTAGGAGCTTTTGACCCCGGCGGGGAGCGTGAATGCGCTCTCTGCCATTTTTAGTTTAATTACCGAAACCTTGAGTGGTGAGAGCGCGGCATGCCGCATCGTACGTTCATCAGCTTTATCTGGCCGTCTGCGCTGGCAATGATTCTGTTCATTGCGCTACCGATTGTTTCGGTCGGTTTGCAGTCGTTTTACGTCCAGCACGAGCAAGTTATCGAAGTTGTTGAAAACTGCACCCCATTTGGGTGTACAGAGTCGACGGCGGTTAACACTGAGGCGACTGCCGAGTTACGTGCAGCTGAGCCACTTGGCCGCTTCAACGGGGCAGGGACCTATACCAATCGAAATCATCTCGCCTTCAATGAAATTGCTGAAGCCTGGAATACCGCGGACAGCATGTCAGCTTTCTTTAAGCAGGTTCTCAACTTGCCGTTCTACAAGGCGCTTGCCTTTACGCTGGCATACACTTTTGTCGTGACACCTCTTGTGATCATTCTGGGGTTCATGATCGCGCTTGCCGTGAACAGGGTGCCGGGAGTGTTGAAAGGGCCAACGATCTTTTTCTCACTACTTCCGATGATTGTGACGCCTCTGATCGGATCTCTAATCTTGTTTTGGATGATTGATGCCAAGGGTGTTATCGGCGGTACGTTGCAGATCATCTTTGAAGACCCCAATTTATCTCTAAAGGCTTCGCCAACACTGACCTGGATTACCATCATGGTCTATGGGGTTTGGCACCATGCGCCCTTCGCCTTTGTCGTTTTTTACGCCGGTCTTCAGACAGTGCCTCAGGACACTCTGGAAAGCGCCATGATTGATGGTGCAAACCGATGGGAACGTACCCGTCACGTAGTCATTCCTCACCTTACGCCTCTGGTGACATTCATTGCCCTAATTCAGCTAATGGACAATTTCCGGGTCTTTGAACCCATTATCAGCTTTAACGCCTCGGCGAGTGCAACATCCCTGTCTTGGATCATTTACAATGACCTTCGTGGAAGTGATGGTGCGATGCTGTTTGGTTCGGCTGCGGCCACCTCCATGCTGACCATCATTGGTGTTTGTATTCTTTTGGCGCCGGTTATACTGCGCACCTGGCGTGCCAACCGCCGTGCGGCCTGACGGAGACGACGATGCAACGTAAATCTCCCCTTTGGCTAACCGTCGTAAGTATGGGTTTTCTGGGCTTGTGGCTTATGCTTGCGTCCATTCCGTTCCTATGGACCTTGTGGGGAAGCTTTAAGGTTGAAGGCGATTTCTTTTCCAAGCAGGACTGGCAAAATGCCATTTATGGTATTCGGACCATGGTTGAGACCGGCGGTCTGTTTACTGGCGGTGGCTATGAGGGGGCCTGGGTCAAGGAAGAGTTTTGGAAGGCCACTCTGAACACTGGCATCATGACGCTGTCCGTTGTGGCAATCTCCCTGACGCTTGGTACGCTTGGTGGCTATGCCCTATCACGGTCAGGTTTTCGGTATGCCTTCTGGATCCTGATCATCGCTCTTGTGTTCCGCGCCATGCCGCATATCACGCTTGTTTCGGGTTATCTGCTGCCATTTTTTGAGTTGAATCTGTGGGGTCATCTGACGACCACGATCATTGTCATGGTGGCCATCAATCAGCCGTTCACCCTGTGGATGCTGCATTCCTTTTTTCTGAATATTCCGAAGGATCTGGATGAAAGCGCCATGGTGGACGGCTGCACGCGGTTTCAGGCGTTTCGCTATGTGATCATTCCGGTGATGTGGCCAGGGGTGATTACCACTGGTCTGTTCTCATTTCTGCTGGCCTACAACGACTTTGCGCTGACCGGTCTGCTGCTGACCGAAGAGAATCAGACCATGGTTCCAAAGATTGCCGGTTTCCTTGGTACGACCCAGGAGCAGGGCAATGTCATGTACGCCGTTGCCGCCGTTGTTTCGGCGACGGCACCATTATTCGTTCTTGTGCTGTTTTTCCAGCGACAGATTGTCAGCGGCCTGACCGCCGGCGCCGTTAAGGGATAGGAGGTCCCGTGGCCAGTATCAAACTGAAAAACCTGACAAAAAGATGGGGCGATTTCGTTGCCGTAGACAGGTTCGATTTAGACATCGCTGATCAGGAGTTCCTTGTGCTTCTGGGCCCATCCGGTTGCGGTAAGACGACGACCATGCGGATGATCGCGGGCCTTGAAGAGATCACTGAGGGTGACATCGAAATCGATGGCAGCATCGTGAATGAACTGGAGCCGAAGGACCGGGATATCGCCATGGTGTTCCAGTCTTACGGCCTTTATCCAAACATGAATGTCTATGACAACATTCGCTTTCCATTGAAGGTGCGCAAGGTCGACCCGGCGACGCATGATGACCGTGTCCGCCGCGCAGCAGAGATGGTGGAGCTGACAGACTTTCTGCATCGCCGTCCGGCTGAACTTTCGGGGGGGCAACGTCAGCGTGTCGCGTTGGCACGGGCGATTGTCCGTGAGCCGAACGTGTTTCTGATGGATGAGCCGCTGTCCAACCTAGACGCCAAGCTTCGCGTATCGACCCGCGCCCAGATCAAGCATCTCCATCACGAATTAAAGGTGACAACTGTCTATGTGACGCATGACCAGATTGAAGCCATGACATTGGCGGACCGGGTTGTGGTGATGAATAAGGGGGTTGTCCAGCAGGTGGGAACGCCAACCCAGATTTATGATCGGCCGGCAAATATCTTTGTTGCTGGATTTATTGGCAATCCGGCGATGAACCTCATTGAAGGTGAGATGTCTGGGGGCAGTTTTTCTGCAGAGAACATTGAACTCAGCGGGTTTTCCCACGCTGATGGGAAGGCAACCCTCGGATTTCGGGCCGAAGATGCAGCCATTTCCGAGAGTGGGGCCAAGCCTCGTAAATCAGCAGGATCTGGTGTTATCAGTGCGCCCGTCTATGCGATGGAACTCCTTGGAGACGCCACCATGATCACAGTGATCGTCGGTGGCAGCATGGTGGCCGTCAAAGCGCATAAGGAATATCGCGCAGAGATTGGTGACATGGTTCATATCCAGCTACCGAAATCCGCCTGCCATATGTTCGACAGCGATACCGGAAACCGTATTGAGGGAGACGCGTGATGAAGGGATCACGTCCTGAACAAGCGGTTCTTAGCCGCGATACCGATATGTCGAAGACCGATGAAACACGTCGTGTAATCGAAGGAATGGTCGACGGGCTAAATGATCATCGGATCAATGACATTGGTGATTTCTTTGCTGATGGCTTCCGCTGGATGGGCAATGTCGGCTGCGGCACCAAAAATGGTCTGAAGGAATTCCAGGATAACTGGCAGCGTCCATTTCAGGCGGCGTTTTCAGACAAGGTATGTGTTGATGAAGCCCGCCTTTATATGGGGGAATGGGCGGCTGCTTTTGGACGACAGGAAGCTGTACATTCGGGGACTTTCATGGGGATTGAGGCGACCGGGAAAAAGGTTGAAATCCGCTATATGGATTTCTGGAAGGTCGAAGAGGGACGGATCACCGATAATTGGGTGATGGTTGATTTTCCGCATGTCATGGCGCAGCTCGGCGTCGATGTTTTCAATGGAGAGGGCTGGGAAGCCTTTGACCGGGGCGAGCGAGAAGCACCGCGCCCCGATGCTCGCTAACTATCGGAGTTTGTAATGGCCGTTCGCTATCTGAAGACAGGGAAACCACAGGAAGAACGCTCGGAAGATGATGCCAAGGTGCGTGCTGTTGTCGAAGCTGCGCTTGCCGATATCGGCGCACGTGGCGATGCAGCAGTTCGTGAACTTGCTGAAAAATTTGATAATTTTTCGCCACCCACATATCGGCTCAGTCAAGATGAAATTGATCAGCTGATTTCTGAAGTATCGCCCCGTGATATGGACGACATTTTGTTTGCACAGGATCAAGTGCGTAAATTTGCCGAGATCCAGCGTGACTCCATGAAAGATGTCGAAGTTGAGACCATGCCCGGCGTCATCTTGGGGCATCGGAATATCCCTGTACAGTCTGTCGGCTGTTATGTGCCAGCCGGCAAATTCCCCATGGTTGCGTCTGCGCATATGTCGGTGCTGACGGCGTCAGTTGCCGGTGTGCCACGTATTGTAGCCACGACACCGCCGTTTGAAGGTCGACCAAATGCCGCCGTCGTCGCTGCCATGCATCTTGGTGGGGCTCACGAGATATATGTTCTTGGCGGTATTCAGGGTGTTGGAGCAATGGCGCTTGGAACTGAGACGATAGAGCCTGTCCATATGCTGGTTGGCCCTGGAAATGCCTTTGTTGCTGAGGCCAAGCGTCAGCTTTATGGCCGAGTTGGGATTGACCTTTTTGCAGGCCCAACCGAGACCATGGTGATTGCCGATGAGACAGTGGACGCCGAGATGTGCGCCACTGACCTGCTGGGACAGGCGGAGCATGGGTATAATTCACCTGCCGTGCTGCTCACCAATTCTGAGCAACTCGCTAAAGACACATTGGTTGAAATTGACAGGCTTCTCGAAATACTGCCGACCGCAGAAACGGCATCTGTCAGCTGGCGTGATTATGGCGAAGTGATTGTTTGCGATACCTATGACGAAATGCTGACAATGGCCGATGAGATCGCATCCGAACATGTGCAGGTAATGACGGACCGCGATGATTGGTTCCTCGACAACATGACCTGCTACGGTGCGTTGTTCTTAGGCGCGCGGACGAATGTTGCCAATGGCGACAAGGTAATCGGGACAAATCACACTTTGCCTACCAAGAAAGCCGGTCGCTATACCGGTGGCCTCTGGGTTGGCAAATTCCTCAAGACTCACAGCTATCAGAAGGTGACGACTGACGAGGCCGCTACGCTCATCGGTGAATATGGTTCGCGACTGTGCATGCTGGAAGGGTTTGTTGGTCATGCCGAGCAATGTAATGTCCGTGTTCGTCGCTATGGCGGTAAGAATGTCCCTTATGGCGAGGCCGCTGAGTGATGGGGCTTCACGCAGACAACACGGCTTTGCTGAAAACTCTACGGGCAGCCCAGTATGACTGGGATGACGGTGACATCAGAAAGTCTCTTGCCGCGTTAAGCGCAGACGATGCCATTTTCCGGCTGGCGCACCCCTTTGGTGACATGTATGGCCCAGACGCATTTTATGACAATGCGCTGGCAGTATTGAAAGCAGCGCTGCCTGATGTGGAGCGTCGCGACTGGCTTGTCATGGCCGGTGAAGATGAGCAGGGTCTGGCCTGGGTTGGATGTGGTGGACATTTTGTTGGCACCTTTACAGCGCCGTTTCTTGAAATCCCGCCAACCGGACATCTGGTTCATATGCGGTTCCATGAATTTTATCGGTTTGAAAACGGTAAAATCACCGAAATGCAAGCGCTCTGGGATATCCCCGAGGTCATGATGCAGGCCGGCGCCTGGCCAATGGTTCCCTCTCTTGGTCGCGAGTTCTGTATCCCAGCCCCAGCTTCTGGAGATGGGCTCATTCGGATAGCACGCGATCCGGACCTTAGTCGCTCCAGCCAGCAGCTGATTATCGATATGCTGGATCACATGAAACGCCATCCGAGCCAAGGTGGGGCTGAAGTGATGGAAATGCCGCGTTTCTGGCATCCACGCATGAACTGGTATGGGCCGGCTGGTATCGGAACAGGGCGGGGAATTTCAGGTTTTCGACACTGGCATCAAATCCCATTTTTAAATGGCATGCCCGATCGTGGCAGCAAGGTTGCCGAAATTACCTACCATTTCTTTGGCGACAATGATTATGCCGCTGTGACTGGCTGGCCCAACATGATCCAGACCATCAGTCATGATGGCTGGCTTGGCATACCGCCGTTAAACAAAGAGATCACAATGCGTAGCTTGGATTTCTGGCGAGTGGAAAACGGGTTGATCCGTGAAAATTGGGTGATGGTCGATCTGTTGCATATGTATGACCAGATCGGTGTTGATGTGTTTGCCCGCCTACGCGAGTTTAACAAGTCACGCGTCACGGGTGTCATTCACTATGAGGATCACGCGTGATGCAATTGCCGCGAACACCTTCTTTTTCCCTTGCTGGACGTCGCGCGCTTGTCGCCGGCGGTTCGTCCGGCATCGGCCTTGGGTGTGCAGTTGCCCTGGCAGAGGCGGGGGCACATGTAATGATCATGGCGCGTCGGCAAGAACAGCTTACATCAGTTGTTGACGCCATAGTGAACTCTGGCATGTCTGCGGAGGCTATGACAGGGGACATTTCCGATGTCGACGCCATGGCAGAGTTGATTGATGGCATCAGGCCAATCGATGTGTTCGTGAATAGCGCTGGCATGGCCCGGCACAGTCCCGCAACCGACACGACCACTGACGATTTTGATGCTGTCATGGATGTGAATCTGCGCGGGGCATATTTCGCGTCTCAAGCTGTTGCAAAAGCGATGATTTCGGATGGTCGGCATGGATCAATTATCAATATTTCCAGTCAGATGGCGGTTGTTGGTGGAATAGATCGGGCTGTTTATGCGGCGTCCAAACATGCTGTTGAAGGCTTTACGAAATCCATGGCGATTGAGCTTGGTCCACATCGCATCCGTGTCAACACGATCTGCCCAACATTCATCCGGACACCGCTCACCGAACAGACATTTTCGCGGCCAGAACGGGTGAGCTGGATTGAAGAGAAAATCAAACTTGGGCGAGTTGGAGAGATTGAGGACATCATGGGTGCCGTACAGTTTCTCGCATCAGATGCATCGGCGCTGATCACCGGTACCGCGCTGTTGATTGACGGAGGTTGGACGGCAGACTGATGGCCCGTGAAAGCACCACATCTGTTGATGTTGCGAAACTAGCTGGGGTCAGCCAGTCAGCCGTTAGCCGCGTTTTTACGCCTGGTGCTTCCGTGTCTGACAGAACGGTAGAAAAAGTCCGGAAAGCGGCGCAGGAGCTGGGATATCGCCCGAACTCCCTTGCGCGAGCTATGGTGTCCGGGCGCAGCCGGATCATTGGATTGGTTGTTGCCTATCTGAACAACCAGTTTTATCCGGAGGCCCTTGAAAAACTGTCGGCTGCACTTCAGGAGCGCGGGTATCACGTTCTAGTTTTTCTGACGGAGAAAACGCAAGGTGACGTCAATCAGGTCATCGAAGAAATTCTGGGATATCAGGTGGATGGGATTATTGCGGCGTCGGTTGCTCTGTCATCTGAGCTTGCTGATCGATGTCGTGCCGAAAAAGTGCCGCTTGTCCTATTCAACCGGTCTCAGGATGATCCCGGTCTGGCCTCAGTGACGTCGAAGAATTATTCGGGCGGCCGTACTGTTGCGGAATTTCTCATTGCGGGAGAGCACAAGAGAATTGCGCACATAGCGGGCTGGGAAGGGGCGTCAACCCAGCGCGATCGCGAAGCTGGATTCATGGATGGGCTGAGTGAAGCTGGTGTCACGCTTCACGCACGCGGCGTCGGTAATTTTCAGGCAGACACCGCTGCTGACGCAGCTCGTGAAATGTTTAAGGCTGATGAAAAGCCAGATGCGCTGTTCGTAGCCAATGATCACATGGCGATCGCCGTCATGGATGTGCTGCGCGATGAGCTTCAGCTCAAAGTCCCCGAAGATGTTTCCATCGTGTCTTATGATGATGTGCCGGCGGCCAGTTGGAAGGGATATAATCTCACAACAATCCGACAGCCAGCCGATCTGATGGTCAATTCTGCCGTCGATATTCTTCTTGAGCAGATTGCGGATAAGAATGCCGGCCACCTATGGAACAGGACCGGTATGAAAGCGCCTAAAATTGAAATTGAAGCACCGTTGATTCTGCGTGGATCAGCTAGAATTCCAGAGGGGTGGGATAATGAAGGGGTTTGATCCTAAGTGGAAAGATTTTCCTGATTATATCATTGGAATTACCAGGGAAATCTGGGAAGAGCGTGGCATCGCCACCCTGCATCACTACTATGCACACGACATCCCTGTGCGGTCACCTGGATCTGTTGTTGTTGGTAATCAGGGCGTGATCGCCGCAACCATGGCGACACTCTCAGAATTTCCAGACCGCCGCCTGTTGGGCGAGGATGTCATCTGGTCAGGGTCCCCGGAAGAGGGAATGCTGAGTTCGCATCGTATCCTTTCAACAGCAACCCATCTCGGTGATGGTGTCTATGGCAACGCATCCGGCCAAACCCTGCAATATCGGATCATTGCTGACTGCCACGCCATAAATAATCAGATCAATGATGAATGGCTAATCCGTGACCAGGGTGCCATTGTGCGCCAGCTGGGTTGGGACCCAAAAGCCTATGCCGTTGACCTTATTGAACGTGAAGGTGGATTTGAAAATTGTGTAAAGCCCTTCACGCCGGAGATTGATGTTAATGGTCCCTATAAAGGGCGCGGCAATGATAATGAGTGGGGTGCACGTTACGCTGATATTCTACACCGTATCATGGGTGCTGATATGGCCGCTATTCCGGCAAGTTATGACGAAGCCTGCCATCTGGAACTTCCCGGAGGGGTAACAGCCCATGGGCATGATGCCGCCGACAGGTTCTGGATGGGACTTCGGGCCAGTTTCCCGAACGCGACCTTCACAATCGAACATCAGATTGGACGCGATGATGCTGGCGAGGCGCCGCGGGCTGCCCTCCGCTGGGGACTCCATGGCACGCATGATGGCTGGGGGGCTTTTGGAACCCCCACAGGTGCTGAAGTGTATGTCATGGGGATCAGCCATGCTGAATTCGGCCCACGCGGGCTACGGCGAGAATATGTGGTGTTTGATGAAACAGCGATCTGGAAACAGATTGCCATGACAACGGGGTAAAGGTGATGACCGCTATTGATCTGAACACACGGATTGTTCGCTATGGTGATCTGATGCCGTGCCGGACGGCCTTCATCGATGCGCATACGCCTGGGAGTGACCAGAAGGAAAACTTCACCATCATGGGCGGAGGTGTCTCTGAAAGCGCTGATCAGCATGTTCACATCACTGACACACCGGGTTTCAATATCGGGGCTGCGGGTCAACCACCAAAATGCCGGAACTCGCTTCATACGCACAGAACAGCAGAAGTCTTTTTTGTGCTGTCGGGGCGCTGGCGTTTCTTCTGGGGTGTAAACGGCAAGGATGGTGAGGTCGTGCTGGAAGAGGGCGATCTGATCAATATTCCCACTGGCATTTTTCGTGGGTTCGAAAACATCGGCACCGACTACGGAATGATCATGGCCGTGCTCGGCGGCGATGATGCCGGAGGCGGTGTGGTCTGGGCTCCGCAGGTTATTGAAGAGGCGCAGGCGCACGGTCTGGTGCTCGCAGAGAATGGCCGACTTTATGACAGCAAGAAGGGTGAGCACCCGCCAACCGGCGTCGGTCCCATGCCAACTTTGAACGCCGAAGAACTGGCACAGTTTCCAAAGGTCAGCAGCCAGGAATTTGTGCCAAATTTTGTGGCGCGCTACTGGGACATGATGGCAATGGCAGATGGGCAGCCGGCTCCTGTTATCGCAGCTGACGGGATGCTGAAGGACAGGCCTGGTTTCAGGCTGGAACTTCTTCGTGATGGCAGTATTCCGACCGATGAATATCAGACGGAGCAACACGAGATACTGATGGTGATGCGTGGTCACTGGCGGGTGAAATGGGATGGTGGCGAGACCAGTCTTGCGCCTGGTGATACCTGTGCGATTCCACCATCTCAGAAAGTCAGCCTGACACCCGCGATGAGTGGGGAGGCCAGCCTGTTCCGTGTGATCAATACGGATGACGCGGCTGGTCCAACTGATAATTTTCACGATCTTCCGGCCGTCCTTGGCTGATTACATAATCTTACGAGGAGCATTTCATGACCAAGATACTGACCAGCCATGTTGGGTCGTTGCCGCGAACGCAAGACGTGGTGGATTTCATTTTTGCCCGTGAGCGTGAAGAGTCCTATGACAGCAATGCCTTTGACGCGTGCATGACTACAGCCTGTGCTGAAACAGTGCGGCGTCAGGTTGAGGCTGGCATTGATATTGTGTCTGATGGCGAAACATCAAAGATTTCCTACGCCACCTACGTTAAGGATCGTTACACTGGTTTCTCAGGTGACAGCCCGCGCAATGCCCCTGGCGATCTAAAGCTGTTTCCAACCTTTCTGGAACGCCTCGCCAATGATGGGGGTACGCCGCAATATGCGCGCCCTATGTGCACAGGAGAGGTGACGTCGAAAGGGCAGGGTGAACTCCAGGCCGATCTCGACAATCTGAAAGCAGGCATGGATCAGCATGGGGCGACGCGTGGGTTCATGAACGCGGCTTCGCCGGGTGTCATTTCGCTGTTTCTGCAAAACCAGCATTACAAGACGCGGGAAGCCTATCTTGCCGCGTTGGCAGATGCGATGAAGGAAGAGTATGAAACCATTGTAAATGCTGGTATTGACTTGCAGCTTGACTGCCCAGATTTAGCCCTGTCACGGCATATGCTGTTCAGTGACCTAAGCGATGATGAGTTCTTGAAAATCGCCAACATGCATGTAGAGGCGCTTAATCATGCGCTTCGTGACATCGATCCAGCAAAGGTACGGATTCACATCTGCTGGGGTAATTATGAAGGTCCCCACATCTGCGACATCGATATGGATAAGGTTTTTGGAACGCTGATGAGCACGCGCGCCCGCTATGTGCTGTTTGAAACCTCAAATCCACGTCATGCTCATGAATGGACGGTGTTCCGTGACCGTGCCAACGAAATCCCTGAAGACAAGGTGCTGGTGCCCGGAGTGGTCGACACGACGACAAACTTTGTCGAGCATCCAGAATTGGTTGCTCAGCGGATTGAAAGGTTTGTGGACATTGTCGGGGCTGAGCGCGTGATTGCCGGATCAGACTGCGGATTTGGCACCTTCGCGGGATTTGGAGCTGTCGATCCTGAAATCGCCTACGCCAAGCTCGCAACACTGGCCGAAGGTGCGGCGCTGGCGAGCTCGAGGCTTTAGTATCTCAGGATGAATGGTCCACTTGTCCTGCTTCCCGGCATGATGTGCGATGCGCGGCTATTCGCGCCGCAACAAGCATCATTCAACGGGGAAGTGGAGGTCATCGTCCCAACATTGGATGGTGCAGGGAGTATGGCAGAGCTAGCAGCGCTGGTTTTGGCAGGCCTGCCCGATCAATTTGCGTTAGGCGGGGTGTCAATGGGCGGCATTCTGTCGATGGAAATCATGCGGCAAGCGGCTAATCGTGTCACACATCTGGCGCTGATTGATACTAACCCTTATGCCGAACGGGAGGATGTTCGCCTGAGGCGAGGCCCTCAAATGGAGGCGGTAAAAGCGGGTAAGCTAAAGTCTGTAATGCGCGATGAGATGAAACCCAATTACTTCACGCATCGCCACGACAGTCAGGCCCTGCAGGATCTATGTATGGAAATGGCATTGAACCTTGGCGTTGACGCCTTCGTCAGTCAGTCCTTGGCGCTTCGTGACCGGCCTGACTACGAAGATGTGCTGCGAGCTGTATCCTGTCCCAGTTTGATCCTGTGCGGTCGGCATGATGTGTTGTGTCCGGTCCAACGCCATCAGGATATGCACGCAATGATCCCACATTCCCGATTGGTCATCATCGAAGAGGCTGGCCACCTTCCCACAATTGAGGAGCCTGACAGAGTTACGCAGGCCCTCCGCGACCTTCTGGAGTTACACCATGGATAACGCGCTTTTGGAGCTGCTTCGCTCCGTCGATACGCCTACTGTCTGCAATGCCATCGAGACAGCGCAGGGCAAAAGAGGTTTCAACCGCTATACGCGCGGCACTGTTCTTGCCTCTGCGCCGGAACATAGGGCTATGGTTGGCTATGCCAGAACAGCTCGTATTTCTGCACTGAAACCATCTTCTGATCCGGCAGATGTGGTGCGAGAACGCCGACTTGGCTACTACCGTCATATGTCAGAAGGCCCCCGCCCTGCCATTGCCGTTGTGGAAGATGTTGATGTTCCAAATGCCGTTGGTGCTTATTGGGGAGAGGTCAATACTACGGTTCACAAGGCACTTGGCCTCGATGGTGCGTTGACGAATGGTGTGATGCGCGATCTTGGCGATTTGCCAGACGGTTTTCCGGTGATTGCTGGATCAGTCGGGCCAAGCCACGCATTTGTCCATGTGGTAGATTTTGCTGCCGGAGCGAATGTCTTTGATTTGCATGTTAATGAGGGCGATCTGGTTCACGCTGATCGGCATGGCGCTGTTGTCATACCTGATGATGTCATTTCTGACCTTGCGGCTGCCATTGAAACCCTGTTTCGGGCAGAGGCGTGTATTCTGGAGCCGGCACGTAAAGGTCCAATGACATTTGCTGAATTTGAGGCAGCCTGGGCCGCCTTCGAGGCAGCCCGCACCTGACCGTTGCTCAGGATCGCACCCGAGCCGCTCTCATAAGGATAAGCGAAAGCGCGCCGGCAATGGTAAAGCCTGCAACCAAAGGGGTTATGGTGGAGCCAAAATAACCACTGACGAGCCAGGACAATGGCAGGGATATCAGGGTAGATCCCGCCCCGAAAATGGCCGCTGCAAGCCCGGCAACATGGCCCAGCGGTTCCATGGCAAGAGACTGCAGATTTCCAAATGTCATGCCTATGCAGAAGATAAACACGGTCTGCCACAGCATGAATGTGATGAAGTCTGGATTGCCGCTAAAATGGCTCAGGCCCCAGAGCGTGGCCGAGACCGATGTCAGGCCCATTGTTGCAATGGATGTGAGCTTGCGCATCCCATGCCGCATGACGAGGCGCGCGTTCAATAGCGACGCACAGCCAGCAGAAACCGATCCGAAGGCAAAGAAAATAACGAACATGTCGCCGACACCGTAAATGTCCTGAAAAATCTGCCTTGCAGTTCCGAGATAGGCGATGAAAGGCCCACCAATCAGCCCCATAATAAGCAAATAGATGACAGTGACGCGGCTTTGGCAAATCTGGGAAATGCCGTCAAGAATGACACTGACCGTAAAGCGTCTTCTCCGCTCCCGTGGCAGGGTTTCGTCAATGGCCTTGTGAAACCAGAATGCTGAGGGTAGGGCAACAAGGATGAGCCCAGCAAAGGTTGCCCGCCATCCGCCAAGAAAGATCAGGCCCTGTCCCATCAATGGGGCAAGGATGGGCGCTAAAATAAAAATCGCCATAATGATCGACATAATCCGCGCCATGGCTCGACCTTTATATTCGTCGCGAACAATGGCAACGGCAATCACCCGTGGTGCTGCAGCGCCAAGCCCTTGCAGCAACCGTGCGATAATCATCACGGACCAGCTTTCTGCGATAAATGACAACACACAGCCCGCGATGAACAGGCTATAACCCCAGAGAACAATCGGCTTGCGGCCATAGGCATCCGACAGAGGGCCCACAACAAGCTGGCCAAGGGCCATACCAAGGAAAAAAACGGTCACGACAAGCGTTGTGTGGTTGATGTTGCCAACGCCAAGTTCGCCGCCCAACACAGCAAGGGCCGGGAGCATGATGTCTGTTGAGAGGGCACCGATAGAGGTCAGGAGCCCCATGATTGCGAGATAGGTCCCGCTTGGAAGAGACGTTCCATTTGAGGGGTTGTCATGTGAGGTGTTGTCATGTGAGGTCATGCAGCTATCCACAACGCTGAATCTGCCGCTATAGACCGGTTAGACATCACCGACGTCAAGGTCTTCGGCCGATATTAATTCCCAATCCGTCACAAACCATTCAGTAATCTTCAGCTTCAATCCATCGCATGTAATTCAGTTTGCCTTGTAAGCCAAGGTTTGCATATGGTGAACGGGTTGATAACAGCCTCACGGACATGCGGCTGGCACCTACGCTCATTGGACTTCATGGCAGGTAAAAATGCTGACACAGGAACAGATAGATTTCTTCCACACCAACGGTTATCTCGTTGTTGAGGATGCCGTTAACCCGGAACAGCTGCAGGCCCTTCGCGGTGATTTTGGCGGATGGGTTGATGAAAGCCGTGCGCATGACCAAGGGTGGGGTGAAACAGTCAACGGTAAGGCCAGATTTGACGTTGAAAAGGGTCATAGTGCTGATCAACCAGCGCTCCGCCGGATCAACGCCCCACATGAGGTGTCAGACGCCTTTTTCGATGTCATGTCTGATAGCGCGATGACCGATATGGTCGCTGATCTCATCGGACCGGATGTCAAGCTTCACCACACCAAGGTGAATTCGAAACTTCCCGGGTCGGCGACTGCGGTGAAATGGCACCAGGATTTCCCGTTCACCCCGCACACTAACGACGACCTGATCACCGCACTTTTGATGGTTGATGAGGTGACGGAAGAAAATGGCCCGCTTGAGGTCTGGGCTGGCACGCATAAGGGTGAAATCCATTCACTCTGGCATGATGGGACATTCACCGGCGCGGTGAATGACGAGGTGACGGCGCAGGCGCTGAAGGAGCGTACAATCTGCACCGGTAAGGCTGGTAGCGTTTGCTTGATGCATACTCGCCTTCTTCATGGGTCTGCGCCAAACAATTCGGATGCGCCGCGAACATTGTTCATCTGCGTCTATTCAGCTGCCGATGCGATGCCGATATCGCCGTCTCCTGTTCCAACAAAACATCAGGGGCAGATTGTTCGTGGCACCGACCATGGCCGTGTGCGTTCCACTGGATATGACATTCCGATGCCGCAGTTGCCAAAAGGAGCCTCATTCTTCGATCAGCAGCAGTCGTCTTAACCATCATGGGTGTCGTTCTTGATAGCCAGCAGAATGAATTGCTGAACGCAGTCGCTTGTGATGAAACGCGATCTGCGCATTCGATGCCAGGCTGGTACTACAATGACAACGCATTGTTCGAGCGCGAAAAGAGTGAGCTTTTTGCGAGTGGCTGGGTGTGTGCTGGCCATGTAAGCGAAATCGCCAAGCCGGGCCAGTATATGGCTGTCACGATCGGCAATGAACCTGTTGTTGTTCTCAGGGACCGTGAGGACCATGTCCGGGCCTATTCTAATGTGTGCCGGCATCGCGGCATGGCACTTGTCGAAGGCAAGGGCAAAGCTGCCGTTCTGACCTGTCCCTATCATGCTTGGAGCTATGGTCTGGATGGGAGATTGCGCAAGGCGCCTTACATGGATGCTGTTGCAGACTTTGACATCAGCAACTGTTCTCTTCCTGAATTTGGCGTCGAAGAATGGCGCGGCTTTATTTTCGTCAATACCAACAATGACGCATCTCCTCTTGCACCCAAGCTCGCAGACCTTGAGCCGCATGTCGCAAACTATCGTTTTGAAGAACGGCACAGCATAGAGACATGGTTTGAAGAATGGGGAACGAATTGGAAAGCGTTGATTGAGAATTTTATGGAGGGGTATCACCTCTCGGTGACCCATGCGACGACCCTTGATCCCATTACGCCTACAGAATTATGTGAGAAACTGGCAAGCGGTGAGGGCTTTACGGCCTATAGATCCAATTATCGGGATTCCTCGCAGCAGCGAGAACCATTCCCGAAAGAGCTGACCGAACAGGAGCGCAGATCTTCGGTTCTGTTCAGTGTCTTTCCGAATTTTGTCATCACGGTGGGGCCAAATTGTGCGGTCTTTCTGATCCTGCTGCCAGAAACCTCTCAGACAGTGAACATAAAGATGGGCATCCTGGTTCAGGAGGGTGCCGACGACCTGCAGGCGACAACCGATTACATTAATCTGGCCCATGAGTTTAATGCTGAGGATCGAGCCATGCTTGAAGCCATTCAGCGGAACACTAGAACGAAACATCGCCCTGTTTCGTCCCTGGCACCAGAATCTTTCGAAGGGACCATCTGGGATTTTACGCGATATGTGGCGCGTCATATTTCGGAGGCAGCTTCGTGACAAAAAAACATGTGAACACCTTGATTGTGGGAGGCGGACAGGCTGGTCTTGCGATGAGTGCACATCTTGGCAAACAGGGTGTTGATCACCTGATACTGGAGAAGGACAGGATTGCCGAGCGGTGGCGCACTGCGAGATGGGACAGTCTCGTGGCCAATGGTCCCGCCTGGCATGATAGATTTCCCATATTGGAATTCGAGGACTGCGATGGCGATGGGTTTCCCACCCGCGAC
>WTJS01000100.1:0-14402 GCA_011524735.1 Alphaproteobacteria bacterium
GATCGGCAGCAATCGCTTCTGGCGTGCTATAGGCAAAACCAAAGCTGCCCGCACCCCCAGCATTGCTGACAGCCGCAACAAGTTCAGGCGTGGTGATGCCGCCAGCCATCGGGGCCTGAATGATCGGAATGGACGGCGGGATAAAGCGTGTCATGGCGTCAGGGTTTGCAGACATTGTTGGATGGGGCGCCGCTGGCAAAATTGTCGATATGGCCAATCAGCTGGTCCCACAGCGCCTGCCGTGCGCCCTGTGACGACCAGCCGACATGCGGTGTCAGGATGAAATTTGGCCGTTTCAGATGCTGCAGCAACGGGTGATCATCCGCCGGTGGTTCCTGTCGCAGAACATCGAACCCGGCCCCAGCAATCTGCCCATTATCGAGGGCGGCAATCAGATCACCTTCATCTACCAGCCCGCCGCGTGAGGTGTTGATCAGAATGGCGCTGCCCTTCATGCGGGCAAATTCAGGCGCGGCGATCAGCCCGTCTGTTTCCGGTGTCAGTGGGCAGTGCAGCGAAATCACATCGGCCTGATTGATGACCTCCTCAAAGGCGGTGTAGCCTGCAGGGATACTGTTATTGCCGGCACTCTTGCGGGTGGCCTTTATGACCCTCATCCCAAAGGCTTCGGCAATCCGGCCAACGGCACTGCCAATCGCCCCACTGCCAATCAGACCAAGGGTTGTGCCCTTCAGATCGTTGACTGGCTGCGTGAACAGACAGAACTGCGTACTTGCCTGCCATGCGCCAGCCTCCATATCGGCCTGAAAGCCCTTCAGGCTGCGCCGTAAAGCCAGGATTAGCGCAAATGTATGTTCCGGTACCGTATCGGCGGCGTATCCGCGAATATTGGAAACGACAATTCCACGTGCACGGCAGGCAGCGATGTCGATCTTGTCGTAGCCGGTGGCGGATACCGCGATCATCTGCAGACGCGGCAGCTGCGCAATCGTAGCAGCGTCCAGCCCGATCTTGTTGACGATGGCAACATCGGCTTCGGCCAGCCGCGGAATGATCTCGGCGTCAGAACTGTGGTCATGGCCTGTCCAGTGATGCGCACAGCCCGGCTTTGTCATGACAATGTCAGGGCCGATCGACTCCCGGTCGAGATGCACGATGTTCAGGCTGCTCATCTAGGATGCCTCATGCTGTTCGTCTTAAAGGGGGCTGCCCTCGGTCAGGTCACCTGCTGGTGAACTTCGATGATGTTGCCTTCCGGGTCATGGAAAAAGATCTGGTACCATTCGGCGGCAAAGGCGGTGCCGTAATCGGCAAAGGAAATGTCATTGTCGCGAAGATGCTGCTTGAAGGCTTCGATGTCATCCGTGCGAAAGGCGATATGTCCACGTTCGACCGGGTTGATGTGACGGCCATTGCGGGCCGCAACATCCAGATCCCGTTCTGCAAGATGCATCTGCATGCTGCCTTCAGTGGCGAATTTGATCTTGCCGTCATAGCCGGATGTTTCATTCGCATCTGTCCGTGGGAATTGTTGCGGCGCAATCGCATCCATCTTCAGGATGTCCGTGTAGAACGCATGCAGCGCATCGACATCATGCGAGACATAGTTGATGTGATGAAATTCCAGTTTCACGGTCGTGACTCCCATCATGCGCGTGGCCAATTGCGGCCATTGCGGGCTGGACCGTAGTGTGCCTGAAGACGGCTATTCCTGCCAGAGTGTCCGCGCAAAGGATTATAACCAAGGGACGGCACGGCGGAAGACCGTGCCGCAGCTTGGATGTTGACACCCCCGCAGGTTAGAGCGGCTTGCAGACGTAAATCACCAGCTCGCCGAGCGCCCCGTTTTCAAAATCAAACCGGTATTTGCCGTCGAACTTGTCAGCGTTTGGCCTTGCTTGATTCAGACTGACCGTCACAGGCGTTTCAAAATCCTTGCCCTCGAATGTTGAAAACACCCCTTCAAGATTTGTGGTCGAAAAAAGCAGCTTGCCCGTCTTGGGCAGCAGGTCCTTGTGCTGCCCTTTCTTAATTTTCAGCTTGAACCCGTCAGTTTCCGTGAAGCGCACCTGCCCATAGCTGTCAATATTGATCGTTCCACTTGTTAGAATGTGTTTCTGTGACTTGGGCTTGGCCTTTCTGGTCAGCATGAACTTGCATTGATTGGCTGGCGCGTCACTTGAAGTTTGGGCAAGGGGCTTATCAAGAAGTTGCGGCATGACTTCAAAGGTTTTGCCAGATGCGCACCTAAGTTTGACAGCGTCCGAGCTTGACCTGTCAAAGCTGAATTGGCACCAGTCATCATCTATTTCGACAATGCCGCTCACCTGCTGTTCGGACTTGGTAAACATGGACAGGCCAATCTGCTGGTCACTGCCCCGGCGCGTAAAAGCAAAACCATAGCTTGGGTTCTTCACCGACAGGTCGCTTGCAATCCGCCATGTTTCTGAATTCTTGTTGATTTGCTCAGTTACGATCTCACGCTTTGTGACACAGCTGGTCAGGGCCACCTCCCTGCCATCCTTCAGGCCAAGGCTTACTCGGTCACGGCATGTCGCAGGATCCAAAGCAATTTTTTCGAGTGTTGCCCTGACCGGCCTTGTGAGGCAGTCCAGGTCCCATCCATGGCCGGTGATGTGGCGTCTGTCTTCCTCAAGGAAGGGGGCAATGATGTCTGATGTCACAATTCGTTTGGTGTTCGGGTGATGTGGGAACTTCCTGACATAGACGGATGCAAACTGGAACGTGCCTCTCGTCTCGCCAAATGACTTCCCATAATCCTGTACCTTGGCGCTAGCATTAGGTGCCGCCTTTTTCCTCTTGGCATAGGGGTAGATGAGCATGTTGTCATCCATTGTATCCAGTCCGAACGCTACAGCCCTGTGCAGTGTGTCTTCATAGAGTGCATAGGCATCGATATCGAAATTATAGGCGAGGTCCATCAGCGCCATGAGAAAGCTGGCCTGCCGGAAGGTGTAGAAGAGTGCCCGTGATCCGCGGATCGCCTCATAAGGCATGATCCCTTCTTCTGTTATTGAAGCAAAATAACGATCCAGCTCTATCTTGGCTTCTTCGGCAAATTCATCATCATCAAAAACGGCTGCATATTTTGAAGCGGCAATGACCCAGACCGTCCGGTGGTTGTTCAGAATGTCCTTTCGGCGCTTGTCTGCTTTCAAAAGAACGGACCGGAACCATTTGCGGGCTAGTTCCTTATCTTCAGTGGGAAGCTTCAGCCGACTGTCGGCAACGGCGTAGTTTTCCAGCATTGCAATCAGGACATGCAGTGAGATGTAGGAGGATGAAAACCACTCCGCGCTACTGGCGCTATATTTTGGCATCTGAAGTGCGTTTTCACTGGCCCATATGTTGATGGCGGCAAGGCTGTCTTTGCAATTCTGCTTTCTCAGGCCATCCTGCAAACAGGCTGTTGCGGAATTTGCGGCGGCATTGGCCGTCTTCCACATTTGATGTTCCCACTCGTTAATATCAGTTGAGTAGGCTGCATCGCCTTTCAGGCTTTTGATGATGGGCATGTCAGGCAGGAAGAAATCGCCTGCAGGTTTGCATTGGGGGTTGGTCTTGTTGATGCCGGTGAAGGTCGACGCGGCTGCAATCGTAGAGGTTGCAATGGTGATCTGTATTACAGACAAGGTAAGAACGACGCGTAATGACTTCAGAGTGATCCGACCATACATAGAAAATATCTCCTGAAATATATGAATGGAGAAAAGCAAAGATTTTGAAATTCCACAAGGTGGATGGATTGATTGTTGTCCCTCGCTCGTTTGGTTTGACAGCGCTGCGGAAAGTCGAAAAGCTTGAGCATCGCTGACAGGGGAGTGAGGAATATGCTGGAGCTTTATTATTTTCCAACTGCCACCTGCGGGTATAAGGCGCGGCTGACCCTTGCCGAAAAGGAGGTGGATTTCACCCACCGCGTTCTGGACCGCGACGCTGGCGCTCTCACCACGCCTGAATATCTGAAGCTGAATCCGAATGCGGTTGTGCCCACCATGGTTCATGACGGCGAGGTGCTGATCGAATCCTCGATCATCATGGTCTATACGGATGAGGGGTTTGACGGCCCGCCTCTGCGGCCTGCCGATGCCCTTGGGCGGGCCCGCGTTGCCGCCTGGCTGAAACGGGCGGATGATGGCCTGCCGGCCCTTGGCGCGGTGACCTACGGTATTTTCCGCCGCAAGGAGGTGCTGACAAAATCTGCTGAAGAGCTGGAAGCCTATTACGCGGCCATTCCAGATGAAACCCGCCGGGCGGCCCGCCGTGCCGTGGTTGAGCAGGGCATTGCGGCGCCAGTGGCGCGCACCGGCATTCTGGCGCTGAACCGTACGCTTGCTGATATGGAAAAAGCGCTTGCCGATAGTGCCTATCTGACCGGGCAGGATTATGGTCTGTCGGATGCGGCGCTGACACCCTTTGTCTCGCGGCTTGATGAGTTGAGCCTTGACTGGATGTGGCAGGACAGGCCGCTTCTGGCGTCATGGTGGGATCGTATCCGGCAGCGGCCATCTTTTGATACGGTTTTCAATGCCTATTCCAACCCGGCGCGCAAGGCTGGGCTGCGGCAGGCCGGTGAAGAGGTCAGGCAGACGGTCGCTGACATTCTCAGCCAGTCATAAGATGGCCAATGGGGTGAGCAAATTCAGTCTTCGTCAACCTGATGTACCTCAATGACATTGCCGTCTGGGTCATAGAAGAAAATCTGGTGCCAGCCATTCACCGCGCGTTCGCCCCAGTCTGAATAGGGAACGCCACTGGCATCGAGATGGGCCTTGAAGGATTCCAGATCATCACAGCGATAGGCGATATGCCCGCGCGCCACCGGGTTCACGATCAGGCCGGTGCGAAATCCCGCCTCAATATCGCGGGTTGCAAGATGCACCTGAATGGCGCCGTCCGACACAAAGGCCACGTCACCGGCATAGCCTTTTTTCTTCTCCAGTACAGGCAGCCCTTCGGTTTCACGATCCAGCCCCAGCACATCCTGATAGAAATTGTCCATCGCCTCGACATTCGTTGTGCAGAGATTGATGTGATGAAGCGTGAGTTTCATAATGGCCTCCGGGCTGACGTAATGCGAGTGTTGACATAGTATGAGTATTCAACCAGCCGGTCGTCATAACAACAGGCAATATGGTGCCGGGCCGTAAGGCCGCAGGTGATGTCCGGAAAGGAAGACAGCCACATGACCAGAACCGTAATTGTGACCGGGGCCGCCCGCGGGATCGGGCTTACCACCACCGCGCAGTTTGTTGATCAGGGGTGGCAAGTGGCCATGATCGACCGCGATGAAGACGCACTTGCTGATGCCGCGGAAGGGCGGGACGGGGTGCGGGCCTTCACCTGTGATGTCTCGGACCCAGATGCGGTGAATGTTATGATGCAGGCGGTCATCGCCTGGGCAGGCCGTCTGGACGCGCTGGTCAACAACGCTGGTGTGGCCGATTTTGGCCCGATTGAACAGACCAGTTTTGAACGCTGGCGTACCGTCATGGCGACAAATCTGGACGGTGTGTTTCTGTGCTCGCAGGCCGCGATCCCGCATCTGAAGGATCGTGCTGGCTCGATCGTCAATATTGCGTCGATCTCGGGGCTGCGGGCCTCAACATTGCGGGTGGCCTATGGCACATCAAAGGCGGCGGTGATCCATCTGACGCAGCAGCAGGCTGCCGAGCTTGGTGAATATGGGATCCGTGCCAACTGTGTGGCCCCTGGACCGGTGCGCACGAAGCTGGCCATGGCGGTGCATACCCAGGAAATCATCGATGCCTATCATGATTCCATTCCGCTGAACCGATATGGCAGCGAGGATGAGATTGCCGCCGCCATCACTTTTCTTGCTTCGCCAGCCGCAAGCTATATCACCGGCCAGTGCCTCGCTGCTGATGGTGGGTTTGACACCACCGGGGTCGGTCTGCCTGCCCTGCGCAGCGATAATAAATGACCAGTAGATATCATAGGCGTTGGCGTGAGAACGCTTGACCGCAGCCGGCCTTCAATGCTCAACAGGGGCGCTGGGCCAGCCAGATGGCTGGTTGCAGGCTCTCTATCCAACCCGTGCCGGGATTTCCTGTGATGTTTCGTTTTGCCGTCCTCTCAGCCATCACTTTCGCTGTGGCCTATCTTCTCTATGTGTTTCCGGTTCTGGCGCTTATCTCCCTGTTTCAGGGTGGTCCGATTTTCGGGCCTCTTGCACTGCCGGCAACCGCGCTGGTATTTGTGCTGCTTCGCCTCTATCTCGCCACCAGCACGACCAACAGATTGCTTAAGGCCTTTGTCTATTACGGCATGGGAATTGGCTTTCTGGCTGGAATGACACTGTCGGTCCTGCTCCTTGTGAGAGCACTCGGCACTTTCGACGGTCCGGTGTTGGGAATGGTTGCGCTTGTGACTATTGCTGGGCTGACACTTTTTGCCATCCGCAACGCCAATGGGCTCGTTATCAGGAATATCTCCTTGTCATCGGAACGGATCGACCGGCCGTTGAGGCTGGCCTTTATCAGCGATGTTCATATCGGCTCCAATCCGCCATCGCACCTGCAGAAAATCTGTGAACAGCTGCAGGGGGAAGAATTTGATGCGCTGCTCATCGGTGGGGACCTGTTCGACAGCAGTGATTTTACGCTCGAAGATATCAGTGCGTTGCGTCTTATCCAGCAGGACATCTATTTTGTCACCGGCAATCATGAAGGCTATGTCAGAGGTTATGAATCCCAGCTCGCCCGGTTTTCCGAGCTTGGTATCCACGTGCTGGATAACAGTGTGGTCGATCTCAACGGAATCAATCTGATCGGGGTGTGTGATGAACAGCCGGTTGCCGAACGGGCACGGGTGGTGGATGCCCTTCACCAGCCCGGAAAGTTCAATCTGGCGATGGTGCATCAGCCTTCCATCTGGCAGCAGACAAACAGCAAAGTCGATCTGATGCTGTGTGGGCACACCCATAGGGGTCAGATATTTCCCTTCAATTTCCTGGTCAGGCTGCAGTTCCGTTATGTTTACGGGCTCTTCACCGACGCGGCATCGACGCTTTATGTCTCGTCAGGTTCCGGGTGCTGGGGCCCGCGGATGCGGCTTGGGTCACGCAATGAAATTGTGATGATCGATCTGACTCCAGCCTGATTTCTGCTGTCTCACCTTTAGCTCTCATAGCGGGTTTCGCCGCGCCGCTTTGTGTCTGTCGAAAGTTCGGTCACGATCGGATCATGTGCGCGCTGTCCGCAATTGTGGCGGGGGCAGAGATGGCAATTAATCCCGATTTTGCTGACTTGACCTTCTGATGTCAGATCGAGCGCGCGGGAATAGATGATGCGGTCGGCATGTGTCACCTCGCACCCTAGTGAAATGGCCAGCCGTCTGTCCTGCGTCGCCATGGAAAAGACAGGTCGTTCTGTCGTGCGGCTGAGTGTGAGGAAACGTTGTTGATCGGGAAGTTCGACAATCTGGGGCAGGATCACTCCGGGGGTGCGAAAGGCGGTGTGGAGATTCCATACCGGACAGGCACCGCCATGTTCGGCGATGCTGAAGGATGTCGCGTTAAACCTCTTGGTCACATTGCCTGCCTTGTCCACACGCAGGAAAAAGAAGGGGACACCACGCCGCCCTTCTCGCTGCAGGGTGGTCAGGCGTTGTGCTGCCTGCTCCGGGGACACGGCAAAGGCTGATGCCAGCCTGTCGAGGTCATATTTCGTCTCCTCAGCCTTGGTCAGGAAGGCCTCATAGGGCATCAGAAAAGCAGCGGCAAAATAGTTGGCAAGTTCAACATGGCAGCGAGAGTGATGCGCTTCACTGGGAAAATCAGAGAGAGCGGTGATGGCAGATAGCGTGTCTGACAGTTCTATCAGACAGAGGACATGCGCCAGCTGAAACGTTCGGTTCCGGTGATCAAGCGCTTCAGACAGATAGATCATGCGTTCAGTTTCATCCCATACGCGCAGCGTGTCAGGAAGCTCCTCGACCGGGCTTGTGATCACCTTGTAGCCATGCCGGTTGAAAAGCCGTTGCTGTAATACATGCTGAGTCGTGTAGGCGTCATGCGGTTCTTCGTCAGCCATTGCTTCGGCCGCCTGTTCCAGCACGTCAAAATGATTGGCGTTCTGGCGGAAAAAATCATGGACCACGGCGCCTGGCGACAGTTGGACAAGGCTTTCTGGCATGCCGTCAGTGCCAAGCCGCATCAGCCGTTCCAGCGTTGTCTGATGGCTTTGGTGGAGCCTGAGAAACTGTTCCACCAAAACTGGAGCATGCCCCGCTGCAGCTCGAAGCTCATCCAAATCTGGCTGCTGGCCACTAAAGAAGGGGTCCTGGAGTGCCGTGCGCAAATTGGCGATGGTGGATTGGCTGTTGTCGGTGACAAGGTCACGCCAGTCGACGCCATACTGGTCAGACAAAGCCATCAGCACATTAACCGACAGGCTACGCTGGTTCTTCTCCAACATGTTCACATAGGCTGCGCTGATGCCCAGCAGGTCGGCCATATCCGACTGTGTCTGGCCGCGTGCACGCCGCAGCTGACGGAGCTTGGTGCCAACAAAGGCCTTTTCCATCTGGTCTTCCTTTCCGCTTGCAAGTCCCACGCGCGGTGCCTGCCTACACTCACCTATCCTGAAATATTCACAAATTAACAAAAATCAAGATTGTGAAGCGCACAGTAAACACATGCACACTAATCTGGATGACTTTTCCGGGGATCGCGGCACTGTTGTGGGTGACCAAAGCAAAGGAGCATCCCCATGATTGGCAACCGCACGCTGGCCGTCCCCGGGCCAACCAACATGCCACCTCGCATTGCCAGCGCGATGGCAGTGCCGCTTGAAGACCATCGAGCGCCCGATATGGCTGACTTCATTCTTCCGCTCCTTGCCGACCTCAAGCAGATTTTTCGCACCCAGACGGGAACTGTTCTGGTGTTTCCGGGATCGGGCACAGGTGGATGGGAAGCTGCCCTGCGCAACACGCTTGATGCTGGTGATCGTGTTCTTGGAGCGTCCTTTGGCCAGTTCTCCATGCTGTGGATGGACATGTGCCGTCAGCTTGGATTGAACGCCACCACCATCGAATGCAACTGGGGTGATGCCCCCACGATTGATGCTTATCGCCGGGTACTTGAAGCCGACAAATCCCATTCCATCAAGGCAGTGCTTGTCTGCCAGAACGAAACAGCCACTGGCGTTACAACTGATGTCGCTGCGATCCGGCGCATGATGGACGATCTTGGGCATCCTGCGATGTTGTTTGTTGATGGGGTCAGCTCAATTGCGGCTATCGAATTCAATATGGACGCATGGGGCGTTGATATTGCTGTTGCTGGTTCACAAAAAGGGTTCATGATGCCGACCGGTCTCGCCATTGTCGGCGTGTCTGAGCGTGTCATGCAAAATGTTCAGGAGCGCACTGGTCGCATTTATGGTAGGTCGGGCGGTTGTGGCTATTGGGATTTTGCGACCATGGCAGAGGCCAATAGCACTGGTTATTTCCCTTACACCCCAGCGATGACGCTTCTTCACGGACTGCGCGAATCCGTCGACATGCTGCAGGAAGAAGGGTTGGATAATGTGTTCGCCAGACATAACAGGCTGGCGGAAGGTGTGCGCCGCGCGGTGCATGGCTGGGGCCTGCGTCCCTGTGCAACAGATCCGGCTACTGTTTCCGACACAGTGACCGCGATTGTCGTTGGCGACAGGCATGACGCCAACGCTGTGATCAGATCGGCCTATCGCAATTATGGCGTGTCATTTGGCGGCGGACTTGGCGCTGTCACCGGGAAGGTGTTCCGCATTGGCCATCTTGGCTGGTTGAACGAAACGATGGTCCTGCAGGCTCTTGGCGGGGCTGAGTTAGCAATGCGCGACGTCGGTATTGCCTTTGAACCGGGAAGCGGTGTTGGCGCCGCGGTGACCTATTTCACCGAACAGCAGGCAACGTCCCTCATGGCCGCTGAATAGCCTACCGTTACCCCCGTGATGGCGGCCGTAGCAGACGCTCTCCCCACATAGCCTGCTACGGCCGTCATGTTACGGCTTTTGGTGCTACTGCCTGGCAGCACCTTCTTCAATATCCGGAACTACATTCCCTGAGGAACGACTTCATATCCAGGCTCTTCAGGTTCATCATCTTCCATTTCCGGCGGAAAGCCGGGGGCCAGAATCTCCAGGCCCGTGGCATCTTCAAGGCGCCGGATGATATTGGGTGAAAGTTCACGCTCGCCATAGCGGGCGATGCCGTCATTGAAAATCTCAACCAGCATCGGCGCAATTTCCAAAGGCACATTGTTGCGGTTGGCGACTTCCTGAAACAGACCGACATCCTTCTTCACCAGATCCATGGTGAAGGAAATGTCCCGTGAGCCATTCAGAATGACCTGGCTTTCGGTTTCATGAACAAAGGATGTGCCCGATGAAATTTTCATGGCTTCATAGGTGGTATTGAGATTCATCCCGGCGGCCTTCGCAGCAACAAGCGCTTCGCAGCAGGTCACCAAATTGGCAGTCGCCATATAGTTGGTCACAACCTTCAGAATGGAGGCTGATCCCAGATCGCCAGTATGAAGGATGCGTCGTCCCATGGTTTTCAGGAACGGGGCGATCCGGTCAAAGGTGGCCCGGTCACAGCCTGCAAAAATGGAAATATTGCCGGTCGCTGCCCGGTGACAGCCGCCAGACACCGGACAGTCAACCGCTGCTCCGCCACGTTCCATGACCATGGCGCCAAGCCGTGTGACTTCGGCCTCGTCCGTGGTCGACATTTCCATCCAGATCTTGCCGCTGGTGATTTCCGGCAGCATCTCTTCCATGACTGCGGCCGAGGCGGCCGGTGAGGGCAGACAGGTGATCACGGCATCACAGTCACGCATCAGCGATGCGGGGCCATCCGTGCGCTTGGCACCGCGGGCCACAAAATCGCTGACAAGGTCCTCATTCAGATCGTGAACTGTCAGATCAACGCCATTCCGCAGGAGTGATCCGGACAGCTTGCCGCCGACATTTCCAAGTCCAATGAATCCAACGCGCATGATGTCATCCTTCTCTGACAGTGTTTTTTGGCACGGGTGGTCTTCCTCGAAGACGCACCGCAAGAGGATATCCCAGAACGGTGCGGCCGCAAGTCAATATCGGTCTTGAGGGATTCAGCTCCTAAATTGTCTTGGACAGACATTCATGGCTGAAGGGCAGAGGAAGGGCCGCTTCGTCAGCCCATGACTGTGCTGCGGTGCACGCCATTTCGCCAAGGTCCCATTCCCTCAGAAAATATGCCAAGCTCATGACGCTACAATTGTCATGGAAAGGGACCGGCAATGAGTGACAAGCATGATCAGAGCATGATGGACAATCTGTACTGGTGGGGTGTGCCGACCCTGTTCCGGGCGCCGCATGAAAGCCCGGACGGGGCCGACATTGCGCTGGTTGGTGTGCCGCATTCCACCGGCAACGGCACAACCGAACGAGATCAGCATCTGGGGCCGCGCGCGGTGCGAAATATTTCTGCGGTGCAGCGCCGGGTCCATGGCGGGTTCCAAATTGACCCGTGGGACATGGCACGGGTTGTTGATGCTGGCGATGTGCCCTTTCCAAAGGCCAATGACAACGAACATTGCATACAGCAGATCACGGACTTCTACCGGCGCATTGATGCCAGCGGAGCCAGGCCGGTGTCCATTGGCGGTGACCACTCCATCACAGGTGGCATCATTCAGGGGTTGGGCCGTGGCAAGCTCGCTGGCGGCGAGAAAATCTGCTTCCTGCATCTGGATGCGCATACCGACGTGTTCACCAAGGTTGATCATTTTCTGGGTGCGGAAAAATCAGCCGCCCATTGGGGCGCCTATACCGCCGATCAGGAGCTGATTGACCCCACCGGGTCAATGCAAATTGGTTTGCGAGGGCACCCGCGGACGCTGGACTGGCTGCAGCCGTCCTATGACTATGGCTATAATGTTGTGACCATGGCGGATTACCGGGCACGCGGCGCAGCAGATGTGATCGCACAGGCACGCGAGGTTTTGGCTGGACGTCCGGTCTATATCACTTTTGATCTGGACTGCCTTGACCCGTCAGTGGCACCGGCCGTGGCCAATATCGAACCCGGCGTCACCGGCTTTTCCATGGATGAGGCGGTTGAACTGCTGCATGCGGCGCGGGGCCTGAATATCATTGGTGGCGACGTGGTCTGCATGATGCCGACCAAGGACAGCCCGAACAACATCACCGCCATGGTCGGCGGGGCAATCATGTTTGAGATGATTTCCATGATCGCGGAGACTATTGGCAAGGCCAGGTGAGCGGCCCTGATTCACTGCGGACAGGTCTGTCTGTCAGCCGTCCTTCAGAACATCCACGAAGGCAAAACGATCGCCGCTCGGCGCCCAGCAGGGAACATTGATTGTCCCTTGTCCTCCAAACAGGGAAACAAGGCAGGTTTCGTCGCCGGTTTCGGCGTCCAGCAAACGCAATTCAACATCACGGTCGCGAGGATGACCTTCGGTGCCAGCTTCATAGGCCAGATAAAGCACATGCTGGCCGTCTGGTGATGGATGGGGAAACCAGTCAACCGACGGGCTGTCAGTCATCCGTTGAAGGTCTGTGCCATCAGGCCGCATGCGCCACAAATCCATAGATTCCTGTCTTTCCCCATTAAACCAGATCCAAGCCCCGTCGGCGGTGTAGTCCGGTCCGTCCGTATGGTCAAAATCCTCTGTAAGCCTCTGTTCTTCACCACCTTCAATCGGGCATCGGAAAATATCAAACACACCGTTGCGTCTGGCGGTGTAGACGATCGTCGTACCATCCGGTGAAATGCCATGCCACCAGGACGGGCTTGTGCGGGTGACGGGTGTTGGTGTGCCCCCTGCCAGCGAAACGGTGTAGATGGAGGAAGCCATGGGCTGCGGGGAATTGCTTATGATCAAGGTCTTACCATCAGGCGTGATGCCGTGATCATTATTCAGATCCTTGAGCCCTTCGATGGGAATGGGGGTTAGGGACGGATGCTTAGGGTCAATCCGGAACAGCGTCCCATCGCCGTTGACAATGAGGGTGCCATCAGGGTGCCAGTTTGGGGCTTCAATCAATTTTTCAGTCACAAAAATCGGCTGCAGCTGGCCAGTTTTCAGATCATAGAATGACAGTCTGTATCGCATCATGGTTGCTCTCTCGTAGCTGCAAATTTTGGTCTGGTACGCGCCGCGTCTGATTCAGGTTATGAATAAACCACCTGTTTCGATGTAGCATATGGCTGGCTTACCCTGAACCTGATTGCTGTCGGTGAAGCTTGAACATGGGCATATCAGCATCCTGTGTTGCGTTGGTGTGCGCCACAAAAGAAACTGTCTCTTTGGTAAGCCCTTTGACCAATTCATTATCTGCAGGCAGGTTTGATTTGTCGCCACGGCACCGTTCGATTGGAACATGCATTAGTCAGAGGATCCTGTTTTATGAGCACAAAAAACCTGCTGGGGACTGGGGCTGCCTGGATGAATGGTCGCATCATGCCACTTGCCGAGGCCAGGCTTCCGGTGAATGACTGGGGTATTCTGCATAGCGATATTACCTATGACGTCGTGCCGGTCTGGGATGGAGGATTTTTCCGTCTTGCTGACTATATGGAACGGTTTCACGCGTCCCGGGCAAGTCTGCGACTGGATGTAGGGCTTGGCGAAGAAGATATCCGAACAGCACTCCATGACATGGTGGCGGCATCGGGCCTGCGTGCCGCTTATGTCGCTATGGTGGCTTCGCGCGGTGTGCCGCTGATTCCCGGTACGCGTGATCCACGCGAATGCGGCAATCATTTTTATGCCTGGTGTGTGCCCTATATCCACGTGATGCGCCCAGAAATGCCAGCCGAGTCACGTACCGCATGGATTGCAAAATCAGTCACGCGCATTCCCGAGACCAGTATCGATCCGCGGGTGAAAAACTATCAGTGGGGTGATTTCACCACTGGTCTCTTTGAAGCCAAGGATAACGGGTTTGAAACGGTCATTCTTCTGGATGGAGAGGGCTGTGTTACAGAAGGGCCGGGCTTTAATGTGTTTGCCCTGCATGGTGACAGGCTGATCACAACTGATCATGGCGCCCTGCAGGGGATAAGTCGGCGCACGGTTCTGGAAATGGCGTCTGAACATGGCCTGCGGGTTGAGATCAGACCGTTGCCTCTTGAAGAATTCATGGCCTCTGACGAGGTGTTCCTGTCGACATCAGGTGGCGGTGTGGCGCCGCTGACCCGTGTGGATGACAGGATTTTCAGCAACGGGCAGGCAGGCCCTATCACAACGGTACTTCACCAGACCTATTGGCGCTGGATCCACGACCCGGCCTATCGCACTGACATCGATTATGGAATAACAACCGGAATGACGGTCTGATATTTCGCGTGACCCTAGGGGGCATGCCACGCTATTCTCCCACGCCTTTCTGGCACGC
>WTJS01000100.1:14502-17286 GCA_011524735.1 Alphaproteobacteria bacterium
GCTCAGCAGGCATGTCCTGTCCATTTTCATAAGCCTGTTGGGAATGCCCCTATGGACGCCATCATCCTGCCCTTTCTGATCCTTGGTGGCCTGCTTGGCGCCTGGCGGGGGACAGTCAGGACTGTGATCCTGATGCTCTCAACCTATCTGCCAACTGTGGTGTCGATCTATTTTTTTGATGAGGTTTCGAACTTCGTCGATATCGTGATCGCCAATTCGGGCAACAGCAACACCGCCGCGATTGGCGCCCTTGGTGCCTTTTCAGGATTGATTGCCTTTTTTGCGATTGTGGTGGGCGTCTTTCTGATCTCACGCTTTTTGTTGAGTATTGTTGGCCGCGGCGAGATTACGCCTGCCTCGCGGGTCGCAGGCGGTGTTTTCGGGTTGCTGTCGCAGAATATCGCCGTGACGCTGATCTATTTTCTGATATACACCGCAATCCCGGCGGAAACCGTCCGGGTGATGCATCAGGCTGTATGGACCAAGGTCAACTGGCCGTTCCATAAGATCGCCTATCCCGTCTATGAGACAGCTTTTGCTAACCGCACAACAAGGTTCGGCCAGTCGGTTGCTTCGCTCGGGCTGGCCTCGACGCTGATTGGTGGGGCCGGTGATTTTCAGCTGTCAGCAGCGCTGCAGGCGCGCCTGAATGATCCTAAGATCAAGGACATGATCGAAGAGGCTTCCAGACTGGCATCCACGCTTGATGTTGATGCGTTGCGGAAACAGCTGGATGAGCTGAGGCTGGAAGACCTGACAGCAGAAAATATCGATCAGATGATCAAGATGGAAGATGCCAAGCGACGCGCATTTCTGGACAGCCAGTTGTCAGCTGGAAACTAACCGGAACTAGTGTATGCCGCGCTCTGTTTGATGCATGGCTATCAGACAAGCTTGCCGCGGGCGGCGACTGAAAGAACATCTGAGATACTGTCACCGCGCACGGCGACAAGCTGGTCGAACATGTTCACCGCGACACAGACATGGTTTGGGATCACCTTTAAAATTTCGCCAACGTCAGGCCGTGTTTCGCAGGCAGAGAGATCAAGAAATCCATGTTCTTCGGCCATATCGTGAATGCGGGCATTCGGATATTCAAGGATATGACCAAACCCCTCAAGCCCGCCCGTGTCGGACGTGAATGTCTTCGACCCGGCATCCAGAATGCCGCGCGCGGGGCCGGCGCGGCTGACAACACTGGTGAAGATGGTGAGTGCGCAGTCCGCCATCTCTGCGACACCCGCTTGCATCATCATCCGGTCATTGAAGATTGATGTGCCGGCGCGGTGTTCTGTGGCGCCATCAAGCTGCCCCAGATTGACGAGATTAGGCGTGCCGCCAGTTGAAATGATCTGCGGAGTCAGCCCAAGGTCGGCAAGACCTTGTCTGGTGGTGTCCAGAAAGGCCTGTGTTGCCGGCCATCCGTCACGCGGCGGGTAGAACATCAGGCCCCCAAATTCCAGCCACGGATCATCGCGTATGATTTTTGCCAGGGCCACAGCCTCACCGGCGGTCTCAACGCCAGCCCGTTTCCGTCCCGTATCACATTCAATCAGTACGGTGACCGGGCGGTCAGCCGTCTGTCCGGCTCTGGAATAAGCGGCGAGTGACACCGGGTTGTCGGCGCATAGTTTCAGCGGTGTCTGGCGTTGTAGGGCCGCCAGCCTGCCGGATCGCGCTGCCCCTAGGATATTGGTGGCAATCAGAATATCTGTGATCCCGGCGGCGGCCATGATTTCGGCTTCGCCAAGTTTCTGGCAGGTAATGCCAATCGCCCCTGCCGCCATCTGGCGTTGCGCCAGAAAAGGGGACTTATGCGTCTTGATATGAGGTCTGTTGGCAAGTCCGGCCGCATCACACAAGGACTGCAGCTTGGCAATATTCCGATCCACAACATCCAGATCGACCACCGCGCAGGGCGTGCCGAACTGTTCGATGATTGCTTGCTTAAGCGCGCCTTTGATTGTCATGGCCTCTGCTGCCTCCTCTGTCATGACCGGTGCAATCCTGTATCGGACTGTACCATCGGAACGGTGAAATGCACGTGGCCTTCCAGCAGATTTGGTTTTACGGCAGAATGCTGTCTCTGGTGGCGTGGTTCGGATAGGGTTGAGGGCGCCGCGATTGACCGGCATGTCCATGACCCTGCAGGTCGATCACATCAGGAAAGGGATATCGCCTCATGCGGTTTGCATCTATGCCAAAAGTCGAGCTCCATACGCATATCGACTGCAGCCTCAGTCATCAGACAGTGGCCAGACTTGGTCTCGATTTGACAGCCGAGGAATACCGCCAGAATTTTGTCGCTCCGGAACGGTGCCGTGATCTGACTGAATATCTGGCTTGCATTGACCCTGCGCTTAAGATTCTACAGACAAGCAAGGCGCTTGAGCTTGCTGTTGACGGTATCATCGCAGCACAGGCCGCAGACAATATCCTCTATGCGGAATTGCGGTTCGCGCCGCATCTGCATCTTGAGCAGGGGTTGAGCCTTGATGCCGTGATGGAAACAGTTCTTCAGGCCATGCACAGCAGTGCCAGACGTCATGATGTTGAATGCGGCCTGATCCTGTGTACGCTCCGACATTTCTCTGAACAGCAGAGTCTGGAAGTCGCCGATCTGACGCTGCGTTATGCCGCGCAAGGTGTTGTGGCACTCGATCTTGCAGGTGATGAAGCAAATTTTCCGATTGCCCCGCATGTCGCGGCCTTCACCAGAGTTCGTGAGGCGGGGGGGCATGTGATTGCGCATGCGGGCGAAGCTAGCGGGGCCGGTAGCGTTTC
>WTJS01000178.1 GCA_011524735.1 Alphaproteobacteria bacterium
AGCCCAATGTGGGTTTGATCCCGGTAGCTAAGGCGGAGAGTCCCATTCAAGACGATCAACGACGCGCTACAACAAGGGTTAGCCCGCAATGACAACTTTTGGCGGTTCCTGCAGAGCAGGCGTTCCAGCACAGAGCCTGGAGACCCCTGAATTCCAGCATAATATGTTGATGACCCGCATGCTGCGCACTTCAAACCTTCATGCGGAAACGCCGCGCTTCCGCAATCAGCTCGATATACTAGCCTAGGCCAATTCACCTCGCGAACGCGTCAATGGCTGATCAGGTTCTTTCCAGATCTGAAATGCGGGTCTGTAAATTCAAATAAAGCTTAAAGAGATCGGCTTCGGTGACAATGCCGAGCATCTCGCCCGTGTCACGATTAATCACAGGAATGCTTTCACCAACAAATCCGCTTGCCACCTCAATGGCCTGCAACAGTGATGCATCATGTTTTATTGAAATAGGCTCTGACTCCGCTACAGCACTTGCCATGCTGCTTGCCATACGCGGGAGCAGCGCATGAAGAGACACTTTCCCCAAAAAGCCACCATCTGCGTCAACGATATAGCCCTCAGTCGCCTCTGCACGCACGAGAAGGGCCAGGGCCTCTTCTGCACTGGCACCAGCTTCTATACGCGCAAAGGCAGGCTCAACAACATCTTCGACACCAACCTCCATCATTTCGATATGGCCCCGCCCCTGACTGACATCGATTCCACGATCAAGAAGTTGACGATCAAAGAAAGAATGACCGAACAGCAGGTTGCTTATCATGATGCTCACAACAATGCTGAGCATGGCCGCCAAGGCGAATTCATAGCTCATGGTCAATTCAAGAATAATGAGAATGCCTGCAACCGGCGCTCCAATCACTGCAGCACCAACTGCAGCCATACCACAAATTGCCAGTGCAGGACTCATCGATGCCATTCCCAGCAGCGACAATATTTTCGCGCCAATTGCACCGCCAGCAGCGCCAACGAACAGGGCCGGAGAGAACACTCCGCCGAATAATCCAAATCCGATACAAAGCGCTGTCAGGGACAATTTAAGCACTAGTAGAAGACCGAGATAAGTTACGCCAAACTTATCGCCCAACATCAAGCCGATAGGCCCGTTTCCGAGCCCCAAAACCTCCGGAACAACAGCGCCCACAACGCCCGTCAGGCCAGCAGCGACAAACAGCAGGCGAGCGGGCGACCAGCCAGACTTCGCCGCAAATCGCGCACTGAGTCGAACGGCATTCATAAACAACACTGCCAGAATGCCAAACAATGGCCCCGCCACCATTGCGGAAGGCAGTATCGTTGCGAGGTCAAGATCACCCGTATCGACGCTGAACAGAACTGGTCGGCTGAAAAGCTGGTCGCTAAACCACGCGGCACTGATACTCGCAACAGCAATAGGCGTGATCGCACGCATTGAAAAATGTCGAAGAACGGCCTCATGAGCAAACACAAGTCCGGCGATTGGCGCATTGAAACCAGCCGAAATGGCACCAGCCACACCGCATCCTATGAATATGTCTGTTGTCAGAAGACCGCCCGTGTTTCGACGGATAAAGCTTCCCATGGTGGCACCAAAGTGAACCAGCGGCCCATATTGCCCAACCGATGCGCCGCCACTAGCCGAAATGAATGCCGCCAGGGTTGATCCAAACCCCGCCTTTACGTCGAGTTCATTGTCAGTTCGATGCGCCGCATGGATGCTGTCCGCAGGCCCATGCCAACGCTGAATACCGAACAGTCGGCGCACAAGCAAAACCAGCATGGCTGCAATCAAAAGACTGATCAGAGGCCCAAGAGAAAAGGGCATCCCTGCCAGACGGAAAATATCGAAAATCTCGCTGGTACGCAGCGTGCTCAACCACTGCACGCCAAAGACGAAACCGTTGGATGCAAGCGACATCACAAAGCCAAACCCAAGACCACAAAGCAGTCCTCCACCGACCGTTTGGGCCAGCCTTTGCAGTGATTTCAGCTTTGTAGTTTGCTCTGCTGTCACAGAAATTCTGAGCACACTCGCGGCGAATTCTGGCGCCTTGCCGTCAATTGTGGCACTTGGCTCGCCTTAGCGCCCCTCCCTCATAAGAAAAGCCTAATATGAAATTGAAACCGGCGCACGAAATTTTGCCGCAACGGCATACAAATTGCAGTCACGTGTCGTTAACAGATATGCGGCAGCAGGATGAGCGGCTTGGCGCGCTTGATCACGGCCACAACAATGAAAACGGACAGATCCCTTCATGGCGGTTGATTATCTGAATAGTCTTGGCGTTGGCAGCGGCCTGAACACAACCGAGATCATAGATGCTCTGGTTGAGGCTGAGCGTGCGCCTCAGGAAAATCAGATCACCGCCAAACGCGAACAACGCACAGTCGAGATTTCGGGTCTTGGCCAGGTCAAGAGTGGGTTTGAAGGATTTTCGACGGGAATAACACCGGTAGATGGCGTCACCGGGCTTGTAGCCAGCGCAACCAGCAGCGACATCAGCATTGAAATCGATGATATGGCGAATGCGTCATCCTTTGCGCACACGATGACCGTATCGCAAATCGCCGCTGCACAGACTTTAGTCTTTGATGGATATTCCGGCGAGACCGCCTCTGTAGGCACTGGCAGCCTGACATTTGAGTTTGGCAGCTGGGCAGGTGATGGAACATTCAGCGCCAACGCAGATCGTAGCGACGTTACGGTGGACTTATCTACCGGGGCGGGCACCCTTTCTGGCTTGCGTGATGCCATTAATGCCAGCGGCGCAGATGTCACTGCCTCAATTCTGAAAACTGCGGCTGACAGTTATGCGCTTGTGATCCGATCCCGTGAGGGTGCAAATCATGCAATGCGTATTTCAGCAACAGAGGATGCCAGCACGCGCGGCCTTGCCGCTTTCGCCTATGAAGCTGTTGATTCAGATGTGGAGAGTGTTGCTGCCGCAGACGCCACATTCACGCTTGATGGCACAACGATCACCCGTGATACCAACGTGGTGGAAGATCTGATCGATGGCGTAACTTTGACCCTGAACGCTGCAAGCGACACGGCAAGCCGTATCAGTGCTGAATATGACACCGTCACAGCTAAGGCTGCGATGCAGATGATTGTTGACAGCATGAACGATCTGATGACGACGCTGTCAGACATGGGACGACGCAGCCTTACCGGAGAGGAAGACGGCCCCTTGGCAGGCGACCCCCTTCTTCGCACTTTACAGCGGCAGCTAAAAAGCTACACGACAACAGCCATTCCCGGATTTCAGGACGATCCGGTCTATCTGACCCAGTTTGGTGTGAAAACACAGCGGGACGGCAGCCTGACGCTGGACCTCGAAGAATTTGAAGCTGCGTTTGAGGCAAACCCGGATAGATTTGCAGCCATCACAAACAGTCGCATCACATCTTCAAGCGGGCTGGTCATACCAGAGGTTGTAGGCACTGATCCTATGGCTGGCGTATACAGTTTTGACCTTGCAGCTGATGGCAGCGCCACCCTGAACGGCGACGCGATGACGGTCAGTAATGGACGATACGGGATCAGCGATACAGATGCCGGGGGCCTTACACTGACACTTGCAAATGGCGGTGCGGATGCAAGCATATATGTGGGCACCAGCCTTATAGACACCCTGTCCAGCTTCGCTGAAGATGTTCTGGCGATGAACAGCGATCTTGATCTGAAGATTTCGCGCTATAACGAAGATCTTGGTGATTATGATGATGAGCTCGCCGATCTAGATGAGCGGATCGATAGCCTGCGCGCACGCTATGTGGAACAGTTCAGCGCCATGAACAGCACGATCGCGCAGTTCAAGGAAACCGAAACGTCCCTGACCAACATGATGGATGCGTGGCGCGCCAGCCTTGAGGGTTAATCGCGCGCGGTGTTGGTGGATATGGACGGTATCAACAGCTCTGCTTAGCTTGCACCCGTCGGCCCCATTATTCGTCGACCTCTAGAGAATATCCAACACAGATACTGTCTGCTCTGCGATCTCATTGAATTTGGGGAGATGCGGCTCGGCTTCAAGTTTCCAGCCAGCTGGCGCCTTTGGCACCGTATTTGACCGCAGGGCAAACACATATGCGCGGAACGATTTAGCAGCCTCTGCCGCGTTCAGTTCTGACACTTTGACACCGTCTTCGATGGAACCGAACAACGGCTTCATCTTGCGCGGCCGACCAACTCCATCGAAATACAGCCTGTAATGAATGAAGTCAGTGAGCAGCTCAACTGCCAGTTCACCAGCTTCGATTTCAGACAGAAACTGCAACATCGACTCCGCTGGCTCCAGAATCAGGTCAGCTGAAATCTCATTGTAGGTCTTGCTTAGCCCTTCAGCGTATTTATTGGCGAAAGCCTCCAGGCCCATCTCGGAACCCAGAAACTCACATGCTGAGCGCGCAACGGCGATATCAT
>WTJS01000207.1 GCA_011524735.1 Alphaproteobacteria bacterium
CGGAACGCAGGCTGAACCGCGGGCGGCAATGGCCAAGATTGCTGCCGGAATGCATGAAACTGTCAGTCTTGACCCTGGCGATACCGTGATTTACTCGTCCCGTCAGATACCTGGCAATGAACCAGCCATTGCGCGGGTGCAGGACATGCTGATCCGGCGAAAAATAAATTTGGTCACGGATGACGATGCGCCCGTCCATGTTTCGGGTCATCCATCGCGGGATGAAATGATCGAAATGTATGGTTTGGTTCGCCCGCGTATTGCCATTCCCGTGCATGGAACTGCCAGACATCTGATGGCGCATGCGGAGCTTGCAGAGTCCTGCCAGGTTCAGCAGACACTGCTTCCAGATAACGGAACTGTTATTCGTCTCGCAGACGCTCGGTCGAATGAACGGTTGGACGCTGAGATTATTGACAGTGTCCATACGGGAGCGCTGACACATGACAAGGGACAGATTGTTGAAATCCAGTCCGATATGATGCGCGCTAGACGGCGTATGCTGTGGAATGGCGCAGTGACAGCCAGTGTCGTGCTGAATATGGATGGTCGGCTTTGTGCTGTGCCGGTCGTGTCGCAGACCGGTATCAGCAATCAGGAAGACGCCGATGACTATATGGCATCGGCAAGCCTGGCCATCGAAGATGCTCTGGCTGGCATGAGCCGCAATGCAAGGCGCGTGGACGCCAGCGTCGAAGAGATTGTTGGGCAGACATTGCGGCGCGTTGCGCGAAGCATGTTTGGGCTGCGGCCCGTAGCGCATGTGCATATCATGCGGCTCGGCGACGGTGATCTGGCAGGTGTGGCCTGACCGGCGGAACCTGATTTTGGGGGAACAGGTATGATTGGCAATATCAATCACATTGCAATTGCGGTTCGCGATGTTGAGGCGGCATCACAACAATGGCAAGACACGCTTGGCGCCTCCTGCAGTGCGCCACAGGATCTGCCCGAACATGGGGTGAGGATTGTGTTTGTCACTCAGCCGAATGCCAAGGTTGAATTGATGGAACCTTTAGGTGAGGGGTCTCCCATCGCTGGGTTTCTAGAGCGTAATCCAGATGGTGGCATGCACCATATCTGTTACGAGGTTGAGGATATTCTGGCTGCCCGTGACCAGCTCGTGGCCAGTGGTGCGCGTGTGCTTGGTAATGGTGAGCCTCGCATTGGTGCCCATGGAAACCCAGTTCTGTTTCTTCATCCAAAAGATTTTTGCGGCACGCTCATCGAACTCGAGGAAGTGACAGGCTGATGGATTTTGTTTCTGGGCTGGTTGTGTATCTGCTGATGTGGTGGTGGGTTTTCCTGATGAGCCTGCCATTCGGCGTGCGTACGGTTGAAGATCCTGAGGCGGGCCATGCCGTGTCTGCGCCCGCGCGACCGATGCTGCTGCGGAAAATGATGGCAGCAACGGTGATTGCCGGTGTGCTGACAACGATTGTGCATTTTATCATACAGTCTGGTTTGCTGAGCTTGGCGGTGCCCGAGCTGTGACATGTTACGCGCTGACCTGGTGTCAGGGGGCGTCGCTTTGAGCCGTTACGCCGAGCGGCTATCGCCTGATTGTGTTGTTGGTGTCAGTGCCTGAAACGCGACACAAAAAAAAGCAAGGCTGCTGCCTTGCCTTTTATTCGCTGGGCCAAGTTTATCTCGACTCCGCTTTTCTCCCTAAACCCGGAATGCAACCCGCGTCTGATGTAAAAACGTTACGCACGAAAAACATCGTTGTCGACAGGAAAATTAAACTATTTTTCGGAAAATCTGTGTGGTTTGGAATTTTACATCAATTTATGAGACTGGCGTCAGTTCCGACAGCAGGCGCCTGACCAGAAGGGCACGTGTAAACTGATTTAAATTTTATCAGTATTGCACAGCTTGAATTACGACGATTTGGTCCCCAACTCCTGATGACAACGGCGGAATTGTTTGTGAGGTTGGCATATTAATCGCGGGATAGTATCGTCTGCCGCCCAGTGGTTTGGGCGACGTGTTTCACCAGACAGCGATATAGGAATGGACGATGCTTGATGACCGCCCGGTAATTTACCTCAGCTCTGACCATGCGGGGATTGTGTTACGGAACACCATAAACAAACACCTCATGGATGCTGGTTATCAGACGCAGGATCTCGGTCCAAATGGCGACGAGCGGGTTGATTATCCCGACTATGGCGCAAAACTGGCTTATGCCATGGCCAACGATCCAGCAGCGCGTGGGATTGCGATCTGTGGTAGTGGGATTGGCATCTCTATTGCCGTTAACAGGTTTAGTTGGATCCGGGCAGCGCTGGTCGGTGATGCGACAGCGGCAAGGCTGTGCCGTGAACATAATGATGCCAATGTGCTTGCACTCGGTGAGCGCCTGACCGGGCCAGCGGTGGCGCTTGATTGTGTAGATGTGTTTCTGGCTACGGATTTCGAAGGTGGGCGTCATACAGGACGTGTTGCCAAACTCGCCGCTCTAAATGACGGCAAAGACTGACTTCTAACGCAAGCAGGGTGAATACCTGCCCAAGGAGAAATGACATGGATGACATCAGGAAACAGGCCGTTATGACCGGATTTTTCTCGGCCCCGCTTGAAGATTCTGATCCGGCACTTGCGGCTGCGATTGGCCATGAGCTTGTCCGTCAACAGGACCAGATCGAGATGATTGCGTCAGAGAACATTGTCAGCAAGGCTGTTCTGGATGCGCAGGGGTCAGTGCTGACCAACAAATATGCCGAAGGCTATTCAGGACGCCGCTATTATGGCGGCTGTGAATATATCGACGTTGTTGAAACATTGGCCATTGACCGGGCGAAGGAATTGTTTGGCGCAGCGTTCGTCAATGTCCAGCCGCATTCTGGTGCACAAGCAAACCAGGCTGTGTTTCTGTCGCTTCTGAAGCCCGGCGATACAATTTTGGGCATGTCGCTTGCCGCTGGTGGTCACCTGACTCATGGCGCAGCGCCGAACCTGTCTGGGAAATGGTTTAACGCTGAACAGTATGGTGTTGTTCAGGAAACCGGTCAGATTGATTTCGATCAGCTTCGTGATCAGGCGAAGGCCTGTCAGCCCAAGATCATTCTGGCCGGCGGTTCCGCCTACCCACGAGAGCTGAATTTTGCTGCTTTCCGCGAAATTGCTGATGAAGTTGGCGCCTACCTTATGGTTGATATGGCCCATATTTCCGGCCTTGTCGCCGCAGGCGTACATCCAAATCCTGTCCCGCACGCGCATATTGTTACATCGACTACGCACAAGACGCTTCGTGCAGGTCGTGGCGGTATCATCCTGTCGAATGATGAGGCTCTTGGTAAGAAAATCAATTCGGCTGTGTTCCCAGGTCTTCAAGGTGGCCCGCTCATGCATGCCATTGCCGGTAAGGCCGCCGGTTTCGGCGAAGCACTCCGCCCAGAGTTCCGGGCCTATATGGAGCAGGTCGTAGCTAACGCCCGCATCCTTGGCGAAACGCTGATTGAGAGAGGCCTGGATATTGTATCCGGTGGCACGGACACGCACCTGGTGCTGGTTGATCTTCGTCCAAAGGGGCTGACTGGAAACATTTCGGAAGTGTCGCTCGAGAATGCAGGCATTACCTGCAACAAGAATGGCGTACCGTTTGACCCACAACCACCGATGGTCACATCGGGCGTCCGCCTTGGTTCACCAGCTGGCACAACCCGCGGCTTTGGGGCTGAAGAGTTTGTTCAGATTGGCCACATCATTGGCGATGTTCTGGATGGACTCTCACAGAACCCAGAGGATAACAGCGCTGCTGAAGCCGAAAAGCGAGAGCAGGTGCGTGAACTCTGCCGGGCTTTTCCAATCTATCAATAGTGTGTAAACTCCCGTCATTATCAATATCTAGGGTGGCGGGAGACAATGATCTGTCCCTTTTGTGGAAGTGAAGACACTCAGGTAAAGGATTCGCGGCCAGCCGAAGACGGCTCCGCGATCCGCCGCCGCAGGTTGTGTGGTGCCTGTGATGCACGGTTTACGACCTTTGAGCGTGTGCAGCTTCGCGAAATCATGATCGTAAAGCGTAGTGGCCGCCGATCCGTCTTTGATCGTGATAAGCTTGAGCGGTCTTTTGACATAGCACTGCGGAAGCGTGACGTTGACGCCGAGCGTGTAGCGCTGTCCATCAACGATATTGTTCGTCAGCTTGAATCGCATGCTGATGGTGATGTGCCGTCACACCGCGTTGGCGAGTTGGTCATGAAAGCACTGGCTGACCTCGATCAGGTTGCTTATGTGCGCTACGCCTCGGTTTACAGGAACTTCCGCGAAGCCAAAGATTTCGAAGCTTTCGTGGAGAAAGAGCTTGGCGACTGATCCCGATCATCTGAACGGCCAGCCTGGCGGCACCGGATTTGATGACCGTCGGTGGATGCGGGTAGCAATCGCCGCAG
>WTJS01000087.1 GCA_011524735.1 Alphaproteobacteria bacterium
ACCAGCACACGGTCGTGAAGGGGCCTGAATTTCATGCCTCTTTCTCCTCCATTTGGATTTCCAATTTACGATCTGGCACTCAAAGAGGTTGAGTGCCAGCGAGCACGCGCTGTACTTGGGCCTGACGCGACATCTTGTCAAGACGAACCACAAAAATTTTTGCCTCTGTGACGAAGGAATCTTCATGTTTCCGTCATGTTGACAGCAAACTGCGTCATTCACTCCCGTTGGCGTGAAGGGCGTAAAGCTGGTATAGCACTGGCGTTATGGGCAAAAGCCTTTGGTGAGTTGCGGTTGTAAGCAACTCCTCTGAACGATTCGGATCGGGTGCCATGATCTCTTCGCAGATGACTGCTACGGAAGTTTCTAATCGCGCGCCGCTTATGGTGCGCACAGATACCTTTGCCTTCTGGTGGCTGATCACCATGGCCATATTGGTGGCGATCATGGTGGTCATTGGCGGTGTCACCCGCCTCACCGGTAGCGGTCTGTCCATGGTTGAGTGGCGTCCACTCATGGGAACCTTGCCGCCTCTAAGCGACGCAGAATGGCAACGGGTCTACCAGCTTTACGTTGCCTCTCCGGAATATGATGAATTCAATTATGGAATGGATCTTGCTGGTTTCAAGACCATTTTCTTCTGGGAGTATTTCCACCGTCTGTGGGGACGCCTTCTGGGCGTCGTCTTCGTCATCCCCTTTGTCTGGCTAATCGCAAAGCGCCAGGTGCCAAACGGATTCGGCGTCCGTCTGTTTGCCCTGATGATCCTAGGTGGTATGCAGGGTGTTATCGGCTGGTGGATGGTAAAATCAGGCCTCACCGAAGATGCTACCGTGTCACAATATCGGCTTGCCACCCATCTGGGCATGGCGCTGCTGATCTTCGCGTTATTGATATGGACGGCACTGGACATCCGGCACGGCCGGGCACGCATGCCGAAAGGCCATGCCGCCGGAACATTGCTGATTGTCTCGCTGACGATTCTGGCAGGGGCACTGGTTGCCGGCATGGACGCTGGCCTGCTTTATAATCATTACCCGCTGATGGGCGAAACTCTGATCCCGATCGAATATGGCGAACAGGGCGCTTATGACGCTTTCGAAAACCCGGCCTCAGCGCAGTTCCATCACCGCTGGATCGCCGTTCTGGCTGTGCTGGCGGTTGTAGCGCTTGCCATGCGGGCCCGGCGCAATATGGCCAGCCGGATACCAGCGACATTGATGATGATTATGGTCTTCATCCAATTCGTGCTTGGTATTGCCGTGCTGCTTCACGGTGTACCAGTATCACTTGGCGGTCTGCACCAGGGTGGTGCAGTTGTACTGCTGGGCCTGCTGGTCTGGACCACCCACCGAATGCCAAACTGACAGGTCTCTGGTAGGCCAACCTGACACCGTCAAAGAAACAAAAAGGGTGGCAAATGCCACCCTTCTTCATGTCTGTCGCCCCTAATCTGAGGGACCATGACTGCCAGCTTAGCTACTGACTTTTCTTCGGCGCCGGTGCACGGCGGATATGAAGTTCAGCAAGAGCGCTGTCATCCACATCTGAAGGTGCCGCCATCATCAGGTCTTCAGCCTTGCCATTCATTGGAAAGAGGATGACCTCCCGAATATTTGGCTCATCTGCAATCAGCATGACCATCCGGTCGATCCCTGGTGCGATACCACCATGCGGCGGTGCACCAAATCGGAAGGCGTTGATCATCGCTGGGAATTTCTCGTCGACAACGCTGGACTCATAACCAGCGATCTCAAAGGCCTTATACATCACTTCTGGCAGATGGTTTCGGATCGCACCTGACGACAGTTCGACCCCATTACAGACGAGATCATACTGCCATGCCTTAATGGTCAGCGGATCCTGCTCTTCAAGTGCCTTGAGGCCACCTTGTGGCATTGAAAACGGATTATGTGAGAAGTCGATCTTTCCCGTTGTCTCATCGGCTTCAAACATTGGGAAGTCGACAATCCAGGCAAAACGGAATTCGTCACGGTTGATCAAGTCCTGCTCTTCACCAATGCGCACGCGTGCCTTGCCGGCAAGATTGGCGGCCGCCGCTTCATCAGCACAGGCGAAGAAAACGGCATCGCCATCTTCAACACCAGCGGCGATGCGGATTTCTTCAGCCTTTTCTGGGCCAAGGGCTTTGGCCACTGGGCCGCGAGCCTCACCATCACCATAGATGATATAACCCATGCCTGGTGCACCCTCACCCTGCGCCCAGCTGTTCATCCGATCGGCGAATGACCGGCTGCCACATTTCGGGCCAGGCACCGCCCGTACAACGGCACCACCATCTACCATCTTAGCAAAGATTGAGAAGCCGGAGCCGCGGAAGGTTTCAGTGACATCACAAATCTCGAACGGAATACGAAGATCAGGCTTGTCATTGCCATATTTCAGCATCGATTCCGCAAAAGGAATATGGACAAATTCCTGGTCAATCTTCTTATCGGAAAATTCTTCGAACACACCGCGAATCACAGGTTCAACAGCATCGAACACATCCTGCTGTTCGACAAAACTCATTTCCAGATCAAGCTGGTAAAATTCGCCTGGGCTACGGTCGGCGCGACTGTCTTCATCACGAAAACATGGTGCGATCTGGAAATACCGGTCAAAACCAGACACCATGATCAGCTGCTTAAACTGCTGCGGGGCCTGTGGCAGCGCATAAAACTTTCCAGGATGCAGACGAGCTGGCACCAGAAAATCACGCGCGCCTTCCGGCGAGGAAGCTGTCAGGATAGGTGTCTGAAATTCAGTGAACCCCTGCTCAACCATCCGTGCACGGATGGACTGGATGATTTTTGCCCGCAGCATGATGTTTTCATGGGGACGCGAGCGACGCAGATCCAGATAGCGATAGCGAAGACGCGTTTCTTCCCCAGAATCAGCATCCGAGTTGACCTGAAGCGGCAGTGTGTCTGCAGCTGACTGAACCTCAAAGGATTCAATCTTCACCTCAATTTCACCTGTTGGCAGGCTGCTGTTGATGGTTTCGTCACTGCGCTTCAGAACAGTACCAGTAATTGTAACAACTGACTCAAGGCGGGTGGTTTCGACAGCAGCAAAATTTGCTTCCGACGAATCAACAACACATTGTGTTAATCCGTAATGGTCGCGAAGGTCGACAAAAACAAGCTGGCCATGGTCACGCTTGCGGTTAATCCAGCCTGAAAGGCGGACAGACTGACCGACATGCGCTGCGGTCAGCTCGCCGCATGAATGTGAGCGGTAGGCGTGCATCTTGAAACTCCGGCATAGGAACGGAAAAGGGTCGTCAATAACGCGCATGCGCGCCTTGACCCTGCAAAAACGCGCGCAGTATGCAAAACATGCCGGCAAGGTGCAACCGGCTTGGTCATCAACTTGGCTAGGACCGGCGTCGACCGCGGCCGCGTCGACCACCAGACGGCCTGTCAGCAGATGAACCATCAGCTGCGGGCAGATCTTTCCAAGCTGTTCCCAGCACAGCTTCGCACTCTGCAGCGTCAAAAGGCATGGCTGGCGAAGACCGAAGTGCTGCAGACATTGCGGCAACATGTTCAGGCGTTGTGCCACAGCATCCACCAATAATGGAGATGCCAGCATTTCGACTAAGGCGGGCATAGTCCGCCATCAGCTCAGGCGTACCATGATAGTGAATAGCGCCGTCAACATAAGCCGGAATGCCACAATTACCCTTGGCAATCACGGGAACACCTGCATGCGAAAGTATGCCCTGCATGGAATGCAGCAGTTCGGCTGGTCCAATCCCACAATTCGCACCAACATAGCTGGCACCAAACGCAACAGACTGCTGCGCAAAATCAGCAGGGGTAACTCCCATCATCGATCTGGCGGCGGTATCAAACGTCATACAGACGGCAACATCCAAACCTGTGGATAACCCTGCGTCGACAGCCGCCTTAACCTCCTCCATCGAAGACAGCGTCTCCACCCAGAGAACATCCACCCCACCTTCGGCAAGGGCCTCGGCCTGCAGTTTGAACGCTATAAAGGCTTCATCATGGGTGAGAGCGCCCATGGGTTCGAACAACTCACCAGTCGGACCCATCGACCCAGCTACCACAATGTTATGGCCGTGCCGATCACGACCAGCATCAGCAGCCTTGCGGGCAAGCCTCGCAGCAGCCTCGTTCAGTTCCTGAACCCGATCCTGTGCACCATGAAGCTTGAGCCGATGTGCGGTACCACCAAAGGAATTTGTTAGGATCAGCTGCGATCCTGAGTCGATAAAGCTCTCATGCAGCTGACTTATATCGCCAGGCCGTGCAAAATTCCAGAGCTCGGGCGGGTAACCTGTCTCAAGACCGGCCCGAAACAGATTTGTTCCTGTAGCCCCGTCGGCGAGTATCCAAC
>WTJS01000076.1 GCA_011524735.1 Alphaproteobacteria bacterium
GAAAACGCCTTCATCAACATCGAGAACGCTGGTTCGAAGAATGAAAAGCGTTATTTCCTGCTGCGGTTGAAGATTGACTCCATCTCAAGCCTAAGGCCGACAGTAGATGCGCCTGGGCCGCTTGATCCGTCGCGTCATGTCATCCGTGATGTGAAAATCTATGTTCACAATCTGAATGATGAAAAGCCGGTCCTCTCTGGGCTGCAGAATGATCCTGACTTTACCATCAGCGAAATTCCGGTAGGCCAGGCACCAGATTCTGTGACCGTTGGCAGGCTGACTGCCGCCACCAGGGAAATGCAGCGCGGAACCGTGGCGGCGAATGAGGTGAAAATCATTTTCCGGGCCGCGCCTGACGCGGTCCTGCCGCATGCTATGGCGATCGATCTCGCAACAGGTGACATCATCCTTCCTGCCGGCATTGATTTTGAGGCGGTCAGCGGACCAGTACTGACTGATGATGATGGTCAGCAGCGATACAGACTCATTTCAGTTCCGGTGCAGGCACTGGTGCATCTTCCCGACTTTGAGGATCTTCCCGGCGATGTTGAAACCGTCACCATCCGGGTGAATGATGTCGATGAGGCGCCGGTGATTGATCTGTCCAGCCAGACCTTTGGCGCGACCTCCGGCAATGCTGCCCATATGGAAATAACGGCCAGCACCGCCGCCACTGCGCCAGCAAAGACCTTTCAGCTGACCGGAACGGATCAGGATGGCGATGCGGTCAGCTTCCGCCTCGCGGCAGAGGCCGCCAGTCATGACAATGCCAGAAATGATAATGACCGCGTCTTTATCAATGCCCAGGGCCAGATTGTTTTCAGAACCGGCATGTTCGATTTTGAAGAGGCTCGGATTGAGAATGCAGGCCAGCCCGAAGAACGCCGCTATTTCCTGATTCAGGCGCAGGCACTATCCACCGGATCCTCCGGTGCCGAACAGACATCTCCGGTGACTGACATCCGGATCTATATTGAAGATGATGGGGTTGCCGTTGCTGCCAGCGCTGCGGTGCATTCCACTCAAACCGGTACAGTCCGCCGAGTTGGGCCCGATATCAGTCTGTTCATGGATAGCATTTCATTCACTGTGCCGGTAACGCACGATATCAATGGCGACTTGAAGCTCTTCATGACTGAGGGCGCTGTGCGCAAACAGATTGGTGTACTTGTGCAAAATCAGGATGGCAGCTGGCGTTTTGCTCCGCCACCTGCTGGCAATGATCCTGTTACATTTAAGTTTGGCGAAGTCATCGTGAATGCGGCCACGCCACATTTCCAGGTTTATCATGAGACGGGTTCACCATTTGAACGATTGAGGCCCGACCAACGACATCAGCTACAGGTCGAGTTTCAGGTTGAGGATCAGCATGGCCGTCTTTCAACAGCACAGACGGTGCATATCAGGCAGGTGATTGGTCTTGAGGACCGGCCAGCCATTATCACCTATCGGCCGGACGGGCTGATGGCGCCGGGAGAGGTCATCACACCGGATGACCCTAAAACACTCCTTGTCAATGAAGAGGTCACCCGTAAACGCCCCTGGTCATGGTGGGCGGATGAGGATGTGTGGACGGCTGATGACATGGATTTGGGATCTGCTGGTTCACCTGCATACCGGTGGATAAATCGACTGAAGGATAAAGCGCAGGTCATCCGGCAGCCACTTGATGAAAACACGGTCTGGCGGTTTCTTGCAATTGACCCGGACGGAGTGTTTCTGGAAGGGGCAAACGGGTATCAGGCGGGTGCCGGAGGCGTGCTCACGCCGGCTACCATTACCAACTTTATCAGCAATCATGTGCAGTTGCTGAACAGGGTGTTCTGGTACCAGACCACCACTGTTCGCGTTGGTGGACATGACCGGACTGGCTTTGTCCCCAGTGAGACGGAGCTGGTGCCGGCGGCCGAAGTCAACAAGTTTGAGATCACTTATGCGCGGCAGGCCGATGGGGTGACACCGCTGACGGTGCGGTATCCCGGACAATGGGCTGATCAGAATTCGGGCGCAGGGATTGAAATTCCCGTTCTTGAACTTCGTCTCCGGCCGGGTGAGGCCCTCGATATCAACAAAAGCTATTACGTCAATATTCGGGTGACGGACCCGGCGATACTGTTTTCACCCTCCGTGGCCTATGTCGAAAGAGTGGTCCGGGTAACCATCCATGACGCTAGGCCGACCAATTTTGAAATTCAGACCGTTGTGCGCAGTCTGGATGAAACCGCATCAACGGATCGCACATTGGTTGCGCGACTTATTGTGACCGATCCTGATACAGACCCAAGGCTACGCCAGCATCGCTTCACACTGGAGGGATATCATGATGTTTTTGAAGTTGATGGTACCGACCTGTATCTGAAAGCTGGTGTAACACTGGATTACGAAGCGTTTCTGAATTTCCGCGTGCCGATCCGTCTTGAGGGAACCGATCTGAGGGCGTTTTATCACCTTGGCGTGAATGATCTGCCAGAAGATCCAATAACAGTGCGCGCAACTGCTGTTGTGCCGGTGCCCGAAAATGCGGCTGTTGGCCTGCGGGTTGCTTCACTTTCCAGCCATTCCAGAGAATCCGGCATCATTGCTTATTTTCTTCTGGCCGAGCCAAGTGACTATTTCGAGGTGGTCAATGACCCCTTTCATCCGCGCCAGCAACGGACAGGTTATGTCCGACTAAAGGCCGAAATTGATTATGACGCTCTGCCACAGGATCAGAAGATCCAGACGATTAAGGTTCAGGCCCGTTACTCAAAGCAGGGCGTAACGATCGCAAGTGAAAACCTTGAGGTCGCCATAGCCATCACCAATGTCGATGACAATGGCCCGACTTTTGACATGGTCAGACGCTCACTGAATCGTGACGAGGTGCATGGGGTGAACGCCCCGCAGGACAGCCGCAGCTTTACCCTTCCGGAATTTGACGCCGACGGGGACCGGATCACCTACATAAAGGCACTGAGCCCTGTTGGGACGGATAATGACAATGCGCTTGTATCGATCACAGGGAACACCATCACTTTTGCGGCGGGCATTTTTGATCATGAACGCGACGGTGTGCGCGTTGATCCAGTGACGCGTGAGCAGTATTTCCTGATCGACCTGACCGCAAGTTCAACCGGCACCACCGGTCAGACCCAGAATGCACCGAAGACCAGCACCCAGAGCTGGCGTTTTGTCATCACCGACATCAACGATATCCAGCCGCGCTTTCTGCACTTACCACCCCCTTCGATAGATGTGCCGCACACTGTTCCCTTTGGTGCCAAGGAAAATGCCCGCATCCTGAGCGACCGGTCGGCATGGGACCCGGCCAGTATTGACGACGTGTCCGGCATTACGGTTCGCTACAAGCTTATCGCGCCTGCCGACAACCTCCGCCTCACCAGGCCTGCCGGTGACCTCAGCCATCTGAGCATCGACCCGGTCACGGGCGAAATCTGGTTCAGGAGTCAACCTGAACCCGGACGGCGTTACGACATGCGGATTGTCATTGAAAGTGAGGCAAACGGTCATGTCATGACAAGCACCCCGATAGGGTTCCGGGTCGATGTGGCGGATATACAGAGCTCAGGCGCGATGCCGCCACCACCCACGCCAGTCTTTGACCCGCGTGCGCATCGTCAGGTGGCGGATGAGGTGAACGGCCTTGCCGATGTCGCGGGAAGACGAAGCATCACCGTGCCCAATGTCGATGCGCAGGGGAACCGGATCACCTTCACCCTGGCGGCATCCACAGCGGGCAATGACAATGAATATGTGACAATCAGGGGCAATATTGTCACCTTTGCGGCTGGCATTTTTGATCATGAACGCGCTGATGTGCGCGTTGATCGGCTGACCGGCGAACATTTCTATCAAATTGACGTGATGGCCAGCATAGGTGGTGCTCCCGTGGTTCCTGCGCAGCTTCGTTTTGTCATCAATGACATCAACGACGTGGTGCCAAGGCTGGATCAGAGTGATAGCGCGCGGGACATTCCGCCAGGCAGGATCGAGACAGATTATGATATTGCCCACGGGGCAAGAGTGGATGCGGCGCATCTGCTGATCCGGAACATGCCGCGGATCATCACCGATGACGCGCCTGGCGTGACCGGGTTTTACAGGCTTGTGCCACGCCCGGGACACGAATCTGACATCTCATCCTTTGCGATCAACCCGGCTACAGGGGATGTCTGGTTCGCAAAACAGCCGACCCCGGGAAAAGAATATCGTTTCAATATGACCTTTGAAAGCCGGGCTGATGAAAGCCGGGCAGGCGACATGGTCATTCAGGGGCATGAGGAGGAGGTTGAAGATCTGGGATTTTTGGTGGCCGTGGCACCGCGGCCATCTTCACCATCACCT
>WTJS01000170.1 GCA_011524735.1 Alphaproteobacteria bacterium
ATCCTGATGAGTGGCATGACAACCGTGCTGTTCCTTGGTGGTTGGCTGCCACCGCTGGATATCTGGCCACTGAACCTTGTTCCAGGGCCACTTTGGTTCATTCTGAAGGTCATGCTGCTGTTGTTTGTGTTCCTGTGGGTGCGCGCGACAACGCCACGCTATCGCTATGACCAGCTGATGCGTCTTGGCTGGAAGGTGTTTCTGCCATTCTCACTTCTGTGGGTTGTTCTGACTTCAGGCTTCCTGCTGTGGACTGACAATCTGCCATCGGCTTTGGCCGGGTAACAGGAGACCGGTGACATGAGAACTCTGACTGACAGTTTCCGTTCCTTTCTGCTCCTTGAGCTTGGCAAGGGGCTGTTGTTGACGCTGAAATACTTCTTCAAGCCGAAGGTGACGATTAACTATCCCTACGAGAAGGGCAGCCTGTCACCACGCTTTCGGGGTGAGCATGCGCTTCGCCGCTATCCGAATGGCGAGGAGCGTTGCATTGCCTGCAAATTGTGTGAAGCGGTGTGTCCGGCGCAAGCAATCACCATCGAGGCTGAGCCTCGTGATGACGGTAGCCGGCGTACAACCCGCTATGACATCGATATGACGAAATGCATCTATTGCGGCTTCTGTCAGGAAGCCTGTCCGGTAGACGCCATTGTCGAAGGGCCGAATTTTGAATTCGCCACCGAGACCAGAGAAGAGCTGTATTACGACAAGGACAAGCTTCTTGCGAACGGCGATCGCTGGGAAACCGAAATTGCCCGTAACCTGGCGGCTGACGCCAGGTGGCGTTGATCGCGGCGAGCGGTGAAGGGGGATAAAATCGTGACACTCTTGAAGCGGATGGCGGTGCAATGATTGAAGCGCTGTTTTTCTATATGTTCGCCGGCATCATGCTGGCCAGTGGTGCCATGGTGGTGGTCTCCTGGAACCCGGTATTTTCAGTTCTGTTCCTAATCCTAGCATTCTTCAATGCGGCTGGGCTGTTCGTACTGATCGGGGCGGAGTTCATCGCTATGCTGCTAGTCGTCGTCTATGTCGGCGCAGTGGCAGTCCTGTTCTTGTTTGTAGTGATGATGCTGGACATCAACTTTGCCGAAATGCGGGCAGGGTTTCAGAAATACCTGCCATTGGGGCTGATCGTTGGCGGAATTCTGGTGTTTGAGCTTGTGGCGGCGATTTATGGCGATGCGTTCAGCGGTGCAACCTTGCCGGCTGCACCTGAAATTGCGAACACCCGCGCACTCGGCAATGTTCTGTATACAAAATACATGTATCTGTTCCAGGTTGCCGGCCTGATCCTTCTGGTTGCCATGATTGGGGCGATTTCATTGACCATGCGCAAACGGCCTGGCGTACGTCGTCAGGTGATTGCTGAACAGAACATGCGTCGACGCGAGGACAGCGTCGAGGTGGTCGAGGTTCCTGTAGGTGCCGCGGCCCGTACCGTATCGACGGTAAAACCGTCAAAGCGTGAGGGGTAGGCATGCTTGAACTGTCTCTGAACCATTATCTTGCCGTCTCGGCGGTTCTGTTTGCGCTTGGCGCTTTCGGAATTTTCCTGAACCGGAAGAATGTCATCACCATCCTGATGTCGATTGAATTGATGCTGTTGGCGGTCAATATCAACATGGTGGCCTTTTCCGCCTATAACGGTGACCTCGAAGGCCAGATCTTCTCGCTGTTCATTCTGACTGTCGCCGCCGCTGAGGCTGCGATTGGTCTTGCCATCCTCGTGGTCTTCTTCCGCAACCGTGGATCTATCGCGGTTGAGGATGTGAATATGATGAAAGGCTGATCAGGGATGTATTCTGCTATCGTCTTCCTGCCGCTGGTCGGTGCGCTGATTGCTGGCTGGCTGAGCCTCAGCCATCAGGATCGAACTGCTGAGGTGGTGACCGTCGGCTGTATGCTGTTGTCACTGCTGTTCTCGGTGATTGCCTTTGCCGCTGTCGCCATTGGCCATGAGCCAGTGACGATTGATCTGGCGCGCTGGATCGTCTCAGGTGACTTTGAGGCCATGTGGCGGCTTCGCTTTGATACGCTCACCGCTGTGATGCTCATTGTTGTGACTGGTGTGTCCTCAATGGTGCACATTTACTCCATCGGGTACATGTCCCACGACAAGTCGCGGGCCCGCTTCATGGCGTATCTCAGTCTGTTTACATTTGCCATGCTGATGCTGGTCACTGCCGACAATCTGGTGCAGCTGTTCTTCGGCTGGGAAGGGGTCGGGGTAGCCTCATATCTGCTGATTGGCTTCTGGTACAAGAAAGACAGTGCACACACTGCCGCGATGAAAGCCTTTGTCGTTAACCGGGTTGGTGATTTTGGTTTCGCGCTTGGCATTCTGGCCATCTATCAGATTTTTGGGTCGATCCAGTTTGACGACATCTTTGCCAATGCCGCGGTGATGGCAGACACAAACATCAATTTCCTGGGTTATTCGCTTCCGGCACTGGAAGTAGCTGGAATCCTGCTGTTTATCGGTGCGATGGGCAAGTCAGCGCAGCTGGGCCTGCACACGTGGCTGCCCGACGCGATGGAAGGGCCAACCCCGGTATCGGCGTTGATCCACGCCGCCACCATGGTGACGGCCGGTGTTTTCATGGTGTGTCGCCTGTCACCCATGCTGGAATATGCGCCGCTGTCACTGGATATCATCACCATTGTGGGGGCGATGACGGCGATCTTTGCCGCCACAGTCGGTTTCACTCAGTTCGACATCAAGCGGGTAATTGCCTATTCCACATGCTCACAGCTTGGTTACATGTTCTTTGCTGCCGGCGTTTCGGCCTATCCAGCCGCCATGTTCCACCTGACAACACATGCCTTTTTCAAGGCGTTGCTGTTCCTGGGGGCGGGGTCCGTGATTCACGCGCTGTCCGATGAACAGGATCTGCGCAATATGGGGGGAATCTGGCGGAAGATCCCGTTCACCTACATGATGATGTGGATTGGCTCACTCGCGCTTGCTGGCTTCCCGTTCTTTGCCGGGTTCTACTCCAAGGACATGATCCTTGAGGCTGCCTTTGCCGCCCATACTCCGGTTGGAAATCTGGCATTCTGGCTTGGCTGCGCCGCAGCGTTCCTGACAGCGTTCTATAGCTGGCGACTGCTGATCATGGCGTTCCACGGCAAGCCGCGTGCATCTGCCGAAGTTATGGCACATGTCCATGAGTCTCCATTGGTGATGACCATCCCGCTGTTCATTCTTTCGATAGGCGCGATCTTTTCGGGCTGGCTTGGATATGAGCTGTTTGTTGGTCACGACATGGCAAAATTCTGGGGTGATGCGATCTTCATTCTTCCTGAGAACACTGCCATGGAGAACGCGCATCACGTGCCAACATGGGTGAAGTTGCTACCTGTCGTGCTGGCTGCATCCGGTGTTGCGCTTGCGGTGCTCTGTTACGCCGTGTGGACTGGGGTGCCCGCAAGAATGGCGAAGATGTTTTCGCCGATCCACGCCTTCTTCTTCAATAAATGGTATTTCGACGAGCTGTACGACATGCTGTTCGTGCGCCCTGCGGTTCGCATCGGTGGCTTCCTCTGGCAGCGGGGCGATCGTGACACCATTGACGGGTTTGGTCCTGACGGTCTGTCCAGTCTTGTTGTCCGCATGTCTGCAGCAGCGGCACGGCTACAGTCCGGCTTTGTCTTCCACTATGCCTTTGCAATGCTGATCGGCGTTGTCGTGCTGGTGACCTGGTACTATCTGCGCTTCGGGGGAATATAGCCGATGATTGCCAACTGGCCTATTTTGACGATCGTCACTTTCCTGCCGATGATCGGGGTTGCGTTCCTGCTGATGATCCGCGGGGATGAGGAACTGGTTGCCCGAAACGCGCGCAATGTCGCGTTATGGGTGAGCGGCTTTACCTTCATCATTTCGCTTGCACTGGTGCTGAATTTCGATCCGATGGCAACCGGCTATCAGTTTGAAGAGCGGGCCGAGTGGATTACCGGGGCAGGGATCAGCTATCACCTTGGTGTTGACGGCATTTCCATGCCCTTCATCTTGCTGTCCACGTTCCTGACGCCACTCGCCGTTCTGGCAAGCTGGAAGGCCATCACCCACCGGGTGCGCGAATATATGATCGCTTTCTTGGTGCTTGAAACCATGATGGTTGGCATGTTCGCTTCACTGGACATGTTGATGTTCTACCTGTTCTTTGAAGGTGTCCTGATCCCGATGTTTATCATCATCGGGGTATGGGGCGGCGCGCGCCGTGTCTATGCAGCTTTCAAGTTTTTCCTGT
>WTJS01000167.1 GCA_011524735.1 Alphaproteobacteria bacterium
GACTAGGACCGATTATGAAATGGTCGACCGTCTGGATGGTCTTTGAAGACCGTGAAGGAGGTGAGAATGCAGACAGATAGATTTACCGCGCTGGTACGCAATGCGTTCATGCAGGCGCAAAATGACGCGCTTGGGTCCCATCATCAGAAAGTTACGGCCATGCATGTGCTGAAGGCTCTGCTGGCGGATGACAATGTAACGGTACGCAGTCTTGTTGGCCGGGCGGGCGGCGATCAGGCCACACTGTCAGCAGGGTTGGACAAGGCGCTCACGGCCATTCCCGCCGTTACCGGTGGCGGTGCGGACCAGCTACAGCTGGATATGGATCTGGCGCGGGTGATGCAGGCTGCCGAAGGCGAAGCGAAAACCCTTGGAGATAGTTTTCTGGCGGTTGATGCGCTGCTGATCGCCATGGCCAAGAGTAAGGGCACCATCGGCAAGCTTCTTGCCGAGGCCGGGGTTGATACCGGCCGTCTGACAGCTGCAGTTGCCGATCTTCGCAAAGGTCGCACTGCCGACAGTGATGCGGCTGAGGATAGCTATGAGGCGCTGTCGAAATACACCACCGACGTTACCGACGCTGCCCGCCGTGGCAAGCTTGACCCGGTGATAGGCCGTGAAGCCGAAGTGCGCCGCACCATCCAGATTCTGGCCCGCCGCACGAAGAATAATCCGGTGCTGATTGGCCAGCCGGGGGTCGGCAAGACGGCCATTGCCGAAGGTCTTGCACAGCGAATCGTCAATGGAGACGTGCCGCAGGCGCTGGCCGACAAAGCGCTGCTGTCACTGGATATGGGTGCACTTGTTGCCGGTGCGAAATATCGCGGCGAATTTGAGGAACGTCTGAAGGCGGTGCTGAAAGAGGTACAGTCGCGCGACGGCGAAGTAATCCTGTTCATTGACGAGATGCATCAGCTTGTGGGTGCTGGCAAGACGGATGGCGCGATGGATGCGTCAAACCTGTTGAAGCCGGCTCTGGCCCGTGGCGAGCTGCGCTGTATCGGGGCGACAACGCTGGATGAATATCGGCAATATGTGGAAAAGGATGCGGCGCTGACACGGCGTTTTCAGCCTGTCTTTGTTGATGAGCCAAGTGTTGAAGACACCATTTTCGTTCTGCGCGGACTGAAAGAGAAATACGAACTTCATCACGGGGTGCGGATAACCGATGATGCGCTGATCGCCGCTGCCAGACTGTCACATCGCTATATTTCCGAACGGTTCCTGCCTGATAAGGCCATTGACGTGATGGATGAGGCGGCAAGCCATCTGCGCATCCAGTCAGACAGCAAGCCTGCCGATCTGGATGCCACCGACCGCAGCATCATCCAGCTGAAGATTGAACAGGCGGCGCTGCAGAAGGAAAATCCTGCACATGCAAAAAAGAGGCTTGATGCCATTGCCTCTGAGCTTGCCGAGCTTGAAGCACAATCTGCCAGGCTGACGGCTGACTGGAATGCGGTTACCGCGCAGATGGCGGAAGTCGGCCGGTTGCAGCAGGAGCTGGAAACAGCCCGTCACAGGCTGGAGGTCTCGCAGCGTGAAGGCCAGTTGGAAACCGCGGCTGAGCTGGCCTATGCGCGTATCCCGGCACTGGAACAGGAACTTGCGGCTGCGAAATCTGCCGTATCCGATTCCGACCTTGTTGATGAAGAAGTGACCGCTGCCCAGATTGCCGCTGTGATCAGCAGCTGGACCGGCATTCCGGTGGATAAGATGCTGGAGGGTGAGCGCGAAAAGCTGCTGGCCATGGAAGACACGCTTGGCAGGCGGATTATTGGCCAGGCCGAGGCGGTAAGCGCCATTGCCAATGCCACCCGCCGGTCCCGGGCTGGCCTGTCAGATCCGAACCAGCCCATGGGAAGCTTCCTGATGCTGGGCCCGACTGGGGTGGGCAAGACCGAAATGGCCAAGGCGCTGGCAAGTTTCCTGTTCGACAATGACGCCGCCATTCTGCGCATGGACATGTCGGAATATATGGAAAAGCATTCTGTCGCCCGGCTGATCGGGGCGCCTCCCGGCTATGTCGGCTATGAAGAGGGCGGCAGCCTGACCGAGGCGGTGCGTCGCCGACCCTATCAGGTGGTGCTGTTTGACGAGATTGAAAAGGCGCACCCCGACATCTTCAATGTGCTGCTGCAGGTGCTGGATGAAGGACAGCTGACCGATGGTCAGGGCCGGCGGGTTGATTTTGCCAATACCATCATTCTGCTGACATCCAATATCGGGGCTGACCATCTTCTGGGTCTTGGCGATGATGAGGACAGTGATGCGGCCCGCGATGCGGTGATGGCCGATGTGCAGTCAACATTCCGGCCAGAATTCCTGAACCGTCTTGATGAGATACTGCTGTTTCACAGGCTGTCGCCTCAGCATATGGGCGCCATTGTCAGCATTCAGTTTGCCCGTCTTCAGGCGCGGCTTGCCGATCGCGGCGTGACTCTGCGGCTGAGCGATGAGGCTGCCGAATGGCTGGCGGTGCGCGGCTATGACCCACAGTTTGGGGCGCGGCCCCTGCAGCGGGTGATCCAGAACCATGTTCAGAACCCGCTTGCCGAAGCGCTTCTGGAAGGCCGGTTTGGGGACGGGGATTTTGTCGAAGTGCGGCTTGATCCACGGGCGGATGCGCTGGTGTTTGGCTTTGCCTCACCAGATGCAGAGGGCACGGTGAAAGGCGCACTCAGCACCAGCGCCAGCGACGCGGCCGGAACGGCTTAGACTTAGTATGTAAGGAAGTTCGATGGTGCTGCCAGCGTGATTCGAACACGCGACCTCACCCTTACCAAGGGTGCGCTCTACCGCTGGAGCTATGGCAGCGTTGCCATCGACGCGCCTGACTTACACGAGTTTGCCAGCCTTTTGCAAGCGGGATTTTCCCACACATATGCCCGCACAACATATGCTCGCCCACCATATGCCTACAGAACATATGTCATGGGCATCAGCTTCCAGATAGCTGGCCAAGTCCCTGTTTCTTTCCCTGTCCCTGCTCCTGTCTCGGCCTCGCTTCAGTCCGTCACCTGCACAGCTGCGCGTTAGAAGCGCAGCAGAAAGCGCACCAGCTTTTTCGTGCGCGGGCTGAACAGGCTTTTGGTGAAAAACTGGCCAGCGGCACGTTTGCTGGCATCGCCATAGGTGGGATAGGGCGCAATCAGGCTGGCCATGCTGCCAATCTTGCGTCCTGCCGAGATGGCAAGCGACCAGGCGAGGATCATCTCGCCAGCCTGCGGCGCAAGAATGGTCGCCCCCAGAATGCGGCCATTCCGATGCGTCACCACCTTGACCATGCCTTCGCTGCGGCGTTCGGCAAGGGCACGGTCATTGCCGGTCAGGGGAACGGTCTGGCAGCGGATATTGCCAGCTCCCCAGGCTTCGGCGGCGGCGGTCTCGGCAAGGCCAACATGGGCCAGTTCCGGATCAGTGTAGGTGACCCACGGGATCAGCGCGTCATTGATGCGCGCAGGAAGCCAGAAGAGAATGTTCCGGATCACAATGCCAGCATGATAGCCAGCCATATGTGTGAACTGGGCCCGCCCCGTCACATCACCAATGGCAAAGACGCGTCTGGCCGTGGTGCGAAGCCGGTTATCGGTGGCGATAGCGTTGCCACGGGTGGCAATGCCGGCTGCTTCCAGTGCCAGGCCGTCAATGTTGGGCGCTCGCCCGGCCGCAACCAGGATATGGCTTGCTGCGATCGTCCTGCCGTCGGCAAGGCTGATGGTGATGGCTCCAGCGGTGCCGCTGACCTCTGCGACGCCCGTCCCGTCGATCAGCTCAACACCTTCTGAGGTGAGGCGTGTTTTCAGAATCTCCGCCATGTCGGCATCATCGCGGCCGAGGATTCTGGCAGCTTCAATGGCCGTGACCTGGCATCCAAGCCGCGCATGTGCCTGTGCCATTTCGATGCCAATGGGCCCACCCCCGATAATGGCGAGATGGGTTGGCTTTTCCGGATCGTCAAAGATGGTTTCATTGGTGTGATAGGGAATATCCTCAAGCCCTGGGATCGGCGGGATTGCGGCGCGTGAGCCGGTGGCGATGACCACATATTTGGCATGCACTTCGTAATTGTCGGATGTGATGATGCGCGGCGCTGCGAAGCTTGCCCGTTCTTCAATGACGGTGACGCCAAGTCCGGTAAATCGTTCCACCGAGTCGTGCGGGGCGATGCTGGCAATGACATCGGCGACGTGGGCCTTCACCGCGGCAAAGTCCACTTGTGGCGGGCCCCCATGCACAC
>WTJS01000111.1:0-34674 GCA_011524735.1 Alphaproteobacteria bacterium
TTTCCTGAGCAATATACGGACGGGCTGAAACTGTTCACAGTCGGACTGACCAATGATCCAAAACGGTTGAGTGTGGTTCGAAAGACACGTCAAATCGCTCAGTCGGATGAATCCAACACCGATTACACGGATCTTGAGCAGATTTCCAAAGAAGTTCGTGATGCGCGTCGTCTGTTTGCAAAGAAACAATGGCCAGTGATTGACGTTACTCGTCGCTCAATTGAAGAGACTGCAGCGGCAGTTATACAGCTTTACACAAATTGGCAGGAAGAGAACGAAATCACGTGACGGACACCGTTTTTGCACGGCTCCCAACGGGACCGCTGATACTGGCTTCAACAAGTGTCACCCGTCAGCGTCTCCTCAGCAATGCCGGAATCGAATATGTGGCACAGTCAGTGCGGATAGATGAAGACGCCTTTCGTCATGCTGCCGCTGCCGAGGGCGTAGCTGCCAAAGATGTTGCTGTTCTTCTGGCGGAAATGAAGGGGCAGGCTGCGCACAGTTCTGTAGCGCCAGCACCAGGACAGCTTCTTCTGGCAGCCGATCAGATCCTGGAGCTGGACGGAAAAATGCTCGGCAAACCATCTGACCGCGATATGGCAACGCGACAGATTCAAGGACTGTCCGGTAAAACCCACAGCCTTCACACCGCAGCAGTCATGTTCCGGGAGGGTCAGCGGATTTGGCATCATGTCGCTGAAACAAGGCTACAGATGCGGACACTTCAGGATGGTGAGATTGCCAGCTATCTCGATATCATAGGCGAGGCTGCCTTTTGGAGCCCGGGAAGCTATCAGATTGAAGGTGCTGGCATGCATCTGTTCCACAAGATTGAGGGGTGTCATTACAGTGTTCTTGGCCTCCCCCTTCTCGAAGTGACTGGTTTCTTGCGCGAACATGGACTTGCATTTGCGGAATCTGCAAGCAAAGCAGGTGAATCTGAGGCGGATCGATGATTGTTGTTGGTCTGACAGGTGGAATTGCCACTGGTAAATCCACAACCTCGACAATTTTCCGCGAGATGAACATACCTGTTCATGATGCCGATGCGACAGTTCATGGGCTAATGGCACCAAACGGACCTGCCACGACCGCCATCGCGGCCAGATTTGGCGCTAAGGTTATCGCGGCTGATGGGTCAGTTGACCGTCAGGCATTGGGTAAGACCGTGTTTGGTGATGATGAACTTCGCCGTGACCTTGAAGCCATTCTGCATCCGCTGGTTGCGGCTGATCGCGATCAGTTTCTGGCGCAGCATAGACAGGCTGGCGCAGCTGTCGTTGTTCTGGATGTACCCCTTCTGTTTGAAACTGGGGGTGACTCTTTATGCGATCTGACCATCCTCTGTGTCGTTGATCCCCAAATTCAGCGTGATCGGGCCATGCAACGGCCCGGCATGACGGCTGACAAGCTTGACGGGATTATCGCCAGCCAGATGCCAATGGCCGAAAAGATTGAACGCGCTGACTATGTGATCAATACTGACGGTGGTGTAGACGCCGCCCGCGCCGACCTTCTGCAGATTCTGGGCGATCATGTGGATCCTGCAAACCATCCGTGACAAGGAACAGGCTATCAGACATGCGTGAAATTGTTTTGGATACTGAAACCACCGGCATTGATCCACGCGACGGGCATCGAATCATTGAAATCGGCGCTCTGGAAATGGTGAATCAGTCACCCACAGGCGCGCAATATCACGTCTATATCAACCCTGAGCGGGAAATTGACGCCGGCGCCGTGGCCATTCACGGGCTGACTGGCGAGTTTCTGGCAGATAAGCCCATTTTTTCCGCCATTGCGGATGAATTTCTGGATTTTATCGGGGATGCCCCGCTTGTCATCCATAATGCTCCGTTTGATATGGGGTTCATCAATGCGGAACTGGCGCTTCTTGGCCGGGAAACACTGCCGTCAGATCGGGCGGTGGACACACTTATCATGGCGCGACGCAAATTTCCCGGCGCACAGGCCAACCTGAATGCCCTATGTCGCCGGTTCGAAATAGATAACAGTCATCGTGACCTTCATGGCGCACTGGTTGACGCCGATCTGCTGGCGTCGGTCTATATCGAGCTTCTTGGCGGCCGACAGCCAAATCTGTCTCTTGAACCTGATATTCAAAAAATTGATGCATCAACACGGCAGGACGGGGCCAGTGACACCGGCTTTGCTCTTCGCGCGGATGCCAGCAAATTTGCCCGTCCGCATGCCGCTAGTGAGGATGAACTCAAGTCTCACGCAAAGCTGATGGACAGGATTGAAAATCCCATCTGGCTTCGGTAGCGGACGGTCAGCAAAATTGTCCTAGGCTTCGCCTTCTGGCGTCGCATCAGCTGTGTCACCACCGGCAGCGGCCTGACGCTCCAGATTGGATTGATAGACAGCCACGAAATCCAGCGGTTGAATATTCAGCGGCATGAAACCACCGTCGCGTGTGACATCAGAGATGATCGCGCGGGCGAAGGGGAACATCAGTCGTGGTGCTTCAATCATGATCAGCGGGTTGAGGTTCTCGCGGCTTGCACCAGGTGCCGATACGATGGCGGCATAGGTCAGTTCGGCAAGAAACAGGGTTTTGTCCGATGTTTTGGCACGTGCTGACAAAGACAGCATGACTTCATACTGCTCATTATTCAGGCCGCGTGCACCGACATTCACCCCGATTTCGACATCTGGTTGGGATGGTGGATCAATCAGAATGTCGGGTGCATTAGGATTTTCGAAAGACAGATCCTTGATATATTGCGCGTGGACAACAATCTGGCGGCCAGCCTGCTGATCCTGCGCGCTGGTATCGGTTCCGTTGGTGGTCTGTTCCGCCATGGGAATGTCCCTTCCTGTGTTTAGAGCGTGAAAAATCTGACGCTGCGGATAGCATGTCAGTGATCTGGCGACAAGATCTGCCTCGGCGATTCTGTGTCTGGCTCGGTTTCAGATCTATTTTTCGTTGAGGCTGCGGCGTCCACCCGTTGAGGCATCATCACGTTCTTCGAATTCACCTTCAATGGTGTCATCGCGTGCGTCAGGGTGATTGCCTTGATGGTCATGGTCGTGACGGTTAAAGCCGTTGCGATTGAAACCTCCCGGTCCAAAACCAGCCTGTCCAAATCCACCCGGTCCAAACCCGGCTTTAGCTCCCATCGGGCCCTTACCCATAAATCCGAACCGTCCAGCTTTGCCGATATTCTTCATAAGCATGGTCCCAACCAATGTACGAATGCCGGGCACGAACATCATCAACCCCATGGCATCGGATACATATCCAGGGATCAGCATCAGCACAGCACCGAGAAGGAGCGACAGGCTGTCCGCAATTGACGCTAATGGTGCCTCACCGCGAGCCACCTGTTTCTGTAGCGACGCCATGACCACTCGCCCCTGCGTTCGCAGAAGCCAGATACCAATGGCACCAGTTACGAAAATGCCAATCAGGGTCAGCAGAACACCAATTTCACCCCCAATTTCAACAAAGGTTGAAATTTCAAGCCAGATCCACAGGCAAAAGCCAATAATGAAGATAAGAGCCACGATGTGTTTAATCCCTGCTGAATGCGCCCCAGCAATCTACCGTCTGAAAATGCCCTTCAGGGCATCTACAAGCATAAATGAAGAAAAAAATTCCCTGTCTGTAGCTTGCTGGATTATTTGGACAACATATGTATCCTGTAGCCACGCATTGTAAGTCACTTTGCGAACAAGACCAAACCATCCCATCGGGGGACCCCGTGCAGTTTATCGACATCATCATTTTTGCCGTTATCGCCGTACTTCTTGTCCTGCGGCTTCGCTCCGTTCTTGGCCAGCGCCCGGGATATGATGAACAGCCCCAGCGTGACACCAGTTTTGACAGGAATGGCGCCGATGTGATTCCGATTGATACTGGGCGCCGGAGCGGGATTGATGATGGGCACGGCATTGCCGCGCTTCGCAAGGCTGACCGGTCTTTCTCTGAAAAGGAGTTTCTTGGTGGTGCTGCCGCAGCTTTTGAGATGATTTTGACATCTTATGCCGATGGCGACGTTGCCAAGCTAAAGCGTCTGCTCAGCTATGACATGCTGCAGAGCTTCACCCAGTCAATTCAGCAGCGACAGCAGGATGGAGAACGTCTTGCCATCACGTTGGAAACGCTGAGTGAGGCCGAAATTGTCGATGCAAGGGTGTTTGACAATGTCGCGGCTGTGACTGTGAAATTTACCAGCACACAAACACGTATCCTGACGGATGAAGATGGTGTGACAATCGAGGATGAGGATACCGGCACTCGTGAGCTTGTCGATATCTGGACCTTTGAACGTGACCTGACTCTGGATGATCCGAACTGGAAGCTTGCAGAGACGGAATCACCAGATGATGAGGATGACGCCTAGGCACGACCTGGCGGAAAGGCTGTCGAGATCATGACTGCCCCCGGTGACAAGCTGCCAGATGATGACGCCGAGCTTTGGGACCGCGTGGCCAAAGGCGTCAAAGTCTATGAGCATGAAGGGCGGCTGGTGCAGCAGCCCTCCACATCACCAAAGTCAAAACCAAAGAAAAAAGCAAAGGTGCCAGGCAAACCAGCGGCGGTGATACAGGCTGCAGTGGTGAAGCCTACGGCGCGCCCGGTTGATCTTCGCGCTGGGGATCATGCCGGCATAGATCGGTCCACCCGGCGCCGACTGGCACAGGGACAGCTTGCTATTGAAGCGCGGCTTGACCTTCACGGCCTGAATGCCGAACAGGCCGAGCGCCGACTGTCATCCTTTCTGAACCTTGCGCTTCGACAGGGCCATCGTGTGGTGCTGGTCATCACTGGCAAAGGTCAAATGGGTCAGGGCGTTTTGCGGAGGCTGGTTCCAGAATGGTTGAAATCGGGGCCCTTATCCTCGTCGGTACTGGCCATTTCAACAGCCCAACCGGCTGATGGTGGGGACGGCGCGCTTTATGTCATGTTGCGTCGCCGCAGGCAGATTTCATGACACCCTTTGGGGCCAAAATGCGTGATCTTCGTGCTGCCCGCGGCCTGACACAACAGCAGCAGGCTGATGCGCTGGGCGTCTCTAAAGCCTATATCTCATCGCTCGAGACAGGAAAGCGCGGCAGACCATCTGTGCCATTAGTGGATCAGATCTGTGCCTGGCTTGGGCTGATCTGGGATGATGCTGAAGAACTGAAGACCCTTGCAGCCTTGTCTCATCCCAAACCAACGATTGATGCCTCACAGGCAAGTGCCGAGGCTGTGCGTCTGGCAAATCTGATGGCCACTCATATCGACAGGCTTGATCCGGAAAGCTGTCAGCGCCTCGCTGACCAGCTGCTTGTTGAGGTCAAGCGGCAGGTCTGAGACGATTGTGCGCTTTGTGGCGGTGGTGACTTGTGATATCAAGCTGCTGCTGGCGGCCTTGTCCGCCAACCCCGTTCTGACCTGATGGTGCCACATGACTCCAGAACAGCTGTCGACACATGTTGCCAAGATCTCGGTGGAAAGTCCGACGCGTCTGTCGCAGGGCGATATACATGAATTGTGCGATGCGGCTGAAGAAGCCATCCTGTCCGGAGGCGGATTTGGCTGGCTGACTCCGCCTCCCCGTTCAGTCATGGAAGATTACTGGCGCGGTGTACAGCTGATACCCGAACGTCATCTGGTTATCGCCCGTCTTGATAAGGTTGTGGCTGGCAGCTGCCAGATCGTATTGCCGCCACGCAACAACGAAGCGCAGGCTTTCACTTGCCAACTGACCACGTTTTTTGTCGCCCCGTGGGCACGTGGTCATGGTCTGGCCCAGATGATTGTTGCCGAAGCAGAGGCACTGGCAAAATCCAAGGGGTTTATGATGATCAACCTGGATGTCAGATCGACCCAGTTTCGGGCCATACAGTCCTTTGAGGCACGCGGGTTCCATCGCTATGCTGTCAACGACTTCTATGCCCGGGTCGATGATCAATATGTGTCAGGCTACTATTATCACAAGGAGCTGAAGTGATGTCCTATGACGACAGCAATGTGTTTGCCCGCATTCTACGGGGCGAGCTGCCCTGCAAGAAGGTTGCAGAAGATGAGCACACGCTGGCGTTTGAGGATATCAATCCCGGCCGTGCGGTTCATGTTCTGGTGATTCCCAAGGGTGCCTATGTTGACTGGCTTGATTTTGCAGCCAAGGCGTCAGCTGAAGAACAGACAGCCTTTACCCGCATGATTGCGCATGTTGCCGAGATAACAGGAATTGCCGGTACCGGCTTTCGGGTGGTTTCCAATATCGGTGAAAATGGTCATCAGGAAGTGCCGCATCTTCACATGCATGTGTTGGGCGGCGAGCCGGTTGGCCGGATGCTTTCCTAGCGCAAATATAAGCAAAATCTAACTAACTTGCGGCCTTGCTGCCACCTGTCCATCATGCCCATCCGTTAGGATAGGACACTTGGTATGCATGCTAGCATCAAGACAGTGGCGTTTCGCGGAATTGAAACCATTCCGGTCGATGTTCAGGTGCATATTGCCAATGGGCTGCCATCGATGGCCATTGTCGGCCTGGCTGACAAGGCGGTGGCAGAATCCCGTGAACGAGTCCGTGCCGCGCTGGGGTCCATCGGACTGGCACTGCCGCCAAAGCGGATTGCAATCAATCTGGCCCCTGCCGATGTGGTTAAGGAAGGGGCGCATTTTGACCTGCCTATTGCGCTGGGCCTGCTGGTGGCAATGGGTGCTGTGCCTGCAGATTCAGTTGCTGGTGAGATGGTGCTTGGTGAGCTGTCACTTCACGGCGGAATTGAATCCGTGTCAGGCGCACTGCCAGCGGCGCTTGCCGCCGTCGCCAATGGACTTGATCTGATCTGTCCCGCTTCCTGCGGGTCTGAGGCGGCGTGGGCGAGTGATCTTTCCATAACGGCCGCTCCTGATCTGATGTCATTGCTAAACCATCTCCGTGGGCATCAGATGTTGCCGCCACCAAGACCAGAGCTGCTTCCCCCATCGGGTCCAGCTCCTGATATGCAGGATTTAAAGGGTCAGGAAACAGCTCGTCGGGTGCTGGAGATTGCGGCTACTGGTGCCCATAACCTGCTGATGATCGGGCCACCGGGCGCTGGCAAATCCATGCTTGCCGCCAGGCTTCCAGGCTTGCTGCCACCGCTGACACCCCAGGAAGCGCTGGAAGTCACCATGTTGCATTCGGTCGCCGGTCAGTTGCCGGAAGGTGGGTTGGTACAGTCAAGGCCTTATCGGGACCCGCACCATTCGGCGTCAATGCCGGCCCTTGTAGGTGGTGGTGCACGTGCGCGGCCAGGCGAAATTTCATTGGCACATGGCGGCGTGCTGTTTCTGGATGAACTTGCCGAATTCACCAAGCCTGTGTTGGATGCGCTGCGTCAACCGCTTGAAACGGGTCATGTCGTGATTGCACGCGCCAACCATCACGTGAGTTATCCCGCTCGGTTTCAGCTTGTGGCCGCGATGAATCCCTGCCGTTGTGGCTATCTTGGTGATCCTGCACGTGCCTGCAGCAAGGCACCAGCCTGTGGCCGCACCTACAGTGCACGCATATCCGGCCCAATGCTGGACAGGTTTGATCTGATCATTGAAGTGCCGGAAGTTGACGGAAAACTGCTGTTGAAAGGCACGCCAGGTGAAACGTCGCAGCAGGTTGCGTCTCGGGTCAAGCTGGCACGCGACTTTGCCTGTCAGCATGTGCTGGATGAAGCGGATGCTCTGCCCCTCGATGCTGGAGCTGGAAACAGGCAGGATGTGCCAGTCAGCCAGATCGACGAAGATGCCAGAAAATTGCTGGAACTGGCGATTGATCGTCAGTCACTCTCAGCAAGAGGATTCAATCGGGTCCTGCGGGTGGCGCGGACGATTGCCAATCTTGATGGCAGCCCAAAGGTTGCCCGCCGTCACCTTGCCGAGGCACTTGCCTATCGGGCGATGCCGTTGCTGGCGTGAGAGGGATGTGCTTGCTCAATGGCATCCCATGTGAGGGATGCGATGTCCGTACCTGACAGGCTGGCGATCTCACGAATGCCTGTCGGTGAGGTCACATTGATTTCGGTGAGATAGTCACCAATGACGTCAATGCCAACGAATAGCAGGCCGCGTCGGCGTAGCTCTGGCCCAATTACCTCGCAGATATGGGCTTCACGAGCGGTAATTTCGGTGGCAGCAGCCGTGCCACCAACGTGAAGGTTGGACCGCGCCTCACCCTCAGGTGGAACACGATTGACCGCACCAACCGCCTTGCCATCAACAAGAATGATGCGCTTGTCACCGTGCCGCACGTCAGGCAGATAGCGCTGAACCATTACCGGTTCGCGGCTGGCAGTAAAGAACATCTCCAGAAGGGAATGGAAATTCTGATCCCCCTCGGCAAGCCGAAACACACCTGCCCCTCCATTCCCAAACAGCGGCTTGATGATGATGTCCCGATGCGTTTCACGAAATGCGGCAATGGCATCTGCGTCGCGAGAGATCAGCGTTGGCGGCATCAGATCAGGAAATAAAGTGACAAGCAGCTTTTCTGGTGCATTGCGAACTTCGGCAGGATTATTCACCACCATGGTGCCCGGCGGCAGCATTTCCAGAAGATGTGTTGCTGTGATGTAGGCCATGTCAAAGGGTGGATCCTGACGCATCAGAATGACATCAAAATCGCTGAGTGGGCGGCGTTCGGGCATGCCGACATCAACATGATTTCCAATCTCGTCGCGCAGGGTAATCGGCTGGCCAACAGCCTCGACCACTCCCGCATTCAGCGACAGCTTGTCAGGGGTGTAATACCACAGGGAATGACCACGCTTCTGCGCTGCCAGAGACAGCGCAAAGGAGGTATCACCCCGAATATCAATCTGTTCGATAGGATCCATCTGAATCGCAATGAAAAGCGACTCAGTTGTCGACGTCCGCTGGACTGTCTTCTGTGTCATCAGACGGACCTAGTCACGAAGATCGGTGCGAAGCGAGATGTAATTGACCACCTGCTGGGCAAAGCGAAGTTCCCGTGCATGGTTTACCACCCGGTTCATTTCAGCTTCGTCGGCTGCAATGCCAGAGAGATAGACAGTGCCATTTACCACGTCGATGCTGAAATTCAGTGAGGAAACATCCTGATCTGCAATCAGCTTGCCACGAAGCTGCGCACTTGCGGCCAGATCCTTGGCAACGTCCTTCAGTGATGATTTGTCCTGAACCTGGAGCTCGTTAACCACTTCACGCACGCCGCGCACTTCCCAGGCAAGCTTCGTTGCCAGAACTTTTTCTTCTGGCGTTTTTACCTTGCCAGTCATCAGAACCGCGCCGTCATTGACGGTCAGATCGACAACGGTTGCCAGGCTGGCGTCACTCTGGATGAACTTATCCTGAATTTTGGTGAAGATCACACCGTCTGTGACAGAAGTAGAAATACCTTTTTCGGTGGTTGAGGCCGCGACCGCGGCGGTGCCCACGCCGACAAAAACAGGTGCGGCGCAACCCGATACCAGCAAAGCCATAACCGTCAGGGCGGCAAATGGTAGAAGGGCGGTTTTTTGCATGACTCTGACAAGAGATGCCAGGTGGTAGAGGGCGGTCGTCATGGGGTTGTATACCTTGTCTGTGACAGTGGCAGAAGTTCCAACGCCAATGTGCCGCCTGCCGATTCCGGGGTCAAGGACAACCGTGGTAGCACTAGCCATCATCTGCCTGCCAGGCATTGCGAATATGAGTGAACATACGCCCATTACCGTGGAACGGCGCGCTGATCTGGATCAGATCAAACCGCCATTCAAGATTTGGTGAGATATGTCTCTGGCGGGTGAAATCTTCTGCTGCACGCATGATGCGATGCTGTTGTCGGCGCGAAGGTACGCCGCTGTCATATCCATCCTGCCGGAATTTCACTTCGCAGAAGATGAGACTGTTGCCGCGTCTGGCAATGATATCGATTTCACCGACGACGGATTTCCATCGTCTTGCCAGAATATAATGACCTTGCAGGCAGAGCATGATGGTGGCCACAGTCTCAGCCATCCGCCCCCATTTTTCAGAGACGCGGCGTCTATTGGTCCCCCTTTCAGTCCACCTTCGTACCATCCACCTCCCCAACACCAATTTCTGCGACACCAATCTCCTCATTAGCCATCTCTCTTTGGCTCTCTTCATTTAGCTGCAGCGCTCGTCGGTATACATGGTTGCGGGCCAGCCCGGTGCTGGCAACGACGGATTTGACGGCTTCTCGGAGACGCTGGCCTTCAAGTTCAGCGCGCAGCATCGCGTCAAGCGTTGCATCGTCAATGCCGGCTTCGTCACGTGAACGACCAGCGACAACAAGAACAATTTCCCCTTTCAGTGGCGCGCCGCCAGACAGTGAAGTGGCTAGATCCGAAAGCGTTCCCTGCAGCACTTCTTCGTGGAGCTTGGTTAGCTCTCGGGTAATCACAGCCTGACGCTGTCCAAAAATTTCGGCCATGTCGGCAAGACAGGTTGCCAGTTTCGATGGGGTGGCAAACCAGATGCTGGTTGCCGATAGCGAGGCTAGTTCGCGAAAGGCTTCCTGTCGTGCCGTCGTTGTCGATGGCACAAAGCCAGCGAACATAAATCTGTCAGTCGGCAATCCCGAAATGGCCAGCGCCGCCAGTACCGCGCAAGGCCCAGGAACCGATGTTACGGGAATACCCTGCTCACGACAGGCGGCAACAAGCTTGTATCCGGGGTCTGAAATCAGTGGCGTTCCAGCATCGCTGACAAGAACCACATTTTTGCCAGCAACAAGATGTTCCAGAAGTCTTGGCCGCATCGCTGCCCCATTATGGTCATGATAGGCGACCAATCTGGCATTCGTGCTTGTGGCGGTCAGTGTCAAAAGCTTGCGGGTCACGCGCGTGTCCTCACAGGCGATGATATCAGCCTCGGCGAGCGCTTCGCCCCCTCGAGGCGAAAAATCACCAAGATTACCGATTGGTGTTGCCACGAGAATGAGCGTGCCCGTTGATTTCACGGGCGATATCACTTGTGACGTCACGGGCGATGTCATGGGGTAAATCCTGATTGCGGTTGCTGCCAAGATATAGCTGATTAATGACTTGTTCGCAAAAACCCGCCATGATGCCGTTCAACGGGAGTTGGGTATGTTGAAATTGATCAGAATTGTGGGGTTCTGTCTGCCGGTAGTGTCGCTGGCTGCTTGTGGTGTTGCCGTTGACCAGGCCAGCCTTCCTCAGACAAAGGCGCCGCAGGTCAAAGCATCGTCAGAGGACATAATTTCAAGCTCATCGAGCCTCGGCAAGGCAGCCGATACCGGCACATCTCTGGCAAGTGGCGGTCAGAATGCGGCCTCTAGCGAAGATAGGGCCCCGGCTACAAATTCAGGGCTGATTATCAGATCAGCAGGCGAAGAGGTTGAAAGCGATCCAAACACGCTTGAAATGGCGCAACTGTCCTCCACGCTGGCGCCCTCCATCGACAGGCTCCTGGAGGATCAGACAGACTCAAAACTGCCTGACGAAAATATAGAGGCGGAGATTAGTGACACCGAAGTTGCTGCCGAACCTTCTGATCTGGGGACAGATGACGCTGAGAACGGACCCGAAGATATTGTTGGTAATATCATCTGGAATTTGGAAACCGCACAGAAAAACAAGCCGACACCACCGTCCGAACCTGAAATTCCGATCGGTCAGGATCCATCACTGGCCAGTGAGGCCCTTGAAGCTGCATTTGCTATGCTGGCAGGACGTCAGTCCGTGCCCGCACCATCCGGATTTAGGCTGCCGCAAAAATCTCCAGGCGTGACACGTATTGCGCTTCTCGTACCCCGTTCGGGAAGTAATGCCATTCTGGGGGATGAGCTTGTTCGCGGTGCTGAACTCGCGCTGTTCTCTGTCCGCAATGCAAATATCCAGCTTGTTGTTTTGGACACGGCTGGTGGACCGGAAGCTGCCACCGCCGCCAATCAGGCCGTGAATGCTGGCGCCGATCTGATGATTGGGCCGCTGTTTTCGCAGGCCGTTCTACCTGCACAGGGTGTGGCCGCTCAGTCTGGAATTCCCATGTTGGCCCTGTCCAATAATGTTGACGTGGCGGCTTCGGGAAGTTGGCTTTTGGGGTACCTTCCTGAACAGCAGATTGATCTGCTCCTCGGACACGCCCTCACCGTTGGTGGCGGCAAGGTCGGCATTCTTGCTGAGGACAGCTCGTTCGGACAACGGTTGGCTCAACATGCCGGCAAACGGCTTGGCCAATTTGGGATGCGCCCAGAAGCCAGCCTGACTCTGAACGCAGCGCAGCTTGCCAGTGAAGATGATCTGAAACAGGCGATCCGTGATTTTACGGGATATAAACCGCCTGATGATGATGAAGACAAGCCTGCCGCCTCAGATCTACCACCACCGCGTTTCGACGCAGTCCTGTTTGCAGGCAGTGCGGATTTCGCCCTTCGGGTGGCGCCGGTGCTGGCCTACTATGATGCTGATCCAGAACGAGTCCTTTATCTTGGCAATGCGCAGTGGAATCAGCGACGGATTCTAATTGAACCTTCGCTTCAGGGAGGGCTTTTTGCATCCCGCCCAACCGGCCTGGACGAAAATTTCAACGCTTTGTGGACATCGGCCTGGCCCGGCCGTCCCGGCGCCCTGGCGAGGCTGAGTTTTGATGCCGTCGCCATGGCGTCAGTCCTGGCAAGTCAGGATCCTCAGACTTGGAACACATCTCTGGTGTCGGGATCTGGTTTTAACGGGTTCAGTGGTGCCTATCGCCTGCTCCCGAATGGTGGCAATCAGCGGGCCTTTGAACTGCGTCAGGTCAGCGGAGGTGTTTCAACTCTGGTACAGCCTGCCCCTGATAAGATCTGAGCCAGATAGCGTCATCCAGAGAATGTCAGGTTGATGTCTACTACGGCAGGCTAGTCCTGGGTGTCCAGCAATGCTGCTAGAATGCTGTTCAGAACCATCCGCCCGTCAAGTGTGACGGCAAGATGGTCAGCCGTCATGGTCAGAAGGCCCTGATCAAGAAGCTGGTGAAGGGTTGTCTGATTAACTGACTGTGCCAGTGACCCGAACCGGTGCGAGAAGTCCTGAAGGCTGATCCCGGTAACAAGCCGCAATCCCATCATCAGAAACTCGGCAACGGCTTCACGTCTGTCATCTTCATGGATCATGTCCAGACCATGTCCCTGTTCTGCAACAGCATCCAGCCAAGCGGTGGGACTGCGTCGCATGGCAAGGCCCAGCCTGCCATCGTCTGTGGTCAGTCTGCTATGCGCCCCTGGCCCAGTTCCAATCCAGTCATGCGCATGCCAGTAGACGAGGTTGTGTCGGCATTCTGCGCCGGGACGGGCGTAGTTTGACACTTCATAGGCAGGCAGCCCGGCTGCTGTCATTATCTCTTCGGTGGCGAGATACATATCTGCGGCAATGTCATCCTGTGCGGTCAGAACCTCTCCGCGGCGGGCTCGTGTGTAGAACCCGGTGCCTTGCTCGATCGTCAGCTGATAGAGAGACATGTGATCAAGGCCGAGTGAAAGTGCCGTCGAGAGGTCACGCTGCCAGTCCTCGGGACTTTGGTCTTTTAAGGCATAGATCAGATCCATCGACACATGCGCAAATGTTTCGCGTGCCATGGAGATGGCTGTCAGCGCTTCATCAACTGAATGTTCGCGACCAAGAAATGCCAGTTCGGGAGCGCGCAATGCCTGAACACCGAGCGATAGCCGATTAACGCCAGCGCTGTGAAAGTCACGAAACACGGAAGCTTCGCTTGACGTTGGATTTGCTTCGGCTGAAATTTCAGCGCCATTTTCAAACCCAAGCAGCCGGTCAGCTTCATCGATGATGGCAGCAACAAGCCATGGTGGCATGAGACTTGGGGTGCCGCCTCCAAAAAACAGGCTTGTCAGTTTCCTGCCCCGGCCATGCTGCGCTGCCAGAAATGCCAGCTCGCGGCGAAAGGCTGCTGCGAAACGCTGGTGATCAATATCGCTGGCTACATGTGAATTGAAATCACAATAGGGGCATTTGGCGCGGCAGAATGGCCAGTGGACGTAAAGCGCAAGTTTCGGCTCAGCCATCATGCAAAACAGGCGTCGACAAGCTTGGCAAAGGCGCGGGCACGATGCCCGATATCCAGCTTTTCCTGAGGATCCATCTCGCCGAATGTCAGTTCATATCCTGTTGCGATGAACATCGGGTCATAGCCAAATCCATTGTGCCCGCGCGGAGGCCAGACAAGGTGACCATCGATGCGACCGTCAAAGGCTTCATGATGTCCGTCCGGCCAGTAAAGGGCGAGCGTGCAGTTGAAATAGGCGCTGCGATCCCTGCCGCCGGTTGCCGCCAGTGAACTGTTCACTTTTTCCATGGCGAGGATGAAATCTTTGTTAGGGCCAGCCCAGCGGGCAGAATAAATGCCGGGTGCCCCGTCCAGTGCGGGCACGACCAGCCCAGAATCATCCGCCAGTGCTGGCTTGCCCGTCGCCAGCGCTGTGGCTTTTGCCTTGAGTATCGCATTGCCAACAAAACTGTCTTCGGTTTCTTCAGGTTCGGGAAGATCATATGCAGCAGCTGAAGTCACACGAAAGTCATAGCTCTCAAAAAGAGCGGCTATTTCTCTCAGCTTGCCAGCATTATGTGACGCCAGCACGAGTTCATCAGCTTCAAATTTTCGGTGCATGAACGGACCCTTTCCTGTCGGCGCTGAGCTTAACGTCTTATCAGAATGATCCGCGAACAGCTTTCATCTGCATTTCAAACAGCTGACCACACCCAGCGTCGGCCAGATCCAGCATCTGGTTCAGCTCAGTGCGGGTAAAGGGGCGGTCTTCACCGGTTGCCTGAATTTCCACAAGTCCCCGATCAGCGCTCAGCACAAAATTGGCATCAACTTCGGCGGTACTGTCCTCGGCATAATCAAGATCGGCAACGGCCATCCCCTGCCACACGCCACAGGACAGGGCCGCCACCTGATCACTCATCGGCTGGCGCGAAATGGCGCCTGACAGAAGGAGTTTCTCGCAGGCAATGCGCAGGGCGACCCAAGCACCGGTGATGGCCGCTGTACGGGTGCCGCCATCTGCCTGAATGACATCACAGTCCAGCTTGATCTGATGTTCGCCAAGTGCGGTCAGATCGGTGACCGACCGCAGGGCCCGTCCGATCAGTCGCTGAATTTCCAGTGTGCGGCCTCCCTGTTTGCCACGGGCTGCTTCGCGGTCGGTGCGGCTGTGGGTGGATCGGGGCAGCATGCCATATTCGGCCGTTACCCATCCCTTGCCGGTATTGCGAAGGAAAGATGGCACGCGGTCTTCCACCGAGGCAGTACAAAGAACGTGTGTGTTGCCAAATCTGGCGAGACAGGAGCCTTCAGCATGAAGTGAAACGCCAGCTTCCAGCGTAATGTCACGGAGTTGATCGGCAGTGCGGGCGGAAGGACGTTGCATGAAAACCTCTTCAAGCTCTTGGGCCATGAATGGCCAGAAGGAATGACGGTCGGAACCTGATTATAGGTCTGGTTGCCGTTGATTGGCAGGGGTATTGTCGATATCGATGCGCTTTGCAAGGGTGTATCGATTTTTGTCACGCTCTCACATGGTTGTGCCCATTCGGCTTGTTGACCCCACCTCTTTGGCTGCCCTAATCTGACGCCATGAACGATTCCGCCCTCATCGGCCTGAAGCCACGGGCGCTGGAGATTTTCAGCGCACTTGTGTCAGCCTATCTCGAGACCGGCCAGCCGGTTGGTTCGAAGATGCTGTCGGAACGGCTGCGCCTGGATCTGTCGCCAGCATCGATCCGCAGCAACATGAGTTCCCTTGAACAGGCAGGTTTGCTGTTCTCGCCACATATTTCGGCAGGCCGCATACCAACTGAAACGGGCCTGCGGATGTTTGTCGACGGGCTCATGGAATATACCAGTGATTTGAAACCTGAAGATCGTATGTCGATTGATGAAGAATGCGCAGCAAGGGGCATTTCGGTTGATGATCTTCTGGAAAAAACCACCCGTACCCTGTCAGGGTTGTCACGCTGTGCCAGCCTTGTGCTGTCACCCATCAGCAATGCGGAACTACAGCATTTTGAATTTGTACCGCTTGGCGAACAGCGAGCCCTGGCGGTTCTTGTGCGTCTTGATGGGAAAGTTGAAAACAGATTGATTGATCTGCCCCCAGGGGTACCGCAATCGGCACTTGTGCGGGCAAGTAACTATATGAATGCGCGACTGTCTGGGCGGGATATTGCGGCAGCAACTGGATTAATTCAGTCAGAAATTGCAGCGCAGAAAGCCGAACTTGACGAGATGTCCCAGCGCCTTGTCGAAGAAGGTGTTGGGTTGTGGTCGCAGGCTAATGCTGGCGATGAAACGGTTCTGGTGATGCGCGGTCAGTCCAATCTGCTGGATGACATTCAGGGTGGCGAGGAGCTTGATACGATCCGCCAGCTGTTTGACGAGCTGGAGGCGCGGGAAAATGCCCTTCGTCTTCTGGATGCGACAAGTGAAGGTGAAGGTGTGAAGATTTTCATCGGTGCTGAAAATAAACTGTTCATGAATACAGGCTGTTCACTTGTCATCGCCCCTTACCATAATGCGAATAAGAGCGTCATTGGCGCGATTGGCGTGCTGGGTCCGCGCCATATGAACTATCAACGGATTATTCCGATGGTGGACTACACCAGCCGGGCAATCGCATCTGTTCTGAGCTGATCTATCCATTGTCCAATCTGTGACATCCATAATGACAGCTTCGTCACCATGTCATTTACCCACAAGGTGATGGCAAGGCGCTCAAGCGCGATATGTCCCTGCTGATCCAGAAACAAGACGAACAGCCCCATCATGCCCCCCGTCAGCACGGCAATGGTGATCCCATTGGCGCTGACAGATATTCGCCCGGCATGGTGGGTGAAGGCGTGCCTGCATGCAGGACATGTGAGAGGAACAGAGATGGTCACCGGATCTTGGCCCGGAAGCCGCATCTGTGACCGACAGGATGGACAGCGAATGGTATGATTTGTCAGATGTGCCGAAATCGATCTGTCGTCGGCATGGCTGGCACTGGCGTGGCTGGCAGGCTCATACGGATGACTGCGGCGCGTGAGGCTGAAGCCACGCGCACAGCTCTGGCATTGAACAGGGTAATTGTAAAACCTTCGGAATGTGTCCGACACGGTCAGAGTGGCGCGGCAATGAGGGCACATCAGCTGCATGAACAGGGTCCTGCTGGTACAGTTTCCCTATTCTTGGAATGGTAGCGGCTAAGAAATCGTTAGCGGCGGATAAATTATGGCAGATGGGCCAAATGACGGGCCTCATAAACGGTCCTGTTTCGGCGCTATCTAGCCTAAATCAGGTGGAGATTTTTTCTTGGTTGTGCGCGGCGCAGCAGTTTTCTTGGTGGCTGCCCGCTTCTTTGTGGCGGACTTCGGAGCCGCTTTCTTTAGAGCTGGCGTGTCTGCTGTTGCAGGCTGGTTTGCGACAGTGGGTGGCATGGCGTCCGCAACAGCCTCGGCCACTGCGGCTTTGACCATGGCAGGAAGGTCAGTGATCAGAAAGCCCTTCAGGCTGGTCTCAACCTCTTGCTGTAGCCCGGTTTTGATCTCAGTCCTGATTTCTGTGCGCAGCTCTTCACGCAGTGAGGCAGACAGATCGGCATGAAGCTCTGACCTGATCGTGGCCGTCAACTGGGCTTTGACTGATTCGCTCAGCTCAGGAGTGGCTGGTCCGCTGGACTGTTCCACAGCTGCAGCGATTTCATCCATGGCTGTGGCCATTGCCTGTGACGACGGATCCTCTGCCTGGCCATCGGATTTACCGACAGATGATGAAGTGGCCGCTCCGGCAATGGCGGTTTCATCTTCCCAGGCCTGCTGCACAAGCGAGTGAATGTCGGCAATATCTAGATCATCCGCCGTGCCAGCCTCTGGCGTAGGTGGTTCGGCAGGAAGTGCAGTTGTACCAGCGACATCTGGGTCTGAAGGTGGAATGTTCTGCGCAGCGATGGAATCTTCCCCCGTCACATCAGTGGACGCATCATCGGCTGCTGGGATGTTTGTGATTGGGGCCGTATCGCCAAAGGCTGGCAGGGAGGTGGACAGATCGGGAAGTGACAGATCAGCTGCCACAGCCTCTTCCGTTTCGACCAGATCGTTGAAATCTGAATGACCCTGAATAGTCTCTTCTGTCGTCAGATCGGATGACTGATCAGACTCTTCTGTTTGAATGGCGGCAATCAACTCCGCATCGTTGGCTTCAACTGGTTTAAGGAGAGGCGACGCCTGCAGCGCCTCTTCTTCGGCAAGCCGTTTCAACTCATCAAATCGGGCGACGATGGCGGCTGGTTCTTTCACCGAGGGGGCAGTGGCCAGAGCACTCATCGCAGTAGCCTGACCTTGCCTTTGGCCAGGTATCTGGCCAGAAATTTGGCTGACCGGCACATCACCCGCATGCGGGGACCGCGTGCCATGGATCACGGCCAGCATCGGGCTGCCGTCAGCGGCGTTACGCTCGGCCTCCTGATAAAGTGCGGTGATGGATTGCCTGACGATTGACATGAAGCCTGTTTACAAAGTCGAAGAAAATACCCGCAAGACACGGGTAACCAATATCCTGAATGTCGCACATTACACGGTTGGTCACAATATGTCCGGCGCGTGTCGTGGGCCTGATGAACACATGTGACATTGCAGCCTGTGCTGGATCACCAATCTGGGTCATGCGGATGAGAATGAAAAAATGCAGGTCAAGGTGCCTTGGATGACTGGACATACATCCCCAAATAGCGGTACGGAAAGGCGAATTTCCAACATTTGTGTTGATTGGTGAAGGAAACCAGATGACCAGCACCCAGAGGGATGAGGCTGACACCGGCGAAGACAAGGCCGCACAGCCACCACATTCAGAAGACAATATGACCGCCGCTTCGGATGACGTATCCGGCGGAGATGCGGGCGATTCAGCGGACGAATCGAGCCAGGCTGACATCGCAGCTGAGCCTGCCGACCCGATGGAAGCGCTGCTTCAGGAGCGTGACAGTCTGAAGGATCAGCTGCTTCGTGCATTGGCCGAGGTTGAAAATATGCGTCGCCGCACCGAGCGTGAGCTGGAGTCGGCGCGTAAATATGCTCATACCGGATTTGCCCGAGACCTTGTTGGTGCCATTGATAATCTGGCGCGGGCGATCAGCGCAGCGCCCGCCAAGGATGAAGCAGCCTCTGCCGAGGCCATCGACGGGCTGGTGACCGGTCTTGAGATGAGTTGGCAGGAAATTCAGACCACCATGGAACGCCATGGGATCCGCCAGATTTCTCCAAAAGGCGAAAAATTCGATTACAACCTGCATCAGGCGATGTTCGAAATTCCAAATGGTGATGTCGAGCCAGGAACGGTCGTTGAAGTTGTTCAGCATGGCTATGTTTTGCATGACCGACTTTTGCGTCCGGCGATGGTCGGCGTATCCAAGGCCGCAGATCCTGAATAATCCTCAGATAGTGAGTCGAAACAGGGCTGAAGCAGCCACTCTTGCAACCACAGATTAGCGTCCTATATGGACGGTAGATTAACACCAAAGAGCATGATCCGCTGGCACGGTGCCAAGGGTGCGGTGGGTCGACATGCCAGAGATCTCATCCTGGTGCTGCCCTGAGGGGGGCAGGATGAGAGAGAAAGGAGCATTTCATGGGTAAAGTCATTGGTATCGACCTTGGAACGACAAACTCATGTGTTGCCGTCATGGACGGCAAGGAAGCACGTGTCATTGAAAACGCCGAGGGTGCTCGTACTACCCCGTCGATGATCGCCTTCGCCGATGGTGATGAACGACTGGTTGGCCAGGCCGCCAAGCGCCAGGCTGTTACAAACCCGGAAAAAACCCTGTTTGCTATCAAGCGACTGATTGGGCGCCGTCATGATGACGCCGCGACCAAGAAGTTTGCCGAGCTTGTTCCTTATGAAGTGACCAACGCCAAGAATGGCGATGCCTGGGTGCAGGTAGATGGTGAGGATTACTCGCCAAGCCAGATTTCCAGCTTTGTGCTTCGCAAACTGAAGGAAGACGCCGAGGCCTATCTTGGTGAAAGCGTTACGCAGGCGGTGATCACCGTGCCTGCCTATTTCAACGATTCCCAGCGTCAGGCGACCAAGGATGCCGGCAAGATTGCGGGTCTGGAAGTTCTTCGGATCATCAACGAGCCAACCGCAGCTGCGCTGGCCTATGGCCTTGACCGCCGTGAGTCTGGTCTGATTGTGGTGTATGACCTTGGCGGTGGTACCTTTGACGTATCGATCCTTGAGGTTGGTGATGGCGTCTTTGAGGTGAAATCCACAAATGGCGACACCTTCTTGGGTGGTGAAGATTTCGACCATCAGATCATTGAATTCCTTGCAGACGAGTTCAAATCAGCCGAAGGAATCGACCTTCGTAAGGACAAGCTGGCCCTGCAGCGTCTGAAAGAAGCGGCAGAAAAGGCCAAGATTGAACTGTCCTCTGCCGTCCAGACAGATGTAAATCTGCCCTTCATCACCGCTGATGCCACTGGCCCGAAGCACCTGAATATCAAGCTGACCCGCGCTAAGTTGGAACAGCTTGTGGAAGAGCTGGTGCAACGCACCATCAAGCCATGTCAGGCGGCGCTGAAAGATGCTGGCATCAAGGCATCTGAGATTGACGAGGTCATCCTGGTCGGCGGCATGACCCGCATGCCAAAGATCATCGATACGGTGAAAGACTTCTTCGGAGCCGAGCCGCATCGCGGCGTGAATCCGGATGAGGTTGTTGCGTCTGGTGCTGCCATTCAGGCCGGTGTTCTGACCGGTGACGTGAAAGACGTTCTGCTTTTGGACGTGACTCCGCTATCTCTTGGTATTGAAACGCTTGGTGGTGTGTTCACCCGTCTGATTGACCGCAACACCACCATCCCGACCAAGAAAAGCCAGGTGTTCTCGACAGCTGACGACAATCAGTCGGCCGTGACCATTTCGGTCTATCAGGGTGAACGCGAGATGGCGTCTGATAACAAACATCTCGGTCAGTTCAACCTTGAAGGCATTGCACCTGCCCCGCGCGGTGTACCGCAGATTGAGGTGACGTTCGACATCGACGCCAACGGCATCGTGAAGGTCAGCGCCAAGGACAAGGCCACGGGCAAAGAGCAGGAAATCCGCATTCAGGCGTCTGGCGGTCTGGATGACAGTGAAATTGACCGTATGGTCAGCGAAGCTGAAGCCAATGCTGAGGAAGACAAGAAGCGCCGTGAGGCCGCTGAAACCCGCAATCAGGGTGAGGCTCTTGTTCATGGCGCGCAAAAGGCCATCGATGATCTTGGCGACAAGGCTGACCCCGAGGCCAAGGCTGAGGTGGAGGCTGGCATCGAGGCCCTGAAATCTGCGCTTGAAGGTGACGATATGGAAGCCATCAGCGCCAAATCCACTGAACTGTCTCAATCCATGATGAAGATGGGCGAAGCTGCCTATCAGGCTGAGCAGGGCGCGGATGCGACCGGCGAAGCTGGACCGCAGGATGGCGAAGAGACCGTTGTTGATGCCGACTTCGAAGAAGTCGAGGACGACGCGGCTGCAGGCGACAAAAAGTAATCAGTCGTGATGATCAGCATGGCGTGCGAATGGTACGCCATGTTCGACTGATCGGACAAAGCAGCGGCGGCAGGCATGAGCAAGCGTGATTTTTATGAAGTTCTGGGCGTCTCACAGAGTGCCGATGAAAAGGAACTGAAGTCAGCTTACCGCAAGCTGGCAATGGCCAATCATCCGGATCGGAATCCGGATGATGAGGCCGCGGCCGAACGGTTTCGCGAAGCCACTGAAGCCTATGATGTTCTGAAAGATCCACAAAAACGCGCTGCCTATGATCGTATGGGCCATGCCGCTTTTGATCAGGCGGCAGGCGGTGGCTTTGGTGGCGGCGGTTTCGGCGGCGGTGGTTTCGGTGGTGGCGGATTCTCCGACATCTTCGATCAGATGTTCTCCGAATTTTCGCGTGGCTCGCGCGGTGGCCAACCTGATCGGGCTGGCAATGATCTTCGTTATGACATGAATGTGTCACTGGAAGAGGCCTTCTCCGGCGTGCAGCGTGATATTACTGTGACCGTGCCAGTCACCTGTGATGGGTGCGATGGATCCGGTTCGTCGGAAGGCAGCCAGCCGCAGAATTGCGGCACCTGTGGTGGCAGTGGCCGCGTGCGGGCGCAGCAGGGATTCTTTGCTGTTGAACGAACCTGTCACACATGCCACGGGATGGGTCAGGTGATTACAAACCCGTGTAAGAGCTGTGGTGGTGATGGCCGGGTGCAGCAGAGCAAGGTATTGTCTGTATCTGTGCCAGCTGGTGTCGACACTGGCACCAGAATCCGTCTGTCCGGCAAGGGTGAGGCTGGTGTGCGTGGTGGGGCCGCCGGTGATCTGTACATCTTTATTTCAGTCGATCAGCATCCCATCCTTGTGCGCGATGGTGCTGACATCATGACACGCATTCCGCTGCCAATGACGACAGCGGCCCTTGGCGGTACGATTGACGTGCCGACAGTTGAAGGTAAGATGGCGCGGTTGACAATCGAAGCTGGAACGCAGTCAGGCCGACGGTTCCGCATGCGTGGCAAGGGAATGCCGGTTCTGCGTCGTAACATCCGGGGTGACCAGATTGTTGAGGTTCAGGTAGAAACCCCGACCAATCTCAGCAAGAAGCAGAAAGATCTGTTAAAGGCCTTTGGCGAAGCAGGCGATACCAACCCTGAAACAGATAGTTTCCTCAAGCGTGTTCGCCGCATCTGGGCTGATGGCGACTGATCAGCGCTTGCCATGCTGGCCGGCGCTTTATAGTCTCGCCGCAGAACAGGCATGGGATCAGAATCAATGACAGCTGAACAGATCAAGATTGCAATTCCTGGTGCGGCTGGCCGCATGGGCCAGATGATCATTCGTGAAATTGCGGCAAGCAATGATCTTGTTCTTGTTGGTGCCACGGACCGGCCCGGCAGTGAGGCGATTGGCGCGGATAGCGGCATGCTGGCCGGGACGGGCGCCAATGGCGTTATCATTTCGGATGATCCTGCCAGCCTGTTTGCTGATGCAGATGTGGTGATTGACTTTACCAGCCCTGCAGCCAGCGTTGCCCATGCTGGTATGGCAGCAGCAGGGAATGTTGCGCTGGTGATTGGCACAACGGGAATGACGGATAGCGACGAAGAGTCACTGGCCGCGGCAGGGAATACCATTCCGCTGGTCTACTGCGCCAATACGTCGGTTGGTGTAACCCTTCTTGGCAGGCTTGTCGAACAGGTGGCGGCACAGCTTGTTGACGGGTGGGATATCGAAATTGTCGAGACCCATCATCATCACAAGGTGGATGCGCCGTCCGGCACTGCATTGGCGCTTGGTGAAGCAGCAGCCCGCGGGCGCGGTGTCAAGCTGGCAGAGGTATCGGACATGGTTCGTGAGGGCCAGACAGGGGCAAGGCGTCCTGGCGATATCGGGTTTGCTGTCATGCGCGGTGGTGATGTCACCGGCGAACATTCGGTAATTTTCTTTGGCGAATCCGAACGTGTTGAAATTACACATAAAGCAACAGACCGTGCGATTTTTGCCCGTGGAGCATTGCGTGCGGCGCGATTTGCGGCTGCGGCCAAAGCTGGTTTCTACAATATGGAAGACGTGCTGAAAGCCTGATCAGGACGGATCAGGGCCACCCATGGCGTCGGTCCAGTGCCGCCGGCACAGCGACACATATTTCTCATTACCGCCAATATCGATTTGCGCGCCCTGCTGGATGACTTCACCCTGTTCGTTTTGACGAACGACCATGGTGGCTTTGCGCCCGCAATGACAGATCGTACGAATTTCCCGCAGCACGTCGGCAATCGCAAGAAGCCGGGCACTGCCTGGAAACAGATTTCCCTGAAAGTCAGTGCGAAGCCCGTAACACATCACTGGAATACCCATATCATCAGCAATGCAGGCCAGCTGCCAGACCTGTGCCTCACTCAGAAACTGCGCCTCGTCAACCATCACGCAGGCCAGCTCTTGTCTGGCGTGTTCAGTGGCAATCAGGTCCTGCATGTCAGTATTGGCGTCAAATACAAAGGCGGGCGCCTGAAGGCCGATACGAGATCCAATCTGTCCTTCGCCAACCCGGTCATCCAGCTTGGCTGTCAGCAGCATGGTGTGCATCCCGCGCTCGCGATAATTATGCGAAGCCTGGAGAAGGATTGTGGTCTTGCCGGCATTCATTGCCGCATATGAAAAATAAAGCTTGGCCATGATGACTCCGGCAGACATGGGGTAACGCTGGATCGTCGCCATTCTGCCGTCCAGCTGCGGATTTGTGAATGGAAAATGCCAACACTTGCCGCTAGGCTTGGGCCAAGTAATCAGAACAGTTTGGACTCAGCCGATGACGCAAGACGCTGCCGCCAGCACCCCTCATCTTCACGTGATGGATCATCCGCTTGTAGATCACAAGCTTGCTATTCTACGTGCTCGGGAAACACCAAGCCATGTGTTTCGCCAGACGCTGCAGGAGCTGTCCTGGTTAATGGCGCATCCTACTTTTGCAGCATTGAAGACCGAAACGGCCCAAATCGACACCCCTCTTGAGGCGATGGATGTACGCCGTATGGCTTCACCCTTTCCCTGTCTTGTCTCTATTCTACGTGCGGGTAACGGGCTGATTGACGGGTTCAGCCAGATCTGCCCAGAGGCCAGTATTGGTCATCTTGGACTATATCGTGATCATGAAACGATGAAGCCTGTTGCCTATTACTCCAGCCTGCCAGGTGATATTGAGATCCGTCAGGTCATTCTGGGAGATCCAATGCTGGCCACAGGAGGCAGTGCGATCATGGCAGTCGATACTCTTCGAGACAAAGGCGTTTCTGATATAGTCTTTGCTTGTCTGGTGGCGGCCCCCGAAGGTGTGGCGGCGCTTCATGGCAGCTACCCTGACGTGCCCATTATCACGGCCGCGCTGGATCGCGAACTCAATGACAGCTGCTATATTCTGCCCGGCCTAGGGGATGCGGGAGACCGTATCTATGGAACCGAATAATCAGTACCAGTCGGCCGCCATGGCTGACGACCCGTCATGTCCTGTCTTTGAGGGACAATGTTTCACGTCAGATTTTCGGGGCCAAAGCTTTCCGGCAGAAGGTCACCAAGCGTAAAGCTTGCCTTTAGTCCGTCGGGGCCGGCGACAAGAATGGGTGTGTTCTGATCACCAAATTCGCGAATGCGCTGGCGGCAGGCACCGCAAGGTGTGCACAGCATACTCCCATCTCCGCCAGCAACGGCGATGCTCACAATTTTCCTTCCGCCAGCCATTACCATAGCGGCAATGGCACTTGCCTCAGCGCAGTTGCCGACCGGATAGGCAGCATTTTCCACATTGACCCCGACATGCGTTGCGCCCGTCTCGTCCCGCAATGCGACCCCGACCGGGAAGTGGGAATAGGGGGCATAGGCCTTTGCCATGGCAGTGATGGCGGCCTCTACAAGCTCATTGTCCGGCTGTTCCATCTGGTCATTCCTTGACATAGGGTTTGCCAATGGCGGCGGGAGGACGCGCTTGTCCAACAAGTCCGGCAACAACGACAATGGTCGCGATATAGGGGGCCATCGACAGGAATTCGGATGGTATAGGCGTGTTCAGGATCGACAGCTTCTGCTGCAATGAATCAGCAAATCCAAAGATCAGTGCGGCCGCCAGAGCACCAAGCGGGTGCCAGCGCCCAAAAATCATCGCAGCAAGTCCGATAAAGCCACGCCCGAATGTCATATTGTCATCGAAGCGGCCAACCGACCCCAGCGTGAACCAGGCCCCACCAAATCCGGCGATCATGCCGGCGACAATCACATGGGCATAGCGGGTTTTGATCACATCAATGCCAAGCGTGTCGGCGGCGCGCGGATGTTCACCAACGGCGCGGGCCCGCAGCCCCATGCGGGTGTAGAACAGGTAATAGGTCGACAGGCAGACCAGCATCAGCGCGCCATAGACAAACAAATTCTGATTGAACAGAACCGGCCCAATGAGAGGAATGTCACTCAACACCGGGATCTTGAAAGCGCGGAAGGGGGACGCATTGTTAAGCCAGCGATATTCGGTGAAGAGCTGGCTGGAAACATAGCTGGTGAGTCCCAGCACAAACAGATTGATCACAACCCCGGCAATAATCTGGTCAACCCGATAGCTGATCACAAGAATGGCCAACAGCAGACCAAACATGCCGCCGGTCAGCATCGCACAGATGATACCGGCCCATCCTCCCATCAGCGATCCAAACATCGCACCGGCAAAGGCCCCAGCCAGAAGCATGCCTTCAATGCCGATATTGATCACGGCGACGCGCTCACACAGAATTCCGGCAAGGGCAGCGAGAGCGATGGGGACTGCGCGCACCAGAGTGGCGTGCAGCATGCCGGTCAGGGAAATGGCCTTGTCGGCCGTTGCCCAGACAAGAAAAGCCATGGCCAGAATGACGAGCCCGGTTCCCATGGCCAGTGCGGTCCAGCGGCCACCGCCACGCAGAAATAATCTTGTCCCCAAAAAGGCCAGCGCAATGGCCGCGATGGTATTGAACCACTGGCTTGGGACCGTCAGATTGCCAACCGCCCAGACATCTCGTGGTCGCGAGATCCGAAAGGTTGAAACGGCATCCCAGCTGGTATCAAGAAACAGCGCCACGACCAGGGCCAGAAAAATCAGCAGGCCACCCGTAATTGAAGCGCGCCAATCAATGCTGCGCACAGGTGTGATGGCAGATGATGATGGTGGTGTCGGACGGCTGCTGCTCATGATGCGTCCTCATTCACCGACTTTGTTCGGAATAGGGGTGGCAGGATTCGCTTCACCAGCAGAGGCGCCGCCACAAAGATGATGATCAGAGCCTGAATGATGCTGATTAGATCAATGGATACACCTGCATCAACCTGCATCTGGCGACCACCTGCCTCCAGGGCACCAAACAGCAACCCTGCCAGCAGGATGCCCACAGGGTGCGATCGGCCCAGAAGCGCGACGGCGATGGCATCAAATCCAATGCCAGCCGAAAAGCCGGGTGAGGCCCGCCCCAGAACCCCAGTAATCTGGGTGGCCCCTGCCAGACCAGCCAGCGCCCCGGCAATGGCCATGGCCAGGATGATTGTCAGGCCTGATCGGATGCCGGCATAGCGGGCCGCCTGCGGGTTTTCTCCAGAAATGCGAAAGGCAAAGCCAAGCTTGGAGCGGTAGAGCAGCCAATAGACCAGCAGCACGGCTGCAAGCATGATGAACAGCCCGGCATGAAGCCGCAGATTACCGTCAAAGAAAGACAGGAGGCGTGGCAGTTCCGCACTTTCCAGAACCGCCTTGGAAATCGGATCTGATCGGCCTTCCTTCTGAATGAAAGGCTGGCGCAGGAAATAATCCAGAAGCCGAAAGGAGATCAGATTCAGCATGATGGTGGAAATCACCTCATGCGCCCCGGTTGTCGCCCGCAGGAATCCGGCGATGGCAGCATAGAGGGCCCCCACCGCCAGTCCAACCATGAGCACAAGCGGCAGGTGAATGATCGATGGCAGGCCTGTCAGGCTAAAACTGGCAACAGCTGCTGCCAGCCCGCCAACCACCATTTGCCCCTCGGCGCCGATGTTGAACAGCCCGGCCCGGAAGGCAAGACCAATTCCAAGCCCGGCCAGGACCAGCGGGATGGTCGCGGTCAGTGTTTCGGAAATGGCGTGAAGTGAGCCAACTGAGCCGCGCGCCATGGCGATGAAGCTCTGTAGAATGGTGGCCGGCGACACGGATGTCGCCATCATGATGAGCGCACCGAACAATAGGGCAAGCATCACAGCCGCCAGCGGCACCATGAACAATTCGCGCCAGGCGCCATCCCGATCAATAGGTGGTGCCATCAACGCACGAACGGCATCGCGCGTGGTGTCCGATTTGTGCTCGGTCTGGCTCATGCGGATGCCCCCATCAGGGTTGCGTCAGATGGGCTGTCATCAGTGCCAATGCCGGCCATGGCCAGTCCGATCTGGTTTCGGTCGGCGCCGCCTGATCCATCTTCAGCGCGATGATTATCAAATTCGGCTATTACCCGTCCGCCATACATCACATAGATTCGGTCAGACAGATCCAGAATCTCATCAAGTTCAGACGAGACGATCAGCACAGCGTTACCGCGGTCGCGGCAGGCAACAAGCTGACTGTGGATATATTCAATCGATCCAACATCCACACCCCGCGTTGGTTGTGAGGCCACGACAAGACGGACATCACGTTCCAGCTCGCGTGCGACGACCATTTTCTGCTGATTGCCACCTGACAGGCTGCCGGCCCCCAGAAAGACGCTTGGCGTACGAACATCATATTTCAGACAGGCTTCGGCCGCCTGGTCATGGACCTGTTGCCAGTCAATCTGGACACCCCGTGCCACGGGGTCATCATAATAGGAATTCAGCACCATGTTTTCCGCAACGGAAAAGCTGGCCACCATACCGGATCTCTGGCGGTCTTCAGGAATATGCGCAATGCCCATGGCATGGCGCGCCCGCACGCTGCTGCTGGTGATCTCGTTGTTCAGAAACCGGACGCTGCCGCCATTGAGGCCTGTCAGCCCGGTAATGGCCTCCACAAGTTCCGTTTGGCCATTGCCCTGAACGCCGGCAATGCCGACAATTTCGCCTGCCCGTACATTCAGGCTGATGTCTGACAGCCGCACATCCTGACCGCCTTCGATCATGGTGACACCATCAAGCTCCAGCACTGTCTGACCCGGAGTGGCAGCTGTCCTGCCAACGGAAAAGCTCACCGGGCGCCCCACCATCATTTCGGCAAGGTCGCCTTCAGAAAATTCACTTGGGGTGCCATGACCGACAATTCTGCCCTGACGCAGGACACTGACCCGATCGGCAATTTCCATAATTTCATGCAGCTTGTGGGTGATGAAGACAATGGCCTTGCCGGCATCCCGCAGGGCGCGGACGATGGCAAAGAAAGACTCGACCTCCTGCGGTGTCAGCACGGCGGTTGGTTCATCCAGGATCAGCACATCGGCCGACCGGAACAGAACTTTCAGAATTTCCACCCGCTGCTGAATGCCGACGGGAAGATCTTCGATTAATGTGTCGCTTGGCACGTCCATGCCGTAGCGGGCGTTGATCTGCTGCACCTGTTCCCGTGCTGTGTCCAGATCAAGGAAATCGCCTTTCCCAGTCGGTTCAACACCGAGAATTACATTTTCAACAACGGAAAATACTGGAACCAGCATGAAATGCTGGTGCACCATCCCAATACCACTGGCAATGCTATCACCAGGGCCGGCAAACTGCACTGGCTTGCCATCAATCAGGATTTCGCCGGTATCCGGCTGGTACAGGCCGGACAGAATATTCATCAGGGTAGATTTGCCGGCACCATTCTCACCAAGAAGGCCAAGCACTTCGCCTGGCTGGATCGCCAGATCGATCTCCTGGTTGGCCAGAACCAGGCCGAACCGCTTGCTGATGCCCTGCAACTCAATCTTCATATAGACATTCCACAATCAAAAAACCCGTTGCCCCACAGAACACAGGGGCAACGGGCATGATGTCAGGATCAGCCGCCGACGTTGATCGAACCGTCAATCAGGCCAGCGCGGACCTTTTCCACTTCGGCCTTCAGCGCGGCGGGAATGGCACTATCAAAACCATGATAAGGCGAGATATCGACACCACCATTTGCAAGGTTGCCGATCAACAGGCCGCCTTCAAACTTACCGTCCATGGCGGATTTGATGACCTGCATAACTGTCTTGTCCATGCCCTTCAGTACTGAAGTCAGATAGACATCACCATTGTTCTTGTCCAAGAATCGCTGATCCCCGTCCACTCCAATAATTTTCATAGCGTCAGTGCCAAGCTCTGCTGCTAGGGCTGCCGAACCAAGACCAACCGGGCCAGCAACGGGCATCACAATGTCTGCACCTTCATCATACAGGTTCTGGGCAAAGGCACGGCCATCATCAAGGCTTTCGAAATTGCCGGTGAACAGACCTTCCTTGCTTGCTGCGTTCCAGCCAAGAACCTGCACATTCGTGCCTTTCTGGCTGTTGTGATAGGCCACACCATAATAGAAACCGTCCATAAAGGCGGTCACTGGCGGAATATTCATGCCGCCAAAAACGCCAACCACACCAGACTGGCTCATACCGGCGGCAAGGTAGCCGGCAAGAAATGCGGCTTCATTTGTGGCATAGATCTGACCAACCACATTTGGAATGGTTGGATTATAAGCAAAGTCAACGATGGAAAACTTCTGGTCTGGATTGGCTTCTGCCGATGTCTTGGTGGCATCGCCCATCAGGAAGCCCACCGAAATGACCAGATCACATTTGTTCTCGATCAGTGAGTTCAGGTTTGGCTGATAATCGGTCTCAGACTGTGATTCCAGATAACGGCCTTCGATACCATAGGCCGCCTTCGCATCCAAAACACCTTGCCAGGCAGTTTCGTTGAAGCTGCCATCGTCGATCCCGCCCACATCTGTCACCTGACAGGCGGTGAATGCTGTTGCCGCGGTCGCAGAGGCCATCATGAATGCCGCTGTGATCCCGGAAGTCAGTGCAATCTTTTTCATAAACATCTTGTGTCTCCCGTTCGTTAAAGCCTGCCATCCTGAATGGTGATGGCAGCTTTTCTTATGATGAAGCCCGGTTATTCGGAGCCTTACACCTGAACTGAGTCGTATCCTGTTTTGACGTCTCAGTCCAATCTGAATGCCTGCTGTCTGAGCAAATTACCCACTCAGGATTTCAAGCCAATTTCACGCAGACGCTGCTGCAGATAATCATCGGCTGTTACCCCTTCGGCCAGTGGTGCCTCAGGGTGGGGATGCAGAAACATTGGCATCGAATAGCGTGACACATTCTCAATCTGATCAGGGTTGGTCACGCGATGTGTTGTCGATGGAAAATAATTATCCGTTGCCAGTGCCAGCATGTCGCCATTGTTGATTGTGATCATCCCGGCATCACAGGCGATATCATGCCAGTCACCACTGGCATCCTTGGCCTGAAGCCCTGGCTTTGAGCCGGAGAGCAGCAGCGTGATCAGGTTGATATCTTCATGCGCGGCGGCGCGGATGGCGCCTGGCTCGGCATCTTCAACCGGCGGATAATGCAGAATGCGCAGAAGGCTCTGATCGCTGCCCTTCATCATATCCCCAAGTGGCATTTTCAGCTTTTCCGCGACGCTTGTCGGTGCCCCTTGTTCAATCCAGTGCAGCAGTTCGCGTCCCAGCGTTTCAAGATCGGCATAGATTTCGCGGGTGATCCGGGTCAGCTCTTCAGGCAGACGGCAGCCCGGATAGACATGAAAGAATTCCTTCAGATCCTTCACCGGAGAATCCTTGGCATTTTCTGACCGAAAGGCAAAATACCCGTCATGTGCAGGGGGTTGCACGGCATAGTCAAACTTGTCCTGCCCGGCAAAAAAGTCACCCCATGCGGCGTAGATGGTATCGATACGTTCCGGGGTAATCGGGTGGTTGGCAAGTACCGCAAAGCCCGTATCGCGCAGTGATCGCGTCAGTGTTTCGCCAGCATCGCTGGCGCGGTAATCAACCGTTTCAACATTCATGGCATTGATCCTCTGTCAACTGTGACCCTTATGCGTAAATTTGACTGTCTATCTGGCCCTTTGTCCTGCCTGCTCATCTGCGCTGGCAATCAGAGACAGGAACCTGTCACGTGCTGCTGCACTGTCCACTGTCATGGCAATCCGGACCGCTGGTCTGCCAGTGTCATCATCGGCATGAATGACCGTGCGACCAAGCTCCTCGCCCCCACAGGTTACCGTGATTGCGGCATTCTCAAAACCGAATATTTGCGGATCTGTGATGGCCAGAATGGCTGATGGATCATGCATGAAACAGATCCGCTGTCCGGTCTTGTTTTCATGGAAGTCGAAATAGAAATCGGCCGCCTTCTGCAGAAACCCGCCGATCACAGGTGATGCTTGGGCCAGAACGGCAAAATCGTCTGGTGTACACTGGGTTTTTTCGGTGACATCAAGTCCCACCATTGTGACTTTCCACGGAGCGGCAAAGACGGCATCGGCGGCATCTGGATCATTCCAGATATTGGCTTCAGCACAGTCTGAGACATTGCCATGGCGGGCTGCACTGCCGCCCATGATGACGACCTCTTTCACGGTATGGGCAATCTGCGGATCTTGATCCAGTGCAGCGGCAAGATTGGTCAGCGGGCCTACGGCGGCGATGATGATTTCCCCAGGCGCGGCAGCACAGGCTTCACACAGAAATTGCGCGGCGCCACGACTGTCAGCTGCTTTGGATATTGTTGCTGCAGGCAGGGCACCAAACCCCTCTGGTCCATGAACGAAATCGGCAGGTGGTTCTGGATTGCGGACCATCGGAACTGTTGCTCCGGCGGCTACGGTCAGATCGTAATGTGCCATTTCGGCAAGGTGAAGCGCGTTGCGCGTGGCCTGATCCGTTCTGACATTGCCGAAGATTGTGGTCATTCCGACAATGTCCAATCGCGGGTCAGCAAAGGCCATATGAATGGCCATGGCGTCGTCAATGCCGGGATCAGTATCGATGATGATTTTTTGTGTCATGGTCTGTCTGCTATCATCTAATGGTCTGGAACTCAGGTCCAAAAATTTCGGTCAGGCTTCAGGTAAAAATTAATTATGGGTGGCGAGGATGGCTGTTACTTCACCACGTGCCGGGATGGCCAGGCCTGCGCCGGACCGGGTGACCTGAATGGCCGCCGCGGCATTGGCGTCAGCAAGCGCCGCTGACACAGGCTGATCATTTGCAAGGGCGGCAAGAAAGAATCCAAAGAAACAGTCGCCAGCTCCGGTTGTATCCACAGGATCAACGGGCAGAGCAGGCTGATGTAAGGTGCCAGCCTCACCAAAATAATCGGCACCGTCTCCACCACGGGTGATAACAAGATGGGCAAGCCCAAATTCCTTTGCCGGTCTGCCTAGCATGTCTGCAAGCGCTGCAGCCTCACCTTCATTGACCACCAGAAGATCGGTCACGGGTAGCAGTCTTGCCACAATGTCTGCCTCGAACGGAGCCGCACTATAGGCAAGCTTCAGTCCGCGCGCCTTGGCTGCTGCAACAAAGTCATCGCCGCCATTCGTCTCATTCTGCAAAAGGGCCCAGTCGCCCTTATCTGCCTGATCCAGAACCGCACAGGCAGCGGCCATATCAATGCCGCGGTTTGCCCCCGGACAGAGAAGAATTTGATTTTCCGCCTCCTGGTTGACCGCGACGATGGCATGGCCGGTGGCAAGGTCGCTGGACTGAATATGGGTGATATCAACGCCGTCATCCTGCATCTGTGCCGTCAGCCACGCGTCAGCAGGATTGATCGCCCCGATGTGAATTGTATGGGCCCCAGCCTTGGCCAGTGCAATTGACTGGTTGGCCCCTTTGCCGCCAAGCGTGCGCTGGTGATCCAGTGTTGTCAGTGTTTCGCCGGGTGCCGGAAAATGTGGCACCGAATAGAACAGATCGAGATTGATTGAGCCAAGATTGAAAACTGTCATCACCGGCGACATCTAGTATGAAAGCGTGATTTAATCCTAGTTCAAATGGTGACCCCGTTCAGCAACTTTTAACGGCCTTCACTAGGTGAAATGACGAAAAGGCATGTCTCATGGCAAAAACGCCCAGATCGCGAAAGATGAAACTGGCGCATATTGAAGAATGTTTTGTCAGATTATCTGATCGCCTCCCCGACCCTAAGACAGAACTGACCTACAGTGATCCCTACACGCTTCTTGTGGCAGTGGTGCTGTCGGCTCAGGCGACCGATGTCGGGGTGAACAAGGCGACCAAGGGTCTCTATGCGGCGGCTGACACACCGCAGGCGATGGTCGATCTGGGGGTGGACGGGATTGCCCACCATATCCGGACTATCGGCCTGTTCAACACCAAGGCTAAGAATGTGCATCGTCTGTCACAGATTCTGCTGGATGAGCATGACGGACAGGTCCCCGAAGACAGAGATGCTCTGGAGGCCCTTCCCGGCGTTGGTCGGAAGACAGCCAATGTTGTGATGAATGAGGCATTTGGGCATCCGACCATTGCCGTCGACACACATATTTTCCGAGTCGGCAACCGCACAGGCATGGCCCCCGGCAAGACACCGGATGCGGTTGAGGTCGAACTTGTGCGGCGTGTTCCTGATGGCTGGAAGAAGGGCGCACATCATTGGCTGATCCTGCATGGACGCTATGTATGCAAAGCTCGCAAGCCAGACTGTGCTGAATGCGTGATCAAGGAATTCTGTCTGTATAAGGACAAGACGGGCTGACCTGTCGCCCCCCGACCGGTCGTCCTGCTGGCTGATCAGCCTCGGCTGGCGCTGTCGCGTTCGGCAAGCTGCTGACGACATGCGGTCACATCAAGCGTTTGACCGATTTTGGGAACGCGCCAGTCCCAGTGAGTCACCTGTCTGCCTGTCGCGGCAGGATAGATATAGAAATCCACGACACATGCAGTCAGCCGATACTGCCAGACTTCCATATTGCCTTCCTGTCGAAGAAGATCAGCGGCACCAAGAGTTGAAAACAATCCGGCTTGGTCGATGCCAAGAAGTGTGGCAGGTGCCAATTCTGCTGGCGGTGGCGGTGGCGGCGCAGCAGGCTGCACCATTGCAAGCTGCTGGGTGTCATCGTCGGGTTCGGGTGTCGGCAATTCTGCTTCCGCCTGCTCTGCTTCCGCC
>WTJS01000111.1:34774-48518 GCA_011524735.1 Alphaproteobacteria bacterium
TCTGCTTCCGCCTGCTCTGCTTCCGCCCGTTCTGGAGCGGTTTCCTCTGCGATGGCTCCCTCTGAAATGAAATCCACAATGATATCCACTGGGGCATCTGTTTCTGGCGCTGCGAGTGCTGTATCGGTGCTCACGATAGAGGTGATATCGCCGTCAGTTTCGGCCAGTAAAGCCTCGGACCCATCGTCTTGAGACGTTGCAGCTTCGTCAACCGATGGGTCGACGGACTGGGTCTCTTCATGGGTCTCTTCAGTTGGCGCTGTCTCAGCTATCGTATTATTATTCAGCTCGATGGAAACTGGTGCCGATGTGGTCTGTTCTATGGTGTCCGCTTCTGGTGCAGCCACATCTGAAGCAGATATGACCGGCAATGCAGTGACGGTTGGACCTTCAACCTCATCTATAGGTGCACCGCTGGTCGCGGGTTTGACAGGCTCACACGCCGCCAGGACAATCACTGAAGCCGCAAGGCTGCCGACCAAAGACAAGGTGCGTAGGTTTGTAGGGCGGGTCATCAGGAAGAACACAGCAGATAGAATGGCCAGAGGAAGATTACGGGCGGCACTCTAGACCAGCAGGGTGCAGGCGCAAACCACTTTCATCATTTTCAGCTGTGCCAGTCATGGTCGCCAGTCAGAGTGGCCAGTCAGAGTGGTCAGTCAGAGCGGTCATTTAGAGCGACCTCTCTGCATCCCAATCACGCCAAGCGGCTTGCCGCGCGGCGACAATTTCTCTACACCCTGCTGCGGAAGCGTCATTTCCGCCTGTGTGATTCATATCTCTGAGGTTCCTCGCATGTCATCCCCCATCAATGTCCTGACTGTCGGTAACGCCATTGTCGATATCTTTGCGCGCTGTGATGACAAGTTTCTCTCCGATCAAAATATTGGCAAGGGAATGATGAATCTTGTCGATGCAGACCGGTCAGCAGCCCTCTATACCGCTATTGGCGGTGCAACAGAAATTTCGGGCGGGTCTGCTGCGAATACGGCTGTTGGTATTGCGGCTCTTGGTGGTAGTGCGGCGTTTGCCGGACGGGTTCATGACGATGCGCTGGGGCACAGTTTCATCAGTGACATTCGCGACGCTGGCGTGCAGTTCAACGCTGCACCGCAGTCAGCGGGATCGCCAACTGCGTCTTCAATCATTCTGGTCACGCCAGATGCCACACGGTCCATGAACACCTATCTCGGTGCCTGTGTTGAGTTTCAGCCTGAGGATATCCGCGCTGAAGAGGTGGCTGCGGCTGAGGTGATCTATCTTGAAGGTTATCTGTTCGATGCCCCGGTTGGGCCGGAGATTTTCGACCGGGCGGCAAGTCTTGCCCGCCAGCATGACACCAGAGTATCGCTGTCCCTGTCAGATCCCTGGTGCGCCGAGCGTCATCGTGAAGCACTAAGCCGCTTTACCCGTGACCATGTCAGCATTCTGTTCGCCAATGAAGATGAAGCTGCAAGTCTGCGTGACACCAGTGCCGACGCGGCGATGGAAGCGCTCTGTACTGAGGTTGATGAAGCTGTGATTACCCGCGGTGCGGCGGGTGCCTTTGTTGGGTGTGGTGATGCCCGCCATCATGTTGAGGCCCGTCCAATGGGTGCTGTTGAGGATACCACTGGTGCCGGCGATCTGTTCGCCGCAGGCTATCTTTATGGTCGTACCAACGGACGTGACCCACAGGCAGCGGCCACCATCGCCAGCCTAGTTGCTGGCGAAGTGATTTCACATATCGGAGCGCGGCCGGACAGCGACATCGCTGCCCTTGTAGAGGCCGAAGGGATCTAGCGGAGCGCCTCATAGGCTGCCAGTGCGGCCGCCTGAACAAGGTCATTTACTGACGCACCCATCTGCACAACCTGAAACGGCTTTTCTGCGCCAAGCATGATCGGCCCGATGACTGACCCTTCGGTTAGGTTCTGGATCAGTTCGAACGAGATATTCGCTGAATGCAGACCTGGCATTACCAAAATATTGGCTGGGCCTGACAGACGGCAGAACGGATAACGCTGCTGCATAAGCTCATGGTCCAATGCAACGTCGGCACTCATTTCCCCGTCATATTCAAAGTCAGGCTTGCGGGCATCAAGGATCTCGATGGCACGCCGCGCTTCAGCACAGATTTTTGAGTTCGGGCTGCCAAAATTGGTGAAGGACAGAATCGCAACCCGTGGGGTATGGCCCATCTGACGGGCCTTGGCCGCGATGGCCTCGGCAATGTCAGCAATTTCCTCCCCATTCGGACGCTCATGTACGGACACATCACCGATGAAAACGGTGCGGCCACGTGAGACGATCATCGAGGTGGCAACGAAGCGCTTGCCGTCCTGCGGGGAAATGGCTCGTGTCACATGCTCGAAACTTGGCTGAAAAGCCCGGGTAACCCCTGTGACCATTGCATCAGCATGACCCTTGAGAACCATACAGGCGCCAAACACGTTACGGTCCAGATTGACCATGCGCTGACAGTCCCGGCGCAGCGCGCCCTTACGCTGCAGGCGGTCATACAGGAAGTCGATATATTGCTCGTTATGATCCGACATCTTGGCGTTGGTGATTGGCAGGTCCTCAGCACCTTCGAGGCCAAGCCGTTCGATGGTTTCCTTGATCCGATGTTCACGTCCAACCAGGATTGGATCCCCGTACCCGGCATTGCGGAAAGCCATCGCAGCGCGGATGACCTTTTCTTCCTCACCTTCCGCAAAGACCACGCGTTTGCGATTGGCGCTGATCCGGTCGAAAATGCCTTGCAGTGTTGAGGCAGTAGGATCAAGGCGCGCCGACAGCTCGCGCCGGTATTTGTCCAGATCCTTGATTGGTTTACGGGCCACGCCACTGGTCATGGCCGCCTCGGCAACAGCGGATGAAACAGCTGAGATCAGACGCGGGTCAAATGGTGCTGGAATGATGTATTCTTCACCATATTGCAGCGCCTGACCGCCATAGGCTTCGGCCACAGAATCTGGAACATCCTCACGTGCCAGCAGCGCAATGGCGTTCGCGGCAGCAATTTTCATTTCCTCATTGATTTTGCTGGCTCGCACATCAAGGGCGCCGCGGAAAATATAAGGAAAGCCCAGTACATTATTGACCTGATTCGGGTAATCCGAGCGGCCCGTTGCGATGATCGCGTCGGGGCGAACCTTCTTTGCGTCTTCCGGCATGATTTCGGGAACCGGGTTGGCCATCGCGAAGATGATCGGGCGATCTGCCATGCTGGCAACCATGTCGGGGCTTAGTGCACCCGCAACAGACAGTCCAAGGAAGACATCTGCGCCAACAAGCGCCTCTTCCAGCGTACGAGCCTTGGTTTTGACGGCATGGGCTGATTTCCACTGGTTCATGGAATTTTCGCGGCCCTGATAGATCACGCCGCTTCGGTCCACGAGAATGACATTCTCATGAGGGACGCCCATGCTCTTGATCAGTTCAACACAGGCGATGGATGCAGCACCCGCACCGTTCGACACCACCTTGATGTCTTTTAGCTCGCGCCCCGTCAGATGCAACGCGTTGATCAGACCAGCCGCCGCGATAATTGCGGTGCCATGTTGGTCATCATGAAAAACAGGAATATCAAGTCGCTCGCGGAGCTGCTGCTCGATGATGAAACATTCAGGTGATTTGATGTCTTCCAGGTTGATGCCACCAAAGCTTGGTGCCAGCATCGCCACGGCATCGACAAACTTGTCCGTATCCTGGGTGTCGACTTCAAGATCAAGCCCGTCAATATCAGCGAATTTCTTGAACAGAACCGCCTTGCCTTCCATGACGGGCTTTGATGCGGCGGCGCCAATGTCACCAAGGCCAAGCACAGCGGTACCATTCGAGATCACCGCGATGATGTTGCCTTTGGCAGTGTAGTCATAGGCGGTATCAGGGTCCTTTTCGATGGCAAGGCAGGGAGCTGCCACCCCTGGTGAATAGGCCAGCGACAGATCGTGCTGGCTCATCAACGGTTTGGTGGCGGTGATTTCTAGCTTGCCGGGGCGGCCATTGGCGTGAAAGGCAAGAGCTTCTTGATCGAGCTTTGAGTCTGATTTGGCCATGATGTCTTTAGATTTGCTTCTTTTCTGGTGTTCAGATGGGCGTCATTGCAAGCAGGGTAGGAAAAAAGGGTTGCCGACGCAATTCGCTGTTCGGGAAAACAATACCATCCACGGGTGGGAATGCTATCATGTTGTGGGGGAATACAAAGGACGAAAATGACGCAACCAGCATCTACATCCGGCACGGCAAAGATAAAGTCACCCACACCGATGATTGCACAGTATCTGCAGGTCAAGGAGTCACATCCTGATTCTCTGCTGTTCTATCGTATGGGTGACTTTTACGAGATGTTTTTTGAAGATGCCGAAATAGGCGCATCTGCACTCGGGATCACCCTAACCAAGCGTGGCAAAAGCGATGGTGACGACATTCCGATGTGCGGCGTGCCGGTGCATTCGGTGGATGGGTATCTGTCACGTCTGATTTCAGCTGGCCATCGGGTTGCCATTTGTGAACAGGTTGAGGACCCAGCTGAGCAAAAAAAACGTGGTGGCAAGGGCCCGTTGCGACGAGACGTTGTTCGCATTCTGACGCCAGGTACGTTGACAGAAGATGATCTTCTGCCGCCACGGTCGCATAATTATCTCGCAGCGCTTGGTCAGTCCGGCGACGGGATGGCGTTGGCCTGGGCTGACATGTCGACAGGCGACTTCGCCGTGCAGGATCTGGCTTCAGTCCGTCTGGACAGTCTGCTGGCAATGCTGGCGCCAGCTGAACTTGTCTGTCTTCCAGATGCATTGTCACCTGAAATGCTTCAGGGACTGACAACATGCATCAGCGAACAGGCACCATCACTGTTTGATTCCAGTGCCGGGCAGCGCGCTCTGTGTGGTTATTACGGTGTCACCAGCCTTGATGGATTTGGCCAGTTCACCCGTCCCATGCTCAGTGCCGCCGGTGCACTTCTTGGCTATATCGAGCTGACCCAGAAAGGGAACATGCCGCGGCTCAGGCCGCTCAGCCAGATTGGTGACGGCGGGTATATGGAAATTGACCAGGCGACGCGGCGTTCGCTGGAGATTACCAGGACATTAGGCGGAGAGACAAAGGGATCTCTGCTGTCGGCCATCGACATGACAGTCACGGCGGCAGGGGGCCGCTTGCTTGCCGCCAGGTTGGGTGCACCGCTGGCTGGCTGCGATGCCATTCAGGCAAGATTGGATCTGGTTGCCTGGTTTGTTGACCATCAGGACCTTTGCGTCGATCTTCGTGGCCTTCAAAAGGGTCTTCCCGATATGGACAGGGCGTTGTCGCGGCTGGGAATGGGGCATGGCGGTCCGCGCGATCTTGATGCGCTGGCCCGATCTCTGACGGTGGCCGCAGAAATGGTTGCCCTTGCCGCCAGCCGCACCAGCCTTGCTCCACCAGCAAATCTTGATGGTCTCTACAAGACCGTCATGGCTCCGGCAGGGCTAGCCTCAGATTTGACGCCGGCACTCGCGGATGAACTGCCGCTTCTGGCCCGTGATGGCGGATTTGTGCGGCACGGATTTGATCCGGCGCTTGATGAATTGCGTGCGTTACGGGATGAGAGCCGCCGTCTCATCGCGGCGTTGCAGCAGGATTATGTGACGTCCACCGGCATCGCTTCGCTGAAGGTGAAGCACAACAATGTGCTTGGCTATCATGTGGATGTGCGAAGCGCACATGCTGAAAAGCTGATGCAGGATGAAAGATTTATTCACCGTCAGACCACAGCACAAACGGTGCGCTTCACTACAACTGATCTGGCGCAGCTGGAGCGTGATTTGTCGACAGCGGCGGATCGGGCACTGGCTCGGGAGCTGGAAATTTTTGACCGGTTGCGGGAACTGGCACTTTCCAGCTCAGACAGCCTGTCGGCAGCGGCACGAGCGCTGGCTGAAATTGATGTGGCCATGGCCTCAGCCCAGCTTGCCTGTAAGCGGCATTACTGCCGCCCTGATATTCGTGACGATATCAGTTTTGAAATTATCAAAGGCCGTCATGCGGTGATTGAGTCTCTGATGCCAGCTGGCGAGACATTCATTCCAAATGACTGCGGCCTTGGTGATTCTGGAGATATCTGGCTTGTCACTGGCCCGAACATGGCCGGTAAATCAACCTTTCTGCGCCAGAATGCCCATATCGCCATCATGGCGCAGGCAGGTCTGTATGTTCCCGCCGAACAGGCATGCATAGGTGTGATTGACCGCATTTTCAGTCGCGTCGGGGCGGCCGATGATCTGGCTCGGGGCCGATCAACATTCATGGTCGAAATGGTCGAAACAGCCGCCATTCTGAACCGTGCCACTGACAGGTCCTTTGTCATTCTGGATGAAATTGGCCGGGGTACGGCAACCTATGATGGGCTTGCTATTGCCTGGGCGACCCTGGAACATCTTCATCAGCAGAACAGATGCCGTACTCTGTTCGCCACCCATTATCATGAATTGACCAATCTTCGTCATGCGCTGGACCGGCTGTCCTGCCATTCGATGAAGGTGCGGGAATGGGACGGTGAAATCATTTTCCTGCATCAGGTCATTGATGGCGCGGCAGATCGATCATACGGGGTGCATGTGGCAAGACTTGCCGGACTGCCGGCCGCCGTGATTGGCCGGGCACAGGCACTTTTGTCTGAAATGGAGGCTGGTGGACATGGTGTTATCGATGCGGGAAAGCTGGTGGAGGACCTCCCATTGTTCGACCATGATTTTTCTGCGGTAGAGGCTGGCGCCGAGTCTGCGGGATTGAATTTGGGTAGTGCATCAGCTTCTGCTGAGGCGCTGCGCTCACGTCTCGAATCGATCAATCCTGACCTGTTGGCCCCGCGTGAGGCGCTCGACCTTGTCTATGAGCTTCGTGATCTCATATCGGATGCTCGTGATGGGTAATCGTTCATGACAGGCAGCCTTGAATGGAAAAAACTGATGATCGCCACCAGCAAAGGTGACAGTGCTGTTGATGAGGGACGCAATAATGTCTGACCAGCCTGTGCAGAGGCATCTCTGGCGGCAATGGATTCAACCGCTGGAGGCCGCCCAGGCTGCCGCTAACCCGCCGCTTGGCTCAAATCCGCTTGACGGGTTGGCTGAGAAGCTGGCAGACGCATCGGATGCCGACTTCCAGAAGAGCGTTCTGGAACAGGCGAAGACACTCTACAAGGATATGCAGACCCGGCTTGCCGATGAGCTGGCAAAAACACGCGACGGGGCGATCTATGTGGGGCGACATGCCTGGGGTATGGATCAGCTCCTGAGTGCTGTGCTGAACATCATGATGACGCGCTTTGGCAGCACCAATGTGGCCCTTGTGGCCGTGGGTGGTTATGGCCGCGGCGAACTGGCGCCCTGCTCGGATATCGACCTTCTGTTCCTGACCGACCACGCAGGCGGAAAGGCACCTGCCAGAGTGATCGAGCAGATGCTTTATCTTCTATGGGATCTGGGTCTGAAGGTTGGGCATGCCAGCCGAACTGTTGCCGATACTATCCGTGTGGCACAGGAAGACCAGACGGTGCTGACTGGCCTTCTGGAAATGCGCCACATCGCCGGGGACGCCAGGCTCTATACCATGCTGGACCGTGCCTTTCATCGGCATGTGGCGCGCATGAAGCCCGCCGAATTCGTTGAGGCAAAGCTGGCCGAACGGGATTATCGCCATGAAAAACATGGTGGTACACGGTATATGGTCGAGCCGAATATCAAAGAAGGCAAAGGCGGCCTTCGCGATCTTCATACGCTGTTCTGGGTTGCCAAATTTGCCTACCGGGCAGACAGCATCATCGATATTGTCGACAAGGGTATTCTGCGTGAAAGTGAGGCCCGGCGTTTTGCTGCCGCGCAGCGTTTTCTCTGGACAGTTCGCTGTCACCTTCACCTGCGGTCTGGCAGGCCGGACGAACGGCTGGATTTCGATGCGCAGATGGCCATCGCGCCACTCATGGGGTTTTCGGCGCGGCGCGGCATGCGCGATGTCGAACGCTTCATGAAACGCTATTATCTGGCGGCGCGGGATGTTGGCAATCTGACCCGCATCATCTGTGCGTCCATGGAAATGGATTTTCGCAAACGGCGCACTGTCTGGGCGGAAGAATTCCGTCCTGGTCAGCATTTCGGTTCGTTCACCATTCGGTCCGGCCGGATCAATCTTGATCAGGAACTGATGTTCAGGGACGACCCGGTGCGCATGCTGCAGATTTTTCAGCTGGCGCTGGAGCAGAATGCCGACATTCATCCGCAGGCGTTGCAGCGAATCACACGGGGACTTCCGTGGCTCGGTGACGCCACCCGCCGCGATCCAGCGGCGGCGGCAGAATTTCTTGCTATCCTGACGTCCCGCCGCAACCCTGAACGGGTGCTCCGCCTGATGAACGAAAGTGGTGTGCTGGGACGGTTCCTTCCAGATTTTGGCCGTATTGTCGCGATGATGCAATTCGACATGTATCACAGCTATACCGTTGATGAGCACACCATCAAAGTGATTGGTGTGCTGCACCAGATCGAAAGTGGAGCACTCAAGGAAACGGCACCAGTGGCCACCGCGGTGATGCCGGAAATCGCCTCGCGCAAGGTTCTGTTCGTGGCGGCATTGCTTCATGATATCGCCAAGGGGCGTGGCGGCGATCACTCTATCCTCGGCGCTGACGTTGCGCTGGAAGTCTGTCCTCAGCTTGGCCTGACGCAGGAAGAGACAGAGACAGTGAGCTGGCTGGTGTTGCACCATCTTCTGATGAGCAAGACAGCGTTCCGGTATGATCTGAATGATCCAAAGACGATTGAGGATTTTGCCGCTGTGGTGCAGTCACCGGAGCGGCTGAAGCTTCTGCTGGTCCTGACGGTGGCGGATATTCGCGGGGTCGGACCAACCATCTGGAATGGATGGAAGGCGGCGCTGATGCGCGATCTCTATTACCAGACCGATGCGGTTCTCCGCGGCGCTGATGCCAATGTCATTGCCAGTGGTAATGCCGAAGGTGCCCGTCATGCAGCACGGGAACAACTCCCCGACTGGAGCGAGGAAGAGTTTGACATGCATGCGGCCTTGCTGCCGAGAAGTTACTGGACTGGCTTTGATACGGAGGCTCATGTCCGGCATGCTGAACTGAGTCGGGAGTTTCGGACCCTTGATGTGCCCCTTCTTGTCGATTTCCGGCAGGATCCGGAGCGCAAGGTTACTGAACTGACTTTGTTAACGGTCGATGACGCAGGCCTGTTTTCGCGTATTGCCGGGGCGGTAGCCGGCCATGGGGTGAATATTGCGGGCGCCCGGATTTCCACCTGTTCTGATGGCACGGTCCTTGATGTCTTCATGTTGCAGACACCGGATAATGAGCTGATTTCTGACAGCCAGCTTCTGGACCGAATTCGTGAAAACATTGATCGTGCGGTCACTGGAACCCTGAGGCCGCAGGCGGCACTTCGCGACCGCTGGCGCAGCCTGCCGCAGCGGGTGCGCCATCTTCCGGTGCCAGCGCGGGTTATCCTGTCCAATAAGATCAGCTCAACCCACACGGTGGTTGAGGTGAATGGCCGCGACATGCCGGGGCTTCTTCACCGGATGACACAGGCGCTTGCCGATCTCGGACTGCAGATTCAGACAGCCACAGTCTCGACCTATGGTGAACGTGTGGTGGATGTCTTCTATGTGAAAGACCTGTATGGTCTGCAGATCCATAATGAGGCCAGGCTCGAAACCATTCGCACGCGCCTTCTGGATGTGTTTGATCAGGTGGGTGAGGCAGCTGAATGAAGCGCGGTTCGCTGGCAAGGGCCTTCCGGCAAATCAGTGGCATGACTGGGATCAGTCGGCTTCTGGGTTTTGGCCGTGACGTTGTCTTCGCAGCCTTTTTAGGGGCAGGTCCAGCCGCCGACGCCTTTCTGGTTGCGTTAAAGCTGCCAAATATGTTTCGCCGACTGACGGCTGAAGGTGCTCTTGCCAATGCTTTTGTGCCTGCTTTTTCCGCCATGCGGCGTGATCAAGGTGATGCGGCGGCGACTCGTCTGGCGGCTGAAACTCAGACCACACTGATGATGGTATTGCTGGTCATTGTTGGGCTGGCTGAATTTTTCATGCCGGCCATCATTACGGTTCTAGCACCAGGATTTACCAATACCCCTGAAAGATTTGACGCTGCGGTGACGCTTGCACGTGTGACCTTTCCCTATATGCCAATGATTTCGCTGGTGGCGTTCTGGGCAGCGATTGCCAATGCCAACGGACGGTTCCTCGCTGCCGCCGCCATGCCAATTATCTTTAACCTGTTTCTGATTGCCGGCGCGTTGGTTATCCCGCTTGCCACAGGGTGGCTTGCGGTGGAACAGGCAATGCCGCTGGCGGTTGCACTTCTGGCCACCGGCTTTGTGCAGCTTTTTGTCATGGGCGCTGTGCTTGTTCGCAGCCGGTCGATGCCAGGAATATGTTGGCCGCAATTTGGGGCACCCATTCGGGCCATGTGGCGGCAATTTATGGTTGCGTCGGCCGGAGCCATCATTCTGCAGATCAATCTGATAGTGGATCTGGTTCTGGCATCACTACTGCCCATGGGGGCCATTGCCTGGCTTTATTATGCTGATCGCGTCGCACAACTGCCGCTTGGTGTGATCGGAGTGGCACTTGCAACAGCGCTGCTGCCGCGTTTATCGGCGCAGTTCCGTGAAACGGATTATGCCGCTGCCCGGTCCGCTCTTGCCGAGGCTGTGGTCTTCGCAGCTTTTCTAATTATACCAGCGACAGTGGCGCTGATCTTGATCGCGCCCCAGATCGTCACTGGTCTGTTTGCCCATGGTGCGTTCACCATGGCTGATGCTGACCACAGTGCTGCGGCCCTGATGGCTTATGCCATGGGCCTGCCGGCGCACATCATGGTCAAGCTTGTCCAGCCGGCCTTTTATGCCAACAGCCGTGCCGGGTTTGTGCTGGCCGTATCGATTGTCACGGTCACCGTGAATATCGGGCTTTCACTGACGCTGATGCCAATCTTTGGTCATGTCGGGCTTGCTCTGGCAACCTCGGTGTCTGGCTATGTTGCAGCTGCCATTCTTGTCAGCGGGCTCATCCGGAGTAACCATTTTGGCATGCCGTCATCGGCGGCTCTTGGTCGAATTGTGATCGCCACCCTGGCAATGGCGGCAGCCCTGTTCGGTCTGATTTACGGGGTTCCGGGGCTGATTTCTGCACTGGGGTCGGTCGGGGGGCTTGTCCTGTTGGTGGCATCTGGTGGGACAGTCTTTCTGCTGGTCGCCTGGCGTATAGGGGCCATCCCGGCCCAGCTTCTGAGACGCTAGCAGATCAGACCACTGACACAGCCAGGCTTGACCCCTGCCATGTGAGCGACCATAACCGCCTTCGAACGATGATTTAATGATGGCATCTCAGGGGTACCAGCGGATCATGAGCGCGACAACAGCAGCCGGCGGCAACCGCATTTTTTCCGGCATCCAGCCAACCGGCAACCTTCACCTTGGCAATTATCTTGGTGCGATTCGAAACTGGGTCACGCTTCAGGATAGTTTTGAATCGATTTACTGCGTTGTGGATCTACATGCCATTACGGTTGCCCAGGACCCAGCCCAGCTGCGCCAGAGCACCCGTGAAGTAACCGCCAGTCTGCTGGCTGCCGGCATTTCTCCAGAACAGTCAATTGTCTTTAACCAGTCCCGCGTTCCGATGCATTCGCAGCTTGCCTGGATCTTCAATTGTGTGGCACGGCTTGGGTGGCTGAACCGGATGACACAGTTTAAGGAAAAGGCTGGCAAGAATCGCGAGAACGCGACAGTTGGCCTGTATTCCTATCCAACGTTGATGGCCGCTGACATTCTGGCCTATCGCGCGACGCATGTCCCGGTGGGTGAGGATCAGAAACAGCATCTTGAGTTGACACGCGACATCGCCCAGGCTTTCAACCAGGCATATGAGGTTGAGTTCTTCCCGCTTCCTGAGCCGCAGATTTTTGGCAGCGCGACCCGTGTGATGAGCCTTCGTGACGGCACATCGAAGATGAGCAAGTCAGATGCCTCGGACAATTCGCGGATCAATATGACGGATGATGCAGATCTGATTGCACAGAAAATCCGCAAGGCAAAAACCGATCCTGACGCGCTGCCATCAGAGGCGGCAGGGCTCGAAGGTCGTGCTGAGGCGCAGAACCTTGTTGGCATTTTTGCGGCCCTGGCCGACCGTGATGTCGATAGTGTGCTGTCTGAATTTGGTGGTCAGGGATTTGGCGTGTTCAAGCCAGCTCTTGCGGAGCTGGCAGTTGAAAAGCTCGCACCAATGGGAAAAAACATGCGGATGCTTCTGGAAAATCCCGACCATATTGACAATATCCTCGATGATGGCGCTGCACGGGCAGAAGCCATTGCTGCTCCGATTCTGGCCGAAGTGAATGAAATCGTCGGGTTTTTGGGTGCAAAGCCACAGTCTTAGCCTGCCAGAAGGCAGGTGGGGAACTGGTCAAAATTTTCCCACATTCCGGCCGTGATTTTGTGCTATTGTAAGGCCTAGATTAGAACAGCACGGCGCGCCAATGCGCGCATGTTGTCAGGCCTGACTGCCGTCTGGCAAGGTTGTCCCGGACCCGTTGAGTGCGGCGCCAGACCTTGCTTGCTCTTTTCACTGACCACCGTGTTTACTGACCACCGTGCTGACCAACGACTGAAGACAGATTAACAGAGGACGCTCATCATGTTTATCCAGACGCAGGATACCCCCAACCCGGCGACACTGAAATTCATTCCGGGTGTCCCGGTCATGGATGCTGGCACAGCTGATTTTCCAGCAGCCGAGAGTGCTTCATCTTCACCTCTGGCGAGACGTCTGTTTCAAATTGACGGTGTGCGCGGTGTTTTTCTGGGCGGTGACTTTGTTGCTGTGACCAAGGATGAAGCGCTCGACTGGTTCGCGCTGAAGCCCTCCATCCTGGCTGGCATCATGGAACATTACGCATCCGGTCTTCCCGTTGTAGAGAGCACTGATAGCGCTGCTGATGACGGAGCAGATGATGATGATACCGTCAAGCAGATCAAACAGCTGCTTGATACGCGGGTTCGTCCTGCAGTGGCTATGGATGGTGGTGACATTGTGTTCCAGAATTTCGATGACGGCATCGTGACATTACAGATGCGGGGCGCTTGCCAGGGTTGTCCAAGTTCGACCGCAACGTTGAAGATGGGAATCGAAAATATGCTTCGGCACTACATTCCCGAAGTTCGTGAGGTGCGTGCGGCGGATTTCTAATCGCCAGACCGTTCAGGTCAGCGCCAGTTTCTGTTTCTGAGCATTGGATGAATTGTGTCTCAGCCTTTTGGAATTGAGATCAAGAACAGCCATCTGCTGCGTGCGTCTTTCGGGCTCGTGGCATTGAGCCTGCTTGTGCCCGGTCTGTTTCAGTTCGGACCTCCACAATGGTTTGGTGGTCATGATACAGAGGATGGCGAGATTGAAGTTGCGATTGCCACTGCAAACCCGTCTGATCTGGCTGCAAGTGGGTTAGCCGAAAATCAGCCCGACACCACGCTCATCGAAGACAGTTTGACTGCGTCCGAACCAGAAATTGCCAGCACGGGATCCGGGCAAGAGTCCCAACCAGGTTCACAGTCAGACTCACAGCCAGATTCCGGCCAGGATTCACAACAGGATATGGTTGCCGATCGCCCGATTAGTGACGCCACTGATACGGGTCAGACAGCCGCTGCCGATAAAACGAACTCCCTGCAAGCGACCGATGCTGAACCATCAC